>NZ_LKDV01000006.1:0-154656 GCF_001401875.1 Pseudoalteromonas sp. P1-13-1a | reverse complement strand
AATAGTGAAGATCTTGTTTTCATTGAAATATGGGATCGCAAATCGCTAATAAAACTATCCCTGCCATTTTTTGTTTTTACAGCCATTGCCGGCTTAGTTAAATACGGAGTGCTGTAATGTATTTTAAAGAACTATCTAGTGAGCTAGCTATTTATCGACAACCAAGGTTAACTAGATTATTGCTAGTTTTGTTGTGTGGTTTCTTTTTATTTATCGGGCTAATTAATGTGTTTAATTCTGATGAAGCAAAATCATTACCGATATGGGTATCTGGGTTTATATGCTGGCTAGGGTGGAGTGGTTCGTTTGGTGGCTATGTATGTCGTTTTGATCTCGCAAAACAAACCTTGGAATTAAAGTCGAGTAGTTTATATACTATTTTTAAACGTGTTTATAAATTATCAGATATTAAAGGTTTTAAAGCTATACCTAGAAAAGGCTACACACATGACTATAGATTATATGCAGTGTTAACTGATAATACTCATATTGCTTTCGCAAACTACAAAGGACGAGGGTTTGCAGTTAAGGAGTGTATAAAAATGGCTGAATTTGTCAGTAAGCCTTATCAAATCAATATTGATACAGCTTCATTATAATTTTATTAGAACAAAGTAGCGTGGATTAACATTTTTTTAGAAACCAATGCCAGACGCTTACTTCAGGTCTGGCATTGGTTCAAACTTAAGCATCGATCTGTTCTGATACTTCTAACGCATCATCAACTTCTATTCCCAAGTACCTGACAGTGCTCTCTAGTTTTCTATGGCCAAGTAGAAGCTGACAGGCTCTTAAATTTTTAGTTTTTTTGTAAATTAGTGATGGTTTAGTACGTCTCATAGAATGAGTGCCATATTGAGTCTTATCTAACCCAATTGAGGTGACCCAAGAATCAACTATACGTCCATATTGACGAGTTGAAAGGTGTGCAGAAGAATGGATTCGTGACTTAAACAAGTAATCATAAGAGTTGAGAGTAAATTGCTCTATGAGCGCCACAATTGATTTCCTTGTATTCCCAGTAATTTCAAATTGAACGGGCATACCAGTCTTTTTTTGAACGACTATTGCCCTTGATTGAATTGTTTTACCATGTGCGATGTCGTTAACTTTTAGTGAAACTAAATCACACCCTCTTAGTTTGCTATCTATGGCTAGGTTAAATAGTGCTAGATCTCTTATTTTATGAAAAAGTTCTAGTCGTATTCGGATAGCCCATATTTGCTGTAATTTCAGAGGTAACTTTTGTCCTACAAGCTTATTTTTATTCCAAGGCTCTTTAGGCTGATATATTGTTAACTGGTGCATTAGTTGTACTCCGGTGTTTATGGAGTTTTAAGCTTAGCCCGCTACAAAAGAATTCGGGTATGAGCGATAACCGGACATTGATATTTGCTTAATATCGTCGCTAATTTATTGGTTAAACTGCTCTTTGCGCATATTCATAAAAATGAGCGACGCGCGCATATTGTTCTATTTTACTTTTCTTTAAAGTTTTAGAAAGCTAAGTGGTAGTAATACCTTAGGTAATTTGTTAAAACTATATAAAGTAGATAAATGAGCGTTAACTCCCCGGAAATATGCACGATGAGCGCGCTATTTAATTATTAGGTGGTGCTATGAAATCAAACCGTTGTTTACCTCTAATTTTTTGGGCGCTCATACCAATAACTGTAAATGCACAAACACGCGGCGGCATTTGTCAGAGCGCTGTCTGTGATTTTACAGGGGGATTGATTGGCTTAACTTTGCTTGTATTATTTTTTCTTTCTCTTTCTACATCGATAGCTAAACATGGTTTTTGGAGAGGAATTTTTGAACATACAGCAGTGAGGGTTCTGATTGCATATTGTGCAGTGATTGCTGGGTTAATTTTTGCGATGTTGTTAGCTATTGAAGTTTTTGGAAAAATAGGCGGCGTTTTATTGTTCCTCACCATTGCGTTCATGCCTAAGTCTTGGATAAAAGGTATTAAAAAATATGATAAATAAAGTACCTAACAATCTCCATCAAAATGCGCCCGTTGGGTGCTCTACTCGCAACAAGTTGCTCGCGTTTGTGGCGGGCGTTACCAATGCCCGCAATTGGCGCCGAACCTCGCAAATAGTGAGAACCAGTTAGTCAAAAAATTTGATACCTGAAGTCAAGATTTGACTATCGTTGGCTTTTTCATCTGATGAAGGTAAATTATGGATAATCTTTCCTTAAAGGTTAAGCAAGGAATTTTAAAGCTCTATTCAAAAGGAATTAGAGTGGATGGCGCTTTCCAGTTTTTTTCAAAACAGGGTGTAAAACTAAGTGAAACCGAGAAGAAGGAGTTTAGAGAGAAGTATGCAAATAAATCAAATAAAGAAGATTTAAGTAATTTTATAAGCTCATTAGACTTTGATAACGCGAAAAGCAATTACCAAAAAAGTAAAAAACAAAGTAAAAGAAAGTTAGCTAAGAAAAAGCTTGAAATGAAAAACTACGGCCCTAAGTTTAATGTAGGGCTGTATCTTCTAGCTAAGGAAAGCTCTGATTCATACCTAAATACTGCATTCGAAATAGATAGTGATGCTTCGCTCATAACCTCCCAAACATATTCTTATGAGGTTGATGAACTTCAGCAAGAAGAGCCAACCTTAACTAGCCAAAGTGATGAATTACCACTTCATCTATATGTTTATGATCCAGAAGATGTAAATGAACTTAGTCTTGATGAAATCTCAGAGGTTTGGCTGCATAGGTATGAGCTATGTGGAACAAAAGAAGCAGCGGCAGAGGTGCTTGCTCTTAAAGATGTAAATGATGGAAATGTTGATAGCTATCGAGGATGGGAAAGTTATTTAAATCATGATTATATTACTGAATTTGAAAATAGAATAAAAAGTGATGCTGTCTTTCAGTATGACAACTATGCAAGTCAAAAACAGTTTAAAGTTGATAATCCATTTGATAGAAAAAAATATAGCCGCTCGCAGCTCATTAAGTTGCCTTTAAAACAGATTATAAAATTATGGGAAGAACGAGATTATTCTTTTAATTCAGTTGCAGCCGCTTGTGAAGCTTTAGCAATTATTCGCTATGCCAATAAAATTGATAACCAAAAGAAGCACTGGAAAGCTTTTCTTGAACACCCACAAATTCTTGACTTAGAGTACGATTATGACGAGGCTGGAGATGAATCTGAAGAGAAAAGTAGATTTGCCAAGCCGATTCAGAAAGAGAATTTGGATTTAGAAGCCTTATCTGAGGATAACCGGAGTAGAGTTACTAGAAGTCAGGTTACTAGGGTCGGTCAGCAGGGATTTCGAGCACTCATTCTGGATAATTTCTATTTGAAATGTGCTATATCTAGCAGTGAAGAACAAGCCTTACTTGAGGCTGCACACATTATGCCTTACAAAGGGGCACAATCTAACGTCATTCAGAATGGCTTATGTCTCAGAGTTGATCTCCATCGGTTATTCGATAAGTTTTTAATATCAATTGAACCGCAGACCTTAGAAATAGTTGTTTCTGATAAAGTAAAAGATACCTACTACAAAAATTTTGCAGGAATAAAATTGGGTAGTAGTAAAGTCGGTGTTTCTAAATCATTATTAAAGAGGCACTTTTATCAATTTAAAGTGAATGGGGTCAAATCTTGACTTCATACATTAAAAATCTTCAATGTCCGCTCATGGCACAAAGCGGAATATTTTGAGCTAAAGTTTATTTACTAAAAGCGAGACGTTCATTTATTAGATTTTACATATTAGATGAATGTTCTGGTCTAATTCCATTCAATACTTGGTTTATCTAACCTAGCTCAATCACAATCTATGATTGGAATATCTGACCAACGGGTTGTGTAATGGGGCGATAAAAAAGCTCGTTTCATGCTCCATGATTTTGTGAGCTTTTCACTTCCTAAAGATAAAGTGCCAACACCATAACGTTTATTTATAGCATCTAAGCACGCCATTACTTCTGGGTTATCTTTACTCACAGAAAACATATCTGCTTGTTGAAATAACTCACTTTCTAATTCTATTGCGCCAATACCGCAGCGATAAAAGCGCGTGTTAGCCTTATAAATATCATCAATAACATCTGAAACAGCACTGGCTATAACACTGGTATCTGATGTAGGTATAGGAAAATCATAGAGCAATGATTTCTTATAATACAGGTCTTCGTGTGGCGAGCTTGCAGCGAATATAACAAGTCGTTTTGCTAATGATTGTTGCTTTCTTAGTTTACGACCTACAATTGCTGCGTGTGTTACGAGGGCTGATTTTAATGTATTTAATTCACTTACTCTTTCCCCGAAACTTCTCGTTGAGTAGATTTCTTTTTTATTCTGTTTTACTTCATCCCAACTTAAGCAGGCGATGCCGTTAAGCTCACTTACGGTCCTCTCAACAACAACGCTAAACATGCGTCGCATTTCTTTAGGGTTTTGATTCGCTAAATCCCATGCACTTTTAATTCCCATCACCTTGAGTTTTCTACCGAGTCGAGAGCCAATACCCCAGACATCGGTAACATCCATACGCATCAGGACTTCCTGGCGTGAGATATCATCGTGAATAACAGCAACCCCGTTATAACCAGAGAGTTTTTTTGCCGCATGGTTGGCTGCTTTAGCTAACGTAGGCGTAATGCCAAAGCCTACACCAACAGGCAATCCTGTCTCACGCCATACAGCTCGTCGTATTGTGTGTCCGTAGTCAGCCCAGTCATCAATGATTTTAGAAAAACCAGTAAAACGTAAAAATGACTCATCAATACTATAAACATAATGGTCATCACAAAAACGATTAATGACCGTCATCATTCTCTCACTCAAATCAGCGTAGAGTTCATAATTTGAAGAGCGCACGACGACATTATGCTGCTCTAAATAGGGTCTAATTTTGAAGTAAGGTTCAAATTTCGGGATATTAAGCTTTCTAGCAATAGGGCATATTGCACAAATACACCCATCGTTATTTGTTAGAACAACAACGGGTTTAAAGCGAATGGATGGGTCAAATACCTTCTCCGCACTGGCATAAAATGCCACTGCATCTACGAGGGCAAACATCGATTCACTTCAGCTTTATTTCTGTGTAGGCGGATGCTCGCAGTAACGACACCCTCGAGCTTAAAGTCATCATCATTAGAAATATAAACAGACTTATAATCTTTAGAGGCAGAGATAAGTAAGCGCTTCGACTTATCTATGATTTTACAAACAAACGAACCGTTATAACTAGCAACAATAATATCGCCGGTACTTACATCCTCAGCTCTATCAATGACTAGTAAGTCACCATCGAATATTCCTACTTCTTGCATGGATTGCCCAGAAGCGATACCAATAAAAGTGGCATTCGGGTGTTTGATGATTAGCTCATCAATTGAAATACCGAGCTCTACATATTCTGCGGCAGGAGATTCAAAGCCGGTAATGCCAGCTTCTATAAAAATTGGAATAACGAACATACACACCTCAAGCACTGTTTATATATACAGTGTAATTTAAGGTTCAAATTATGCCAAGGTTCTTTTTGTGAGACGATAGTTTAATTAGAGCTGATATAAGCATGTTTTAGACTTAAAGATGAAAAACCCATTTAATAACAATTAGTAAAATCAACATCGGTTTGTTAAAATTTCATAAAGGAATTATGAGCTTACTCAAAGCTTATTTTAATTATGGAATAATTTACTGATGACTTTATTTAAAAACACTATTGTATCTTTTCTGATACTTAGCTTTATTACTGGTTGTTCAGCCTCTAGACACGCCATCATTGCCGGTGACTCTGAATTAACAGATGCTCAAGTGTGTCGAAATTACCTTGATGATAAAGATATCCTCGCTAAAAGTTACACCGCCGAAAATACTGATGAAGCGAACTATATCTACGCGCTTAACAGAGAAGTTAAATATAGAGCACTCACTCAATACAAATGTGAGATATTAGCTGCACAAGACAGAAAAGAAATCGCTCAAGGCGTTGTTGCTGCTGTCGTTGCGGTAGGTGTCGTCGTTTTAGCTGTTGCTGCGGCAGGAGCTGGCGGGTCAAATAACTATTCTTCTGGTTATGCATGGGACCAGTTTTATGATGGTAACTACAACTTAGTCTGGCGCTGTCGAGATAAGTCTACGGGCCAATTTGCATATAACAGCGCTTGCTCTGGGCAGTATCAAAATGACAATACATGGACTGGGAAGTAGCTTTCTCATTAAATTTTAAAAGCATAATATCTGTGCTCTACAATTAAAATTGTCAGTCACCACATATGAGAACTAGCTTATTAACTCATTTATTACATGTGACATATTTAAACTGAAATAGGTACCAAGAATCATAATGAAAGCATCCATAATTACACTGTTAGCAACACTAATCTTCTCTGCACCCTCTTCAGCAAATCAAGAAATCGACTCATTTAGCAAAGCGAAACGACTTCTAGAAAAGCAGGTTTATAACAACCACCGCATTACACTTTATTGTGGTGCGACATTTGACGTTAATAAAAAAGTAACCGCACCGAAGGGCTTTTCTACAACAAAGTACGTCAAACGAGCTAAAAAAATTGAATGGGAACATGTTGTTCCAGCAGAAAACTTTGGTCGTACTTTTAGCGAATGGCGAGATGGACATAAGCAGTGTGTGAATAGTAAGGGGAAGTCATTTAAAGGGCGACGATGTGCAGAGAAAGTAAATACGGAATACCGTTTTATGCAAGCTGATATGTTCAACCTTTATCCGGCCATTGGCGCTGTGAATGCGCTAAGAAGTAATCATAACTTTACCATGCTTCCAGCGGCTAAAAGCGATTTCGGGCGTTGTGTGATGAAAATAGACGACAGAAAAGCTGAGCCACCTGAAATGGCTAGAGGGCAAATTGCACGTACTTATCTGTATATGGAGAACACTTATAAACGATACAGCATGAGTAAAGCACAGCGCCAACTAATGAATGCGTGGGATAGAATGTATCCTGTTGATGCTTGGGAGTGCACTAGAGCTGAGAAGATTTCAAAGCTACAAAAGAACCAAAATAATGTAGTTAAAAGTCGTTGTGAGACTAAAGGTCTCTAACTATGTTGTCCTATAGTGGATTGGACTTCCTAACTATCATTAGATGTAGTAGCTCATATCCGATCCTACAGTTTAAAAGAACGGGTTTAGACTTCGCCTGACAGGCGGTTTTGAGCGAGAAGCAGACGGTCGAGTAAACTCGTTTTTGGACAAAAGTGCGTCAGTGATTTTGCTAAACTACGAAAAACGGATTAATTCAGGTTATAAACAACTTGGTTAGGAAAAGATAGGGCTCGACCCAATAGTTACTTTTCAAGGAAGGAAATGGACAATTCCGAGCACCCTCGACCGACTTTATCAGATCTACTTTATTCAATATTTTGTTCGAAACATGCAAAGCACGGTGAACGTTTTACTAGAGTTGAAGTTGAAAGGCGTCTAACTACTGTTAATGAGTTACGTTAAATATGTAACATATAGAGTTTGACATAGTATGCGTGATGATGTTCATGTATTCTAACTGTATGGTGTGTAAAGACTTAAGGTAAAAAATGGCTAACGTTGATATTGCTGAGGGGAAACTGAAGGCTTTGCTTGAAGAGGTCAAAGATGACCTTTCTTCTATAATAAGTGAAGAAGACGCAAAAGTTAAAATAATAAACAGAATATTTCATGAGTGTTTAGGTTGGTCTTTTACTTCATTTTCATGTGAAAATAATCATGCTAATGGCTTCTCAGACTACATACTTAAAGTAGGTGGTGAAAGAGCGTTAGTAATTGAAGCTAAGCGTATTGGCATTTTAGGCGTTGAATCAGCCGTTACTGATAAGTGTCGCCCTCTTAAAATATCCGGCTCAGTTCTAAAACCTTCAATTGAGGGTATACGACAAGCTCATTCTTATGCTAGCGAGGAAGGAATACCAATAGCTGTTGTTACTGATGGTATTACATGGGTCGTTTTTAAAACTTGGGTTAAAGGTGGTTATAGAGAAAAGGAAGCATTTGTTTTTCCATCTTTAGAAGCAATACAGAATTCCTTTAGTAGGTTCTATGAACTCTTGTCATATGATTGTTTTAGTGCCAAAACCTATAATGCATTATTCGATCAAGTACATAATAGCCGAGAATACCTGACTTTACCCCTAACCTCAGCAATCGCACCGAGCGAAATAAATATACTCCAAAAATCACCAGTAGCATTTGATTTGGAAAAAATACTGCATAGTTTCTTCACGCAGCTAACTGGTGATGAGAACTCAGAAATAATGAAAGAGTGCTTTGTAGAGTCGAATGAAAGTCGCATTGCTGATTATTCCCTTGAGAAAATCACGTCTAGTGTTTTGAATAATTTACCTCAGGACAAAAATCAAGTAGGAAGTGAGTTAAGTAATCTGATAAAGGGGAATGTTCAAGCTGAAATGCCCTCTGAATCTGACCTTTCAGTTTTCATTGTTGGCCCCACGGGCTCAGGTAAAACGACCTATATTGACAGGTTTTTTTCAAAAATACTGCCTAAAAGCACGCGTGAACATTGTTTAACGATAAAGATAAATTGTTTAGATGCCTCTGGTGACGAACAAACAATCGTTAGTTGGATCACCGAAACAATGATCGTCTTTATCGAAAAAGAACTCTTTGTAGAGGGTTTCCCTGCATACACAGACCTACAAGGTATGTACTTTAGCGAGTATAAGAGAAGGGCTGCGGGACACTTAAAGAAAATCTATGAAAATGATAAGGATACGTTTGATAAAAAATTTGCCGATTTTTTAGAAAAGGAAGTTGATGAAAATCGTGAAGGGTATCTCGAAAGCTTACTTCATTTCACTATACACAACAGGAAGAAGCTGCCAATCATAATTGTAGATAATACTGATGAGTTTAGTCTCGAATTCAAAACCCAAATTTTTCAGCTTTGTAACTCGTATAGACGCAAAGTACAGCTATGTATGCTTATGTTTCCCGTAACTGATAAGTCCGCATGGAGCTTCTCAAAAACGGATATATTTACTATACATCAATCTAAGTCTTTCTTTTTGCCAACACCTTCACCGAGGGAAGTGTTTAGAAAACGTATAGATTTTCTCAATAAGACGCTCGTTACAGCTGAGACGGATAAGAAAAGAGAGTATTTGTCTAGTAAAGGGATTCGCATAGAGCTCAAAGACATTTCAAAGTTTGCTCAGGTGCTGGAAGATATTTTTGTGGAGAATAACTTCACAGCAAAAACGCTCGGAGAGCTGACCAACTACAATATTCGCGCCATAATGAGCCTATCAAAAAGAATCATTACTTCGCCAGTAATGAGGATTGAGGACCTTATTACAAGCTATATAACGACAGAGCCAATTAGCTATTCCAAGTTCATAGATGCTTTACTGCGTGGTGACTATGAAGCCTATAGACTAAGCACTGGTGAAGATTT
The DNA here is from genome assembly GCF_001401875.1 of Pseudoalteromonas sp. P1-13-1a. NCBI lineage: Bacteria > Pseudomonadati > Pseudomonadota > Gammaproteobacteria > Alteromonadales > Pseudoalteromonadaceae > Pseudoalteromonas > Pseudoalteromonas sp. P1-13-1a. The sequence continues at coordinate 145,227 of NZ_LKDV01000006.1, read as the reverse complement.
TGGCGTAATTTCTACCTTTAAAGTCAGTTCGAAAAAATCACACTCCCCTTTATTGAATTTACGAATTCTCGCGTTATTAAAGGTGACAAAGTCAAGCGGTAGAGATGTTGAAGAAAGACATTTAACAGTTGAATCGATAACGGATTACTTTGAAGCATTGGGAGTGGATTCCGTTGATGTAGAGTCTTGCTTGACTGAGTTATCTTCACTAAGACTGATAGAGTCATACGATCCCTCTGCAAGTGTTTTAAATGATATTCAAAAGCTAGCTATAACTTACAAGGGCTTGGCTCATTACGACTTATCTACTAGGAATAGTGTTTATTTTTACCAAATGGCACTGACTACTGGTATATGTAATCCTGAAGTGGTTGCTGAAATTCGTAGCTGCTATAAGTCTAAGAAATCATTCAGCGATATAACTTCTTATGTTCGAAAAAAATTCTCTGACTATCTTATTCATGAAGATAAGAAGTATATAAATATAGAAGAGGACAAAGAACAGTTCGAGTGTCAAAAGAGCTTGATAAAGGATATCCAAGCTTTTAGTTCAGATAAAGGCGAATCTAATGGGGTTATTCAAGATAACTATTCCAGTTTCCTTGGAGAAAAACTCATGGGTAAAGTTGAACGTTATGATCAAGAGAAAGACTTTGGTTTTATGTCTCTAACCGAATTAAATGAAGAGGTTTATTTCAAAGTCTCCAAGCTTAAACAAAATGAATTGGAAACAATCCATGACGGTGACATAGTTTATTGTACATTAGGGCAAGGGGATAGAGGGATTCAGATAGATACAATGGACGGATTTGTTGAAGGCAAAAATCAGCTTCAAACCGAAACATGTTCAATTAAGTTTTACAACAAAGACCGTGGATTTGGTTTTGCTAGTATAGGAGCGACATCGAATGAGGCTTTCTTCCACAGAACAGCTTTTCCTCATAGCTTTACCGAGCACCTTGGTGAAGGGTTGGACTTCCAAGCTGAAATAAGATTAAAAGAGGATGGAAAGTATCAAATAAGGCGCTGTATAGGTCTAGTACGTTAATTTCACAACAAGGTACGTCTTACCCTATGGCCTCCCCTTACTAATTTAATTCGATGTAAGAGTAAGTAAGGGGGTAAAACTAGTAGCGCACTCATTTGTGTCCAAAAGTGAGTCATAGTGACGTCTGATTTCATGATTCAGCAAATTATTTATTGGTTATTGTGATCGTCTGCTATTGGCACATATGCGACTGTCATACTTGATTAAATCACACGAACCTAATTTAACGCCTTATCCGTTTGAATCTCCTTAATCGACCATAAGCTAGTACAACTTACTTTACTATTGCGAATTTACGCCCTGTGAGCATATCTTCAGGATCCAAAGCATTTGGGTTGTACGATGAGCTTTTAATTACTTCATAAATAACAATATCTTTAATATCTTGTTCAAAAGGGTTTTTTAGCTTTAGTGAATCTTTGTCATTAAAAAAATCAAACTTTTCATAAGCTGTAATAAAATGTTTATTTTCAAGATGCTCATTACAACTCAATGCTAATTTTAAAGCTTCTGATAGAAGATGTTTAAGAGCTCTATTCTCCCCTCGGCATGCAGCAAATAGCGCCATTGTGGTATGCTTACTTTCAAGCTTAGGGGGCTTATCAAATGGCATTTGCTTCGCAAGGCCCATTAAATATTGGCGAAAGTACTTAATGTCGTTCTTTAAGCTAAAGTATTCAAGTTTTCTTTTTCTAACTAAGCGAGAAGCCCATTGTGGTTCTTCAGCTATTTTTGCAGCCCAAGGCATACCAACCAGTACTATTGGCACTTTGGCTTCTTCACTAATAAACTTTAACCCATTTGCAATTTGTTGTCGTTCTTGTACGCTTTTAAACTCTATTAACTCCTGAAACTCATTAATGATGAGTAGCTCTACTTGAGCTTTAATTAAGCTTTCTACAAGCTTTTTAGTAAGGTCTGTTTTGTAGCCTCGTTTTTTAATTTGACTACTTCCAAATAGCTCCAGATCTGCCAGCATTTGGACTAAAGTAGCATCTAAGCCTTTCCCCCTAGATATACGACTTACTAAGACTGGCATAGTATTTCGACTATAATTCTGTGTAGCTAGAACTCTTTTTTTGTAGTGATTAATGGTATGACTTTTTCCAACACCTGTATCACCAATTAATAGCATACACTGTTGGTCTGACTGAAATTTACGGTTTAATCTTAATTCATCAAAGTCATTAAAAATTGTTTTAATTTGCGGGTGCATAACGATGCAATCGCTAAAGTTCCGTAACTTCTCTATCTGTATCTCTGTTAAGGCATTCATTCAAATGCCTCTAAGTCATCATCCCAGTCGTCAGAATTATCGTTACTTATATGTTTTTGCACAGGGGCTGCACTTTCTTCAGAGACCTTAATAGTGCCCGTTCCTGTGTTGCTTACATCAGCTATTTGAGCTTGCTTTTTGACGGTTGTAATTTTTGCTTTAGTTTTTGATGCAGTAAAAGCTTCTTGCTCTTGCTTTACTCGCTCATGAATAGCCATGCGAGCTTTAGCTAAGCCCAGACTATCTTTAGATTCCCTAATCATTTCTCTATTAATTTTTTTTATTGTTTTATGCTCATAGATACTTAAACCATCCGTATAACCGCTAGGGTCTGTACACGGTACTTCTAGGTAGCTTTCCAGCTCTTCTAAATAAACATAAATTTTTGAGATGTCATCAGGGTCGACTTTGATCAGTTTTTTTACAGTTTCCTTTGTTTGCGGATAATGTTTACGATAATCAGCCAAAGCTGTTGAGTCATACATTAACTCTTGATATTTAAACCCATTTCTCGTTAACGTTCTTGAGTCAGAGATGCGCATTAACATATCAAAGCGCGCTTCATCATCTTCACTCATAGTTAAAGGGGGATATGCATCAAACCCTTGTTGCCAGCGTTTAATTGGGATTCGAGTTTCACGTGAATTACTATCTTGGTGGTATACATCCACGATCCAGCGGTGAAATTCTTCAACAAAAGTTGAGAAGCGCATAATTGCATCTTTCTCAGGTTTATATTCTTCTTTTTCTAAAATATTTGAAAATGTCTTTCCTGGTAACTCAGGTAAGAAATATTCATTAATTACCCCAAAAAAACGCTCTATAAAGGGTTTTAACCAAGGCTTGCGTACAGGGTTATATTGGATATTTATTCCTGCGGACTGACAAGCATGCTCTAGGTTTTTAGACCAAAATTCAGCCCCATTATCTACAACTAAATTTTCAAATTTACCAAAGCAAGGCCAATTATTTTGTAGTTCTATATTCATAGCAGCAATAGACTTTGGTTTAATCGCATGAGTAATAGCCTTAGCCGCAGATACATATGAAGGAGATTTATAACTAAGATGAAAACCAAGAACACAGCCACTAAATACATCAATAAGTAATGTTAGGTAAGGTCTTCCTATAGGGATAAGTAACTCATCATCAAGTAGGATTAAATCAAGTGGTGTATGATCAATCTCTACACGCTCTAATATTCTTGTCGGTGGCACGTGCGCAGCGCAGTAAGCAAACCATTGGTCTGCTTTAAATTTACCATGCCTTGCGACCGCGACCGCATACGGGGGTATTGCTTTGATTCTTTTATTAAACGCATTGTAGGATATTATTGGAATATTGCCTTCGACAATACTCTCATTTTCAATAACAATAAGGTCTTTATAGTACTGATATGCAGTTGCTATAGTAGGTCTTTTAGCATCTAAAAATCGTTCTAATGCTTTATCAAAAAATTTATCATCCCCTTTTATACGGTTAGTTCTGTTTCCCATTTTGTGGTTTTTATCAGCAAGGGAGGCAATATCACCGTTGCTTTCGATATATTTTTTGCGCCAACGAGCAACAGTTCGCCAATTTGGCCGAACTTCGTCACTCGCTTTAAAAAGCTCATCTAAAATAGGATCTAAATTTCGTTGGGTCCACCCACGTGAAAGTTTTTTATCTATAGAACTAATTAGCTTATACCTTTGTAGCGCTTGGTTTTTAAAGGTATCTGAAAAGGTATCCAAATCACGCTTGATTAAGTTGGCATCATCTAATTTGACGTATTGTGTGGGTGTTTGTGGTTTTAATGGAGCTAGCGATTCATCAAATTCATTGAAAAAATCTGTCATGGTGTAGTCCATAGTGTTGGATTATTATTTAAATCATCACACCCTAGCTCAGCTTCAATCAACCTTTTATGCATTAGCCCCAAAACAAGTGAGCGTGTTTCGCCAATTGGTATGCCGATCTGAGAACTTACATCGTTTAGCTTAATTGCACCTGATGTACGAATAAAACTGAGCAAGTCATTTTGAATGCTACTAATGCCGTAAACACCTGAGTAACGGTGTAATAACTTTAAGTTACTTAATATTGGATCTACCCTAATTTGCCTATCGGTTACTAAAACAAGGTCAATTCCCATTTTTAATGATGCATCTCGTTTAGCAGCAAATTTTGCTCTAAATAATGGGGAAGCAATTTTAGAGTAAGGTTTATATTCATGGTATTTTTGAGTTTTATTCGTATACAAAATCAGTGCATCGGGTGTGTAAGGTAAGCTTTTACCCATAAACTCATATTTAAAGCCTTCAGGCTGACTCCCAAAACTCTCTATAGAGTCGTTATATTCATGATGAAAACATGCATCAAACTCTAATGAGCTCTCACACATAATTACACTACTAACTTTAGTGCTCGCAAATTTGTATACATTTTTATTAGGAGAAGGCTTTCTTAAATTACGTATATACATGGCTGAAATAGCTGTTTTTATTTGTATTGTATACATACTATACAAATAAAAACAGATTATGTCATACTATGGTTTAATAAAAAATCAACTACATGATTATAAATAAGTTATTTTTTACTTTTTATTTTTATAAGAAGTTTTATGTCAAACTATAGTTTAATTATGTCATAGTATGGTTGTATTATGTCAAACTATGGTTTCAGCGACATAGATCCTTAAAGCCCGATCAACACGCTAAATGCCGTTAAACCATGGCCGCTTTTACATACACATCAAAACGGTTCTTTTTTGTTTTAATTTGCATGCTGGGTGTTTTGTCATTTAAAAATGGGGCGTAATCGGGGCGCTTTACAACAACACGCTTACTAGCAAGTGGATAGGCAAAATCAAGTAGATCATCTGCGTCGGTGTCTGCGCCAACAAGCTCTTGAAATACGCGCATTTCTTTTTTAACTAGCGCTGATTTTTCACGGTGTGGAAACATAGGATCTAAATACACTACATCGGGCATGCTCTCGCATTGCTCTAACAATGTATGGCTTGAGCCAAACACTAAGCTCATATTTTGCTGCATCCAAGGGCCAATTTCAGCGTCGTCGTAGGCACGTTTTAAGCCATCAAACAATAAAGCAGCTACCACAGGGTGACGCTCGTGCAGTATTACTTTGCAACCAAGAGAGGCCAGCACAAAGCCATCTCGTCCAAGGCCTGCGGTGGCATCAAGTACAACAGGCGTTGCGCCTTTATTTAGGCCCACCGCTTTAGCTATAGATTGCCCTTTTCCGCCACCAAATTTTCGCCTGTGCGCCACAGCCCCCGTTACAAAGTCTACGTTTATAGCGCCGAGCTTAGGTTCATCAGTTTTTAGTAGGTTTAGGCCTGTTTCGTCAAAATATAGGCTAAAACCGCTACAACTTTGCGCCCATTGGGTTAAGTTAAAGCGCGTTTCTAGCTCATTTAAATACGGGCGACACTCTTTAAAAGCACACTGAATAACCACTACACTCTCCGACGAAAAATTTCGGCTGCAGTATAACAAGCGTTAACGCACTAAAATAGCTCTATATCGCTTTGATGCGCAAGACTATGTGAGCTGGCCTCTTCTACTTTACTACGCAGGTTACACAATAATTCGTTGCGGCTCTCGGTCACTTGTTTAAGCTGGTATTTTATAAACGCTAGATCACTATTTGCGGTTACTAACAGCTGCATCGTTTCGTCTAATTGAGACATGTATAAGGTTAAATCTGCAGGGTTTGCCTGTGCTTGTGTTTGTTTAATAGCGCAGTTTAGTTCATGCAACTGCTCTATAAACTGCCTGGTGTAGTCATTTTGTACAACATTTTGGCTGGTAAGTTGCTTTACGATATCTTGCAAAGCAGTGCTAATTTGAGTGGCTTGCTCAAAGCTATTTTCGTTTCTTTCCATAGCAACGACCTTTTCGTTTGTCACCTCGAGTATGTGCGGGAATAAGTCTTTATAGCGGCCGTATAAAGCACGATTATCAGCCGGCATATTTTTAATTAATAAAGATATTTTGGGGTAGTTAATAATGGTGCTACTACCAATATCAACAAATCGATTAGCATTGCGATGCTGCTCTAAAAGCTCTTGCTCGAGTGGGCATACACCACTTTCTAAACTATAAAAATAGCTTCCCCCTTGATACCAAAATACAATGACCACATCTAAATTAAACGGGGTAAAAAAAGCAAGTAAGTGCTCGCTTAATGACTGAAAGTTATGACAGTGATAGCTTTGCCCTACAAACCTTACTATACGGCCCATGTCTCCCGATTCAGCTAAGGCCATTGCCGCTGTGTTTTGTGCTTTAGCGACATCATGTTTAAGTTTTACGCATTGCTGTCGGTACTCATAAAGCACTTTAATACGCGCCATAAGTTCTTCTGTATTAAAGGGTTTGATGATGTAGTCAGACGCGCCTACACTGTAGCCTTTTACTCTATCGTTAAGCTCCACCTTAGAGGACAAAAACATAATAGGTATATCGTGTGTTGACTCATCTGCTTTTAATGCTTGGCAAATTTCATAGCCTGATTTACCGGGCATTTCTATATCGAGTAAAACGATGTCGGGCGTGTGCTTTTTGGCTAGCTTAAATCCTTGTTCACCATCTTTAGCGTGAATAAGCTTACAAAAGCCTGCTAAAGCCTCTTCAATAATTCGATGAACATACAAATCGTCATCAATTGTCAGTACCAACTTGGCCATGCCCTAGTCCATTTTGCTATGTATATACAAAGCATAGTACGGGTGCTTAAAATTACTAAAAACAATTGTCCAATATATTAAAAAATATAAAAAAAGCGCCATATAGGCGCTTTATAAGGTTAACTAATTGTTTATGCAGCTATACCACTGTGACGCAGTAACGCATCAACGTTTGGCTCGCGCCCGCGGAACTTTTTAAATAACGCCATAGGCTCTTCACTGCCGCCTTTTTCTAAAATATTTTCTAAGAAGGCTTTGCCTGTCTCGGCATTAAAAATACCGTCTTCTTCAAATTTAGAAAATGCATCTGCAGAGAGTACTTCAGCCCACTTGTACGAGTAATAACCAGCACTGTAGCCGCCTGCAAAAATATGACTAAAGCCATGTTGAAAACGGTTGAATTCAGGCGGATTAACAACCGATGTACGGCTGCGAACGTCGTTTAAAATCGCTTGAATTTGGCACGCCTGATTTGCTTGGTAGTCGTGGTGAATTTTAAAATCGAACAATGAAAACTCAATTTGACGCAGCATTTGCATACCCGAATTATAGTTTTTAGCAGCCAGTAGTTTATCAAGTAATTCTTTTGGTAATGGCTCACCGGTTTCAAAGTGGCCTGAAATAAAGCTCAGTGCTTGTTCGTCGTAACACCAGTTTTCTAAAAATTGGCTTGGTAGCTCAACGGCATCCCATGCAACGCCGTTGATACCCGCAACAGGCGCGGCATCAACTTGGGTGAGCATGTGATGAATACCGTGGCCGAACTCGTGGAATAATGTGGTTACTTCATCATGTGTAAATAGCGCCGGTTTATCACCGACTGCTTTGTTAAAGTTACACACTAAATACGCCACTGGGGTTTGTAGCTCACCACTGGCTCGCACTTTGCGGCCCATGCAGTCGTCCATCCAAGCGCCGCCGCGTTTGCGTTCGCGTGCATATAAATCAAGGTAAAAACGACCGCGCAATGTATTGCTGCTATCAAAAATTTCAAAAAAGCGCACATCGCTATGGTAAGTGTCAAAATCGCTGACTTCTTTTACCTGAATACCAAAAAGGCGATTAACGGTTTCAAATAAACCACTCAGCACTTTGTCCGCAGGGAAGTAAGGGCGTAATACTTCATCTGAAATGGCGTATTTTTCTTGCTTAAGCTTTTCGCTGTAGTAACCAAAATCCCATGCTTCTAGTTCAGCTATACCATGCTTTTTCTTAGCATAGGCTTTTAACTCTGCTACTTCTTGCTCTGCTTGAGGTTTAGACTTAGCTGCTAAATCTTCTAAAAAAGAGAAAACTTGCGCAGGCGATTCTGCCATTTTAGTTGCTAATGATTTTTCAGCATAGTTATTAAACCCTAACAGCTGCGCTAGTTCATGGCGCAGCGCAAGCTCTTCTTTCATAATGTCTGAGTTATCAAACTCACCTGCATTAGGGCCTTGATCCGAAGCGCGCGTACAAAACGCCGTGTAGGTTTCTTTTCGTAGTTCACGATCATCTGCATAGGTCATTACCGGTAAGTAAGACGGAAAATCAAGCGTAAATACCCAGCCATCTAAACCTTTGCTTTTGGCTGTTTCGCTGGCAAGCGCCAAGGCCGACTCTGGCAAGCCTGCCAATTGGCTTTCATCGGTAATATGCTTATGCCATGCAAGCGTAGCATCCATTACATTATTACCAAATTTAGAGGCCAGTTCAGATAAACGCGTGCTAATTTCGCCGTAACGCTTTTTGTCATCTGCTGATAGGGCAATGCCTGAGAGTTTAAAATCACGTAGGGCGTTGGTAATGGTTTTTTGCTGTGCAGTGCTCAGTGTTTTAAATTCATCGCTGTTATAAAGTGTGTTATACGCATCGTACAGACCTTGATGCTGCCCTACAAACGTTGAGTACTCAGATATAAGTGGTAAACATTGCTCGTAGGCTTCACGTAATTCATCGTTATTCATGACTGAATTTAGGTGCGATACCGGTGAGAACATACGCGAGAGTTTATCGTCCGCTTCTTCAAGGGGTAATACTAAATCGTTCCATGTAAACGAGCCTTTCGCTAGCACCTCATCTATAGCTTTACGACATTGCTCTATACCGTGCTTTAGTGCCGGTACTACGTACGCTGGCTTTATTTTTGAAAACGGGGGTAAGCCTTCTAGGCCAATGAGTGGATTTGTTTGTGCTTCGCTCATGAATTTTCTCAATTTAAATGACTATGAATTTGAAGTTGGGGCAAAACGATGAAATACAAGCCTCCATTAATGGGTCTAATATAGCTTAGAATGAAACTGATCCGCATAATAAACAATTTCGTTTGTTGTATTTATCAGCTTTTTAGCGCGCCGCGCTGGGTGACTTGCACTTAGCATATGCTATCATCGGCACATTATAGTTAAATATTTTTTTGAGGATAAAACATGGCTCAGCATTTTGATTACATTGCGATTGGTGGTGGTAGTGGTGGTATTGCCTCTGCTAACCGTGCGGCAATGCGTGGCGCTAAAGTAGCACTTATCGAAGCAAAACATATGGGCGGCACCTGTGTTAATGTAGGTTGTGTGCCTAAAAAAGTAATGTGGCATGGCGCACAAGTTGCTGAAGCAATTAATTTATATGCACCTGATTACGGTTTTAACGTAGAAGTAAAAGACTTTAACTGGGGCAAACTCGTTGAAAGCCGCGAAGCCTACATTGGTCGCATTCATAAAGGGTACGACAACGGTTTAGCTAACAATGGCGTAACCGTAATTAACGGGTTTGCTAAATTTGTTGATAGCAAAACCGTAGAAGTAAACGGCGAGCATTACACGGCTGATCATATTTTGATTGCAGTAGGTGGCCGTCCTCACACACCTAATATACCCGGTGCAGAATACGGCATAGACTCAAATGGCTTTTTTGAATTAACAGAGCAACCTAAACGAGTTGCAGTTATTGGCGCAGGCTACATTGCTGTAGAGCTTGCCGGTGTATTGCATGGTCTGGGCACTGAAACCCATTTATTTGTACGTAAACATGCGCCACTTCGTAATTTTGATACGCTACTGGTTGATACCCTTGTAGAGATCATGAAAAAAGAAGGCCCGACACTACATACTGAGTGCTCGCCTAAAGAAGTGGTTAAAGAAAGTGATGGTAGCTTAACCATACATTTTGAAAATGGTTACAGCCAAAACGTTGACCAAGTAATTTGGGCTATTGGCCGTGAGCCAAGCACTGATGTTATTAACATTGCAGCAGCAGGGGTTGAGCTAAATAGCTCTGGTTATGTAAAAGTAGATGAATATCAAAACACCAATGTACCTGGTATTTATGCTGTAGGCGATATTATTGAACACGGTATTGAACTTACACCTGTCGCTGTTAAAGCCGGCCGTACCCTATCAGAGCGCTTATTTAATAAAGAGCTCCCTGATGATTTAAAAATGGATTACAGCCTTGTACCTACCGTGGTATTTAGCCATCCACCTATTGGCACTATTGGTGAAACCGAGCAAGAAGCCATTGCTCGCCACGGCGAAGAAAACGTGAAAGTGTATAAATCGGGCTTTGCCGCTATGTACACAGCTGTTACGCAACATCGCCAACCTTGTGCAATGAAGCTGGTATGTGTAGGCCCTGAAGAAAAAGTTGTTGGCTTACACGGCATTGGCTTTGCTGTTGATGAGATGATTCAAGGCTTTGCAGTAGCAATGAAAATGGGCGCAACTAAAGCTGATTTTGATGCCGTGGTTGCGCTGCATCCGACAGGCTCTGAAGAGTTTGTAACAATGCGCTAGGCATATCCGGCCTATAACATTAAATGCCCTTACTCTGTTTGCGTAAGGGCTTTTTTATACTTGCATGCTTATACGTATATTGATCAATTAATCAACTCATAGCGTTACAAATAACACATCATAAACACACAAAAAAAACATCCAACCCATTAATTTAACAGTGATAAGATTAGACAGATAAATAACGTAAAAGTTTCGAGAATGCTTTGGCTTTTGTCCATTTTTGCAATTAAACTGCCGCGCATTGTTCTCAAATTAGGTTTTTATATGTTCTTATTGCGATCGTTTATTTACTTACTATGCTTAGCAGGTGTGGCTTTTTTAATTCAACTTGAAGGCTTTGATTTACAGCAAAACGCACTTTACAGTGAAGAAACCCTAACCGAACACATGCAAGATATTTTAACCTTGTTGAGTTGCCTGCTTTTCTTCTACGCCTCACGTATTCACTCTGAGCTTAAAATAGCCGCTTTGTTACTGGCTGCATTATCAGCTGCTATGTTTGTCAGAGAATTTGATACTTACCTAGATATGTATGTGTTTGATGGCGCGTGGCAAACTATCGTGTACACGCTGTTAGGGGGCGTAATATTCTATTTAAAAACCCAGCGAGGCTTTATCTACCGCTCCTTAAAAGCTTATGCGCAAACACCGAGCTATGGTATTTGCCTATCTGGCTTAGTGACCTTACTCGCATTTTCGAGAATGATGGGTAAGGGCGAGTTTTGGCACTCAGTGATGGGAGAACACTACGTTCGGGTAGTTAAAAACATTATTGAGGAAGGCATAGAAACCCTAGGATATACACTTATTTTTATCGCTGCTATTGAGCTTGTATTGTTTTGCCTAAAACACGCTAAACACGCGCAGGTCTCTATTACACAGCAAACAGCCAGCCGCTAAGTATTAGCAACTAAATTAAATATTTAGTCATTTAGGCGTGCTAAATAAAGCGCTAACGGCATTATAAGTATCTTAAGTAGAGTAACTACATATTAAAATTTATGCCTGTTATCACGCTATTTGCCTGCTGCTATAAATGACTCATAACCTAACACAATTGGTATACGTTATTTTATGTAGGTTAAATTTGCTAATTGGATTGATTACTCAATATACTTAGCGTGCATATCCCTTCTCCTATTTGGACGTTATGATTAAAGACATACTCATGCACCCTTTTTTAGTGTCGCTATTCGTGCTTGCCATTGCCTTCGTACTTAAAGTACTGGTTGATAAACTGGCAAGAAACCGCGCTGAAAAAAAAGAAAAAGATATTCGTTACATCACTCATAATATTAAGCACTTTATTAATTTTGTTATGGTGTTGTCGCTGCTATTTGTATGGTCGACCGAAATACAAAATTTTGCGCTGTCTATTGCTGCGTTTGCGGTGGCTATAGTGCTTGCAACTCGCGAGTTTATACAGTGCGTTATCGGCTTTTTTTACCTTGTTACGACGCGCCCATTTAGAGTGGGTGACTGGATACAAGTAGGTGATTACTTTGGCGAAGTGGCCGAGACTGATTGGATAAAAACCACCTTACATGAAATTGATATTCACACTTATCAATTTTCACGTAAAACTATATACATCCCTAACAACAAGCTTATTACCAGCTCTATAAAAAATTTAAACTTTGTAAAACGTTTTGCCACCCATCACTTTACAATAGTAAGAAGAGAAAGTTTTAACCCTTACCCTATTCACGCACCACTCACCGAAAAAGCGAAGCAATACTGTGAAGAGTTTGAAGAAGTAGCAAGCCGTTACAACTCAATGATAGAGCGTAAGTTAGATGCTAAAATTTCAGGACCTGAACCTGTAATACATTTTAGCACTACAGAGCTTGGGGAGTTTAAAGCAAACTTTACGCTATTTTGCCCAACTAATAAGGCCCTTGAGATTGAGCATAAGTTAACTGAGAGCTTTATGGATTTGTGGTACGAAGAAGCGAAGAAAAATAAAGAAGATCAAAGCGAGGCGTAAACCTCGCATTGCTAACCTATAAAGCGCGAATTGCTTCGCGCTTTATTGTTTTATGCGGTGCCACCTACTGTAAGTTGGTCTATTTTAAGGCTTGGTTGACCTACCCCTACAGGAACGCTTTGGCCATCTTTACCACAGACACCTACGCCTTTATCAAGGGCTAAATCGTTGCCTACCATAGAAATATGCTGCATAACCTCTGGGCCATTACCAATTAGCGTTGCGCCTTTAATTGGCTGGGTAATTTTACCGTTTTCAATTAAATACGCCTCTGATGCGCTAAATACAAACTTACCTGACGTAATATCTACTTGGCCGCCGCCAAAGTTTGGTGCAAATACCCCTTTTTTAACTGAGCTGATAATATCGGCTTGGCTATGCTCGCCCCCTAGCATGTAGGTGTTAGTCATACGTGGCATAGGTAAATGCGCATACGACTCACGACGTGCATTACCGGTTGGGTTTACGCCCATTAAACGCGCATTGAGCTTATCTTGCATGTAGCCTTTTAATATACCGTTTTCGATAAGTACGTTATAAGCTGCAGGTGTGCCTTCATCATCAACGTTAAGTGAACCACGGCGATCGGCCATGGTGCCATCATCAACTACAGTACACAGCTCAGACGCTACTTTTTGCCCCACTTTACCGCTAAATGCCGACGCGCCTTTACGGTTAAAGTCGCCTTCAAGACCATGCCCTACCGCTTCGTGTAGCAACACACCTGGCCAACCATTACCAAGTACAACTTCCATTGTGCCAGCCGGTGCATCAATTGCCTCTAGGTTTACTTTAGCCTGGCGTACGGCTTCTTCTGCAAAGCCCATCCAACGTGGCTTGCCTTCAACTAGCTCTTTAAAGTAACCATAATCTAAACGTGCACCGCCCCCTGCGCCACCACGTTCACGGCGACCGTTTTTTTCAAGCAAAACGGAGCAGTTTAAACGAATAAGCGGGCGTATATCGGTAGCAAACGTGCCATCGCTGGCAGCAATTAATACCTCTTCATATACCGCCGACATTGAACTAATTACTTGCTGCGCATCAGGGGCGAGTTCGCGAATGTAGTTTTCAAGCTCACGCAATAAACTGACTTTATCGCTGTCACTCATGCTTGATATTGGCTGATGCGGGGCAAATTGCTCTTTTGCTTTCACATCACTAAATACTTTAATGGTTTTATCTTCGCCTGCATCGGCAATGCTACGAGCCGCCGTTGCGGCTTTGTTTAACGCTTCAAGGTTAATGGCATCAGAGTAAGAAAAACCTGTTTTTTCACCACTAACGGCACGTACACCTACGCCACGCTCTACATTGTAAGAGCCTTCTTTTACTAAGCCATCTTCAAGCACCCATGACTCATGATGGCTTGATTGAAAGTATAAATCGGCGTAATCCACTTTGTGCTGATGAATATACCCGAGCGTTTTTTCGAGTTCTTCTCGATTTAGCTGGCTGTCGTGTAATAAATGCTGTTCAACCGAATTCATAATAAATGCTCTCTAAATCGTTGATGAGATTGCACGGGCATATCTCTTCTAATTTTATTTAATTGGTTTAGGTCGGCGTAACCGCTTATAAACCCTACCCCACTTTTAAGCGTTGCTATTTGCTCGCCCCACGGTGAAATAATAATACTGTGGCCGTATGTTTGGCGGCCATTTTGATGCGTTCCATACTGCGCCGCTGCAATAACGTAACATTGCGTTTCTATTGCACGTGCCCTTAATAAGGGTTGCCAATGTGCTTGCCCGGTAGGGACTGTAAATGCACTGGGCACTAAAATTATTTCTGCCCCTTGGCGTACAAGTGCGCTAAATAATCCACTAAAGCGCAAATCATAACACACTGTTAAGCCAATTTTACCAAACGGTGTAGCAACCACTACCACATCGTCGCCTGCCTGGGTAAAGTCTGACTCTCGGTAGCTAGCGGTTTTATCGGCCACATCAACATCAAATAAATGCATTTTATTATACGTGGCTACGCATTCACCTTGGCTATTAAATAAGTGCGAAGCCGCAAAGTATTTATCATTTTTATGTGGCTCGGGGATAGTGCCCGCATTTAACCAAATATTATGCTTTTTACACAATGCACTAAGTTGCTGCTTGTAGTGTGTAATGCGTTTAGCAACCGCTAGCGTATCATAGCCACTTTTACTAAATACTAAAAACGCCTCGGGTAAACACACAAGCATTGGTCTCGTTGCGGGTAGTTTATTTAAGGCATCAGCGAGGGTTGCTAAGTTTTCATCAGGGTTAGTGCCTGAGCACATTTGCAAAGCAACAATATTGGCGTTTAGTGTACTCATTGTGTTGCTGTTACCGCGGCATCTTTAAGCTTGAGCGTACTGGCTGCTTGGGGCTGATTTTGTGCAGCTTGCGGTAAGGTCACTTCTTTACTTTTACGATCAAGCTCTTGCACTACTGGATCGTTCATTTTACCGGTTACTTTAAAGTTAATTTCAGATATCACCCTTGCTGAGTGAATCACTTTATCTAGCGCGAGTGCAGCAAGCCCCGTAACAGGATTAACCATCCAAGCCACAATAACTGGAATGCTGGATGTTACTTGCGGTGCCACTGCTAAATCGTAATCTATTTCAAGGGTGTTTAAATTAGCATAGCCGTTAATCGTTAAATCGGCAGGCACGCCATCCATTTTGGTATTTTTAGTGTAGGCTATGCCTTTATCTAGCTGCATAGAGCCTTGTAAGCTGTTATAAAAAAAGCCTTTTGAGAATACGTCTCTAAAATCGAGTTTTAATTTACGCACTAGCGAGTCAAGGCTAAGTAACGAAAATACGCGCGCGCCCCCATCGCTTATTTCAGCAATGTGACCTTCGCCTAAATCCCATTTAACTTCACCGCCTAAACTTGGTATATCAAAGTCATACGGGGCACCTTGCCAAGCAAGATTATAGTTAATATCGGCTTTAGAATCTTTTATGGCGGTGGTGATATCAAATTCATCAAATAGCGCGCCTATATCGTCACTTTTAAGCTCACCATTAAATTGCGTAAAGCCACCTTGCCATTGCCCTTTGGTACGTAAAATATGATCGCCCTTATCAACCACAAGCTCAGAAATAGTAAGCTTGTCGCCTTCCCCGACCAACGAAGCGCTCACTTTATCAAGCTGGTAATTGGCCACTTTACAATCTGCACATTCAAATTCAATAGCAGGGACTGTGTTAAGCCACGCTAGGTTTTGCTCTGGCAGTACATCGGTGATCTCAAGATTTTCTTCTGCTTTAGGTGCAAAGTTAAGTCTTAAGTAATCGCTATTTATACGTATCGGCTGGCTTGGTTGAGAGCTGGGAATAAACACGCCAGCACGCAGCTCTTTGGCATTAAGCTTTAAATATAAGTCGTTTTGCTGGGGTGCTAAGCGCATTTCAAAATCGTTAAAAATAATGTCGCTAGCATTAACTTTGTCAATATGCGCAACCACTTCATTTAATGGCGGCATAATACCCTTAGACTGCTGGCCAGGCTCCGTTTGAGCAGCTTTAATTATTTGATCTATTAATTCAAACCATGCTTCGAGTTGCGTTTGTTCAAGATTGATATTAACGCTTAAATCTTTTTGATTTAGCCCTAAATCTTGCTCGCCAAGTACAATATGCATATTACTAAATTGCGGCTGACCGTTTTCTAAAATCGCATTAAAATAGAGCTGCTGATTAGCATTAGCCGTAATAAGATTTGAAATATCATCGCCTTGCACAACGCCCGTTAACGGCCAAACCTGCTCACTTGTTTTGCCATAAGGCGCAGGTAATGTGCTCGTCAAGCCGCGTAGCTCTGAGCTAACCTGAGCGCGATAATTAAAGCCTTGCTCGGTAAAATTAAGGGAAAGGCCTATATCAACTTCACTTTGCCCACTTAGGTACCCTTTCAGCACGCCTTGCGCCTGGGTTGTTAGCGTATCTGCGTTTAACAGCGCCGTTATATCAATATTAGCGGCGTACTGCTGAGCTTCGCTTGCACTATTATAGTTAATGCTAAGCGGCATACCCAACCATGTAGCACTGGCGTTTTGCATGCTAATTGTATCGTTTTCAAAACTAAGCTCGCCGTTTAGTTTTTCAAGCGCAATACCTGGGGCTGCAATATAAACAGGTAAATCGTTTAGTTTAACTTTACCGCTTACACTCGCTCCACCTTTAAATTTAGAGCCAATTAAAAGTGTTACGCTTGCATCAGCTTGACCTTTACCCTGTACCACCTCAAAAATATTAGCCAGAGGGTTTGCAATCGGCGTGGCGGCAAAAAAGTTATGCAGTTTTTCCATTTGCGCGCGTTTATCTATTTGTACAATAAGCTCATCAGCATGCATTAAATCGGCAATACTAACGTGCACGCTATCGCCTACTTCTAAATTAACTAACTGGCCTTGCTGGCTGTAAATATCCATTCGCTCGTTAGCAAAATGCAGTTGCACATTAGCATTACTCACCGCTGGCCACTCAGGGTCAAACGCGTAGGTTGCATCGTCTATTTGCGCAAGTACATCAAACTGGCCGCTGCCATCAGTAAAAGGAAAGCCAGATAACGGGCCTGCAAATAATACTTGCGCTTTAGCTACTTCGCCCCCTTTTATTGCGCCGTTTAAGTAGCTTACAAGTTGAGAGCTCATAGCCTTTAAAGGAAAGTAGTGACCGGCTACTGTTGCATCCTCTGCATAGGCTTCTGCATAAAGATCTAAACGCGGATCGTCGCTAAGGCTTAGATTAAGCTCCGCAGCTAAAGTAACTTCGTTATTATCAAACCAAATATTATTACTGCTTACAGACCAGTAATTATCTGTTTTTGCTAAATCCAGATCGATATTAATTTGGTTGTAATCAATGTTTTTACTGAAACTATCGCCGGTTATTAAAGTGCCGTTTTCGCCAAATAGCTGCACTCGCCCACGCTGCTGATTTATAAGCCCCGAGACTCTAAGTGCCTGCGCTGCGGGAATACCAGAGACTTCTTGCCAGCCAATTTTATTAGCTGAAAACCATAACTGCCATTGCTCATCAGGATTAAGTTCTAGGTAGGCTTGATCGATGAAGCCACTTGGTTTGCGGTTTAAAAGTGGCTGTAATGCTTCAAAATTAGTTAACGACGCCAAGTTACTCAGTAAAGAAAGATCAACCTGCTGCAGCCACACCTTATTTTGCTTACCTAAGTTTGCCTCAAATTCTAGACTGGGCCAGGTTGTGTCGTTATTACTAAATGTCAGACCCGTGCTTTTTAAGTGCCAAGCATTTGCCTCAGGAAATAAATGAAATCCCCCTTCGCTTAAGCTCACTTGCTTGGCTTGCTGGTTATTTTGCCAGTGCACAAAACTCGGTAACCACTGCATTTTTACATCGCTGATAAACCCATTTTCGAGCTTAAGCCAAGACTTTAAGTTTATGTCGGTGTAAAGCTGTTGTTTTTCAGTATTAATATATTGCGCTAACCAGTTA
Source organism: Pseudoalteromonas sp. P1-13-1a (assembly GCF_001401875.1). Classification (NCBI taxonomy): domain Bacteria; kingdom Pseudomonadati; phylum Pseudomonadota; class Gammaproteobacteria; order Alteromonadales; family Pseudoalteromonadaceae; genus Pseudoalteromonas; species Pseudoalteromonas sp. P1-13-1a. The sequence continues at coordinate 126,983 of NZ_LKDV01000006.1, read as the reverse complement.
GATACATCTACGCTATTTGCTTGTACGTAAATATCACCTGCAATCTGCTCTATAGTTTTGCCACTAAGCGCGATACGTGCGTCAAAGCTACCCACACTAATACCTGGCAAAGCCAGGCTGCCGCTGCCTAAGTGTTGTTCATCTTGGTTTTGCCATACTATGTTTTCGAGTAATAATTTACGCTCTCTACCATCTTCTAAAATAAAATTAATACTCGAATTTTCAATAGCGAAATGCCCTGTATCTCCTAAAAACAACTCTTCAATTAACTCTTTTTGCTCAAACGAGACGTCATCGTTGTTGGTGTTATTAAATAAATTTTGAATATTTACACTGGTATGAAAGCCATTAATAACAAAATAATTAGACTTTACCTGAAAGGCTTTAATGCTCTCCCATAAGTTAAGTTCTAGGCTTGTTTTGGCAATAGTAAGCGATATGGGCGCTGTTTCGTTATCCTTAAAGGACAGATCTTCTAATACCAAGGCTGGGCCTGCGCCATGCCAGCTGGCAGAGATTGCGCCTATAGAAAGACTAATGGCAAATTTATCGTGCAGGTAGGTTTCTATGTCGCCTTTGTAGTCGTTTGCATAAGGTAAGGTGTACTTTAAAATAGAAACAATTACGGCCAGTAATACTAAAATTATGGCGCAGGTTTGCCATAACTTTCTAAAACAAAAAAAACAGACCGCTTTTGTTTTCATTACATCATTACCACATCAAACTGCTCTTGGCTGTATAGGCTCTCTGTTTGGATATTGACCTGTTTACCAATGAATAGTTCAAGTTCGGCTAGGTTATGGTACTCATCGTTGAGTAAGGCTTCACTTACTGCAGGCGCTGCATACACCATAAATTTATCGGCATCATAGGCACGGTTAACACGCACTATTTCGCGCAGTATTTCATAGCATACGGTTTCAACTGTTTTTTGTGAGCCACGCCCAGAGCAAGCAGGACATACATCACACAGAATATGCTCAAGGCTTTCGCGAGTGCGCTTTCGGGTCATTTCTACTAGTCCTAATGCGCTTAAGCCATTTATGTTGGCTTTTGCACGGTCTTTTGATAACGCCGATTCTAGTGAATGTAATACTCTGCGTTTGTGATCTTCGCTGATCATATCGATAAAATCGATAATAATAATACCACCTAAGTTACGCAGTCGTAGCTGCCTAGCAATGGCTGATGTGGCCTCTACATTGGTGTTAAAAATAGTTTCTTCTAAATTACGATGCCCTACAAATGCGCCGGTATTTACATCAACTGTGGTCATCGCTTCGGTTTGGTCGATAATCAAATACCCCCCCGACTTGAGCGTAACCTTGCGGTGCAATGCTTTTTGAATTTCGGTTTCAACGTCAAATAAATCAAAAATAGGACGCTCACCAGGGTAGTACTCAAGTGCCTGCGAAAGCAAAGGTACAAATTCTTCAGTAAACAATTTTAGTTCTTGGTAGGTTAGCTTAGAGTCAACTCTTATGCGCTCCATATCCTCACCTACGTAGTCACGAAGAGTTCTAAATGCAAGCGTTAAGTCTTCATGTAATATACTGGCTTTATTAGTTTTTTGACGACGGGATACAATTTTTTGCCACAGTTTTTGTAAAAATTCAGCATCGTGTCTTAGCTCCGCTTCACTGGCCCCTTCAGCTGCAGTACGGACAATAAAGCTACCGTTGTCGTCGCCGTATTCTGCCACTATTTTTTTAAGCCGCGCACGTTCTTCTTCTGTTTCGATGCGTTGGCTTACACCTACATGCGTTGCATCTGGCATAAACACTAAATAGCGAGAAGGAATAGTGATATCGGTGGTAAGCCTGGCCCCTTTTGTACCTAGTGGATCTTTAACCACTTGCACCATAATGTATTGGCCTTGGCGTACTAGCTCACGTATGTCTTGAACCTTTTTAATTGGCTCGTCATCTACACCCTCAACGATAGAGGCGCTATTAACTATGTCTGATGCATGCAAAAAAGCAGCTTTTTCTAGGCCTATATCAACAAAAGCTGCTTGCATGCCTGGCAATACGCGGCTTATTTTTCCTAAGTATATGTTGCCAACAATTCCTAGGTTACCTATGCGCTCTAGTTGAATTTCTTGTAATACACCGTTTTCGATTAGGGCAACACGGCTTTCACTTGGCGTGACATTTATTAGTAATTCTGTACTCATGTTACCTTCTTAAGAATGCTTGTAATAATTGTTCGGTCTCGTATAAAGGTAAGCCTACAACAGCAAAATAGCTACCCGCAATGTGTGTAACAAAGCGACCACCTAAGCCTTGAATGCCATAACCGCCGGCTTTATCTTGTGGCTCACCAGATTCCCAATAGGCATTTATTTCTTCATCGCTGAGGGTTTTAAACGTTACATCGGTACTTACGACACAACTCAGTACATCTGTTTGTGTAGCAAAAGCAACCGCCGTTAGCACTTGATGTGTATTACCCGATAAACGTTTAAGCGTTGTAATAAAATCGTTTTTGTCGCGTGGTTTACCCAGCGATTCGTTATCAATAACAACTACAGTATCACTACCCAGCACTGGGCGGTCTGTGTAACCAAGCGCTACGCCTGTTTGCGCTTTTAAGCGGGCTAAGCGCTCAACCAATGCATGAGGCTGCTCATTTGCAAGTGGGGTTTCGTCTGCATCTACACTAAATTGTTCAAACTCAATGCCTAACTGACTCAATAACTCTTTACGTCGAGGGGAAGCCGATGCCAAATATACTGCGGTTGTCATTACCTGATCCTAAAATGTCTACGGTATTTACGAAGAAGTAAAAAGACCCAAAACCAACTAACCATACCGGTTGCCACTGGCCACAGGTATTGTGGGTTAAAGTAAACACCTAATAAAAAGTGATTTAGCCAAAATTGCATTAAGTGATACAAGGTTAAAAATAAACCCACTAATAAGCTTTGTTGCCAAAGCGAGAAGTTACGTATTTTTTGAAAGTTACTTGCAGTCACAAATATGCAAATAGAATACGTGAGTGAGTTTACTCCTAATGGCGAGCCTAAGGCTAAGTCCATTAATAAGCCAACAACCCACGCGGTACCAATATTTAATCTATGTGGCACTGCCAGCGACCAGTACATTAATACCAGTAACACCCAGTCGGGTCTGAAGGGTTCAAACGAAAAAGGCAATGGCATTAATGCCATAATTAAAGCAAAAAAGATGCTTAGGGCAATTAACAATGAATAACGATTAATCATCGCTGATTTGCTCCTGTTGATTGCGCCATAAAATAACCAACAATCGAATGCGGTCTAGCTGTGCAATTGGCTCGGCAAACACTTGGGCAAATGGGCGTCCTTCATCACGGTTTATCTCGGTGACAACCGCCACCGGATACCCTTCTGGAAACGTACCGCCAAGTCCTGAGGTCACAAGTACATCGCCAATGCGAACATCAAGGCTATGAGGTACATGCGAAAGCTTTACAACGTTAATTTTACCTATGCCTTCAACTACAGTGCGTACGTCGTTTCGTAATATACGTACCGGCGTGGCATGGGTTGTGTCGGTCATGAGTAATACGCGTGATGTGGTAGAGCCTACTTTTGTTAACTGGCCAACAACCCCCATTTCATCAATTACCGCTTGGCCTTCGCTTAGGCCGTCGGTGGTACCGCGGTTAATAACTACTTGATGACTATAAGGGTTTGAATGTACAGAAAGCACCTGGGCTATTTTTTTACGATTAGATTGCTTAGCCGATGAGCCAAGTAACGCGCGTAGCTTTTGGTTTTCGCGAGCTAAAAATTGGTATTGCTGCAATTGCTCGCTTTGTAGCATTTGCTTTTTTTTCAGTGCTTCGTTTTCGCTCAGTAGCTGGTCGCGAGTGTGTAGGCTTTTAGCGCCTAAGCTAAATATTTCGTAAGGTAGGTTGGCAACGTAAATTAATGGGCTGACAAGTGTATTAAGGCTTGTACGCACAACCGTGCCGCCTTGTGTAAACTTATCGCCCGCAATGAGCACTATGCTCAAAAGCACTGCGACAAAAAGTCGCAGTTGCAAAGAGATGGTTTGTCCAAACAGTAATTTCATTAATCGTAACTAAAAACGTCACCACCATGAACATCAATCATTTCAAGTGCTTTACCGCCGCCACGTGCTACACACGTAAGTGGGTCGTCGGCAACAACCACAGGAATGCCTGTTTCTTCCATTAATAAACGATCTAAATCTTTTAATAGCGCACCACCGCCCGTCAAAACCATACCGTGAGCTGAAATATCTGATGCAAGTTCAGGTGGAGACTGCTCCAGTGCAACCATTACGGCACTTACAATGCCCATTAGTGGCTCTTGGAGCGCTTCTAAAATTTCGTGCGAGTTAAGCGTAAACGAGCGAGGTACACCTTCGGCTAAGTTACGACCGCGTACTTCAATTTCAATTGGCTCGTCTGTTTTAAACGCAGAACCAATTTGATGCTTGATATTTTCAGCCGTTGCTTCACCTATTAGGCTGCCAAAGTTACGGCGCACATAATTAATAATGGCTTCATCAAACTTATCGCCACCAATACGCACAGACGATGAGTAAACAACCCCATTTAATGAAATAATAGCCACTTCGGTAGTACCACCACCAATATCAACAACCATAGAGCCGGTTGCTTCTGATACGGGTAGTCCTGCACCGATTGCTGCGGCCATTGGCTCTTCAATTAGGTACACTTCACGCGCGCCAGCACCCATTGCTGATTCGCGGATTGCGCGCTTTTCTACTTGGGTAGCACCGCACGGTACACAAATAAGTACACGCGGGCTTGGGCGCATAAAGTTATTGTTGTGCACTTGTTTTATAAAATGCTGTAACATTTTTTCGGTTACATAAAAGTCGGCTATTACGCCATCTTTCATTGGGCGAATCGCTTTAATATTACCCGGTGTACGCCCTAGCATTTGTTTGGCTTCTGTACCCACAGAAGCGACACTTTTAGGTCCACCAGCGCGTTCTTGACGAATAGCGACTACTGAAGGTTCGTTAAGTACGATCCCTTCTTCTTTTACATAAATAAGGGTATTGGCTGTACCCAAGTCGATCGATAGATCGTTTGAAAAAATACCACGGAGTTTTTTAAACATGAGGCTGGATGACCTTTGAAATACGTTCTTATGTTAGCTGCACTCACTTTAACATGCCTAATTAGATGAGCAATATAAAGCGCAACTACCTTTGTTAATTTGTGAAAAAAGGAAGCTAGGCTTCCTTGGTTAAATGCTATCGTTCGCGGACTAAGCGAAAGCCAATGTAGTTAGATCTAAAATCTGGCGCTAAAATTAATCGTGTTGAAGCACGTGCAAGGCTAGGCGCAAAGTTCCACGCACCGCCTCTTACTGCCACATCAGATTCACCTGACTCTTTAGCTGTCCATTCCCACACATTGCCTACGGTGTCGTATAATCCAAATGCGTTAGGAGAAAAAGAACCTACCGGTGCTGCACGTTTGTTTGACCATTCGCTACCACACCAACCACAGTTAGCTAAGTTTTTACCTATTTCGTTACCCCAAGGGTATTCTGTTTCTGTCCCTGCGCGAGCAGCGTATTCCCATTCAACCTCATTAGGTAAACGGTATTGCTGTCCGGTTTCACCAGAAAGCCATTCTGCATACGCTTTCGCGTCATTAAATGTTAAACACACAGCAGGAAAATCACTACTTTGCTCAAAACCTGGGTTACGCCAGTTTAAATTAGCTTCCCATACGGGTTCGCCATTTAAATAATACGCACAGCCTTTGCTTTGCTCTGCTTGTGTTTTATAACCGGTGCTGGCAACAAACGCTTCATAGGCACCTACGGTTACCTCTTTGGTTTGCATAGCAAATGAACTGGCTATTACTTTTTCAATAACAGGGCGCTCATTTGCTAAACCATTGCCGTTAATATCGCCCATTTTAAATTTACCCGCGGGCACAACTACAACATCGTTTTGTACATTCGTAGCACGGTTAGTGCTTGCTGTACGTGTTACAGGTTTTGGTTGCTCGCGAGTGTAAGCCGGTGCAGCAATCGACTCAGACTTTTTTACTAAGTTAGCATGAATAGTCTGTGCTTTAGTTAGATCAACTCTTACTTTGTAAGGCTTATAACCTAGTTTACGTATTTCTATGTTGTGCACACCACGCGGCAAACGTGTAACTAAACGCGTAGAACCAAAACTCACCCCGTCAATAAACACTTCATCATCGTAAACATTTGAACGTAAAGTCAGCTCAACTTGCTGATTTTGTTCTTTATTTAAAATTGATGGATAGTTTTTTTTTGTAGGTGCAGCGTTAACTGAATAATCGCGCACAGGCTGTTTATTCAATCGCGATACAGACACAGTGTCGGTATTATCCGCGGTGTTGCTGAATGTTAACTGACTATCAGAGTAAGTTGCGCCATAACCTGGTTGATACGTTGTTGTCAGTGGTGAGCCATATTCAGAACAATAACGATTATCTACACTTAGTAAGTTACATAAGCGGCTGCTGTTTACTTCGCCACGCATTGTTACGCTTAAGTTAACGTTATAATTACCTTGTCCGCTAAATGCACTATTAACCACATGGCTACTTAAAATTTGTACTTGCGCGCCTGCCATGTTGCGTTTTGGTTCAACAATGCGCTCTTCTGTTAAATTAGCAAATATTTGATCAACAAAACGCTTAGTCGCTTTTTGTAAACCCATTTGCTGGCCGCGTTGCTCACAGGCTGCGAGCGTTTCGGTACGCTTACAGTTAATTGTGTGGTTTACTTCAAGTGTCCCTTCACGGGTAAACTCATTACGTAAACGTTCAACTCGGGCTGTGGTTAATTGCTCTTTTAAGCTCTCTAGCGTATTTAAAAGTGTATGTTTTGCAACACGAATTTGCTCGATATCTTTACGGTGAGATGCAATTGCCGCCAACTGCATTGAGATGTCGTCTTTGTTTTGCTTATGATCAACCACGGCTTTTTGATAGCGCGATTGGGCGGCGCTAATATCAAGCGTAGGGTCATCAATCATGCGGCGATACATTTCGTTCATCGCATCAAGTGCTTGGTTTTTCTCTTTGTCTAGCTCTGTAGAGCGAGAGCGAAGTAGTTCAAGTTGGTTTTGTAACTGACTTTCTTCTTTTAAGTGTTTTTCGAGTATTTGTGTCGAGTTATCGTATTCTGTTTGTTTAATACTAATCTCTGATTCAATTCCGGTTACTGTTGCTGTGTCTTGTGCAAATGCACTACTAGCTAACAAACTAGCGGAAATTAACAGAGATAAAGGAGCAATTCGCATATATTCCAGTCCCAAAAAGCGGCAATTATTTGGTCGTTATTATTGTTTATTAGAGTGTACTCACTTTTGAAAGCTGAGCAATTTTCAACCATCAAAAATCAATACACCCAATGCCTTATGCTATGTACTTGAAGCACAAAACACAAGCTTTGTTCAATTATTATCTTAGTTTACAACTATTCTCTTGTTTCACGCCAGTAAATAACCCGATCATTTCCTCTAAAGCGGCCAAATTGCAAAATAGCATGGGGATTTTGCTGTGAGTTATCGCCAAGCCAATCCCACTTTAACCAGTTTTCGGTTTCGTATTCTAATGTAAATGTACCACTACCATTTGGTGTAGCATAAATTGCATTGTTTGTAGGGTAGCTGCCAGCCTCTAATGCACCTGCTCCTCCTGCGCTATATTCATAGCTTAATATTGGCGTTGATGGCGATATTTGCGATAACTGCGGGTGCTCAAATACGCTGCAGTTATCTTCGGTATTTAATACAAACTCGGTTCCATTAAAATACTGAGCCTGCATAGGTACGCGTAAGGGATCTAAATCTGAACCAACATTGTTTCCTAACACTAAACGTCCAAATCTAAAATCTATTGGTACATCATTTAAACGTACACTATTGCACTCGTTACCACTGCAGCTGGTTTGCGTGTTCGGTTCATCATTTGCATCGATTAATGTTGCGCCTTCTGTATTAGTGACAGTGGCCATTAAATTAACCATAGTAAATGGACCGTCGGGGTTATTTATGCCTAATCGCGTTAACATGGCTGTGCTGTCACTCATTTGCCACTGTCCATCAGTTAAGGTGTTCCAACTATTACTCGTTATATTGGCTAACCTGCTGGTTAACGTTGATGCGGGTACATAATTTCCGGCCTGATTGTTTTCGGCATTTATTTGTACTTGAGCTTTTTCAAAACCTTGCTTGTAATTCGCCATTAGCTGGTTGTTATGATTAAGTGCTTGCAGAGTAAAGCCAAGTTCAAATGGCTGATCTAAATACGTTAGATTACTACCTAGTTGTGTACACTGCGCAGCAGCTTGAGCACCTAATACCTGATAGTGTGACGGCGCAAACCGGCCTACGTTGTTTAACTGCCCTTTTACATCGCCCACCCCAAAATAATCGCCATCTTGTAAACCCGCAAACACGTTTATAATACCTACTTGGTCATAAGCGTACTGCGATATGGATTCACTCAAGCTTCCCGTATCAGCAAACGCATTAGTATTTAGCGCTTCAATTTGCCCCTCATTACCAGAGCTCGGTAATACTAAGCTATGTGTTACTGTAGGGGACTCACTAATGAAGTGTTTGGCAATGGGGTTGCTATGAATAGCGCTGTAGTTATCTGGTATGCCATCGTTGTTATTGTCTTGCCCTGCTCGCCACTGTACTGCATTCATTTTTAAATCAAATGACTCACCTGTTAATCTAAATAAACTATCGCTTGCTGTTTGAGCATAGCCGTCACTTGCAACTTGCATTGCTAATCCAAAGGGCTTAACTACATATTCGTTAGAACTACCGGTTAATCTTTTTGATAGATTAGTTATTGGGTCTAATACAATTGTTGCCCGTGCATTTAAACTTAATTTAGCGGCATCAGGGTAGTTAATAGCAATAGGCGCTTTTGAGTCTTGATCGAAGGTGAGCGAAAAGGTTTGATATGCTTGCTGCACACTATACGTATTGGTATTATTACTCAGTTGTACTGGGTCTGAACATATAGCGCCGGCGCTGCAGGTATACGCTAAATCTAAATCAACTTGACCACCTGCAGGGAACGCGGCTTCGCATACGCCTGTGGTAGTATTTGTTTTAACCGCTTGAATAGATAACTCGGCGGCATTAAAACCTTGGCTAGAGGGTTTACCAGATAATTGAGTGGGGATACTCGCTGTATTGGCTGTGTCGTTATTAAAAATAAACCCCGCATCAGAAAAAACCACTTTGCACCCGCCCAGTCCTACGTTATTGCCATTAATATAACAACGCAGCGGTGCTGATGGGTCGGCGGTATTATAACCAAGCGTTACGGTACCGGTGGTGCGCTTTGCGAGGGCCACTGTGGCAGAGCCTGTAAAGGTAATATTTTCACCGCTTACCCAGCTTTGTTGACCATTGTTATCGGGAGAAAGGTCAAGGGCAGAAGGTTCATCATAGAGTAAATCACATGCATCGTTTGCACAGGCGGTTAACGTCATTTCTTTTGCTTGGCAGGTTAAACCTTGGTTATCACTCATTGATATGCGGTAGTGATCAAGCAAAACCGGCGTAAAAATACCGCAAAATCCAGGAATACTCTCAGGGACCTCTAGCGCATCAAACGAAGAGCTGCCCTCGGTTATTACTTGTGTTGCAGCAGTTATTGAGCCTTGGTAAGTAACATTTTGGGCAATTCTTATCTCCCCCGTTGCGACGATATATGCAGCAATATTTGCATCGGCGGCAATGGCAACATCACCATCTACGTATATGGCTAAATACGCCCCTTCTTCAACCGCTATATTTGTTTTACCTATGTTTAAAAATGCGCTAGAAATTAGCGATGTCGTATCTTTTAAAAAGATACGGGTGGGCGCTGTTACCTTGTAATCATCTTCTAATAAGTTAAGTGTTAGTTCGTCATAAAAATAATCGCCAGCTAGCATTATAGGCACATCACCGGTAGAGCTTCCATCGTTTGTGACCGTGGGGACTTGCGCAGCTTGATTTGGCTCTAGGGAGTTATACCCAGTTGCCACACAGCCTTGGCCATTACATAGAGGTGGGTTAGTTAGCGCCGTTGATATTAAATTAGTGGTAGTAATAAATTGGGCATTGCTATCGGTTATTTCCACGCCTTGAACAAGCTGCACTTGTCCATCATTGTAGGTAGAAATAGCGCCAGGAAATAAAGTATCGCAATCTAAAATGTCACCATTAAATACAAACGTACTGGTCATGGCCAATATAGAGGCTTCTTCCTTTACGTGGTTACGCTCTCTATCGCCATCACGGTCCTCATCGACAACCAACCCTAACCTATCCGCTCTTAAATTACAGCTACGCAACCATCCACCATCGTCCTCAAGCCGGGAGTTCTTACTTGCCACTACCAGCGGCGCTTCGCTAAAGTTATTGTTAAAATTAAAGTAATTACATCCATCACTCCAGCCATCAACTTCGAACCCTGTAAAGAAAGTTTCCCACAACACTTCGACCCCGTTGTCATCAGTAAAGGTGCGATTGCTGCCAGGCTCTACGGCCATGTAGGCCACAGTTTCACTTTGAATAACACCTAATGCGGTTTCGGAGGCCTCTAACGCTATATTTACTCCACCTGTAGATAAAGAACCGCTTTGTACGGCAACCGTTAAAAAGGGCACAAGCGCTTGAGATGGCGGGTTACTATCTAAACTATTAAGTGTTTGTAACGAGTGAAAAAAGTTGGGTCTAACAGTAAATGGTTTATCAAAAGTCAGGGCTTTATAACCTTTCGGTGTGATGGGGGCAAATCCCGACTTAGCACCATATTGCAGCTCAAGGCGTAGGTCGGTGCTCCCTACTTCCATAATGGTACCATCAGGAAATTCATGCACTCCGTATTCTACCGCTAAATAATGCGCGCCCATGGTTATATGCTCGCCATCTTCTCCTGATGGCTCGAGGGGAAGTGCCTCAAACCCTGTGGTTGTTACATTGCGTATTCTCACTATAGCGGGGTTACCGCCTTGATTAGTTGACAACATAAATACCGCAGGCGGTGTTATATATTGCTGCTGAAAGTTTATTTTTGTCCAAATGGGTGAAGTGTAAGTGTCTTGTAACTCTATAAATCGCCCTTCAATTTTTGGCGGTACAGCCATAGCGTATCGGCTTAGTAGCAAACTTATTAAACATAAAATACAGAGGGTATATTTGCTCATGGTAATGTTTTAGCCTCCACACTTAGAGTACGTTGGGTTTGCCAATATTCTTTTTGACACGCTGCACCGGCAGCACAGTCATTGGCGGCGCACGTTGCTGAGCTTTGTAAATAGTAAATATTAACCGTGCCAGAGCGGGTGCTACTATCGGGCAAGTCGATATATTCACTACAACTCAATTCAACCTCACAGTTGGCTAAATAGAGGGTGCTAAAATTCCTATTAGTGGTTACAGCACTGCATGTTTGTGCTGTGCTATTTAGTGCAAAAATTTCACTTAAACCAGTTTCTAACCCGCTTTGCGCTGCCATATAAGCACGCGCGCCGTAATACTCAATGGTATTTTGTTGCGACGCCCCCGATAACACTTTTGAAAGTGCCAGCCCCAGTGCCAGCATAGTGACGATGATCACCAATGTAATTATGAGCAAATTGCCTTGCTGTTTTTTAGCTAAAGTGATGTTTTTTATCTTAGGGAACATTAGGCACATGCACCTCATGGCTAATACTTATTTGTTCGGTGTCGTTAAACCCCATTTGCGCAAACACATTAACAACCGCGCTGCGCTGCAGTGTAACCTCACTCAATATAAAAAAGGCGCTGCTCGTTAAGTCATTTGAAATATAATTACTCATTAAATCGCGTTTAACGCCGGAGCTAACCTGTAAGCTGGCAGCGTTTAATTGGCTTGTAGTAAAGCCGTAATTGCTATAGCGATACAGTGAATTGCCCTCTACACAAAAGCTAACGGGCTGATCTAATAAGTAAAGGCGCTTACTCGGTGACTCTTGAGCAAATGCTTTGCTAAATTGCCATGTATCGAGCTCACCTGTAACAGCGCTATAGCCGATGACTTTTAAACGCTTGTTTTGACTTTCATCGTATATATCGCTGCTATTTAATGGGTAGACACTTGCCCAATCGTTTATTTGTGGCTCAGTTAAATTATTAAGTGCAAAATTCACGGCGGTAATCTCAAAAGGAGCGCTAGTGGGTAAATAACCGGTATAGTGAGTGGCAGATAAAAATGGTGTAAATTCTAAACATTGCTGCGTGCTACACGCTCCATTGCTGGCGTTGTCGCAATTTAAGCGCAACGAATTAGGGGTTGCGTGGCGAAGCTCTTTACTTAATCGGGTTAAAATAAAGCGACTTTGCGCCACCGCTTCTTGGCGCTTTACACCTTGGCTATAAATATTAAATCCAGCGCTGATAAACGAAAATGACGCCACGGCTAAAATGCCAATAATTACTATGACAAGTAATAGCTCAACTAAGGTAAAACCCTGTTTTTGCTCTGCTCTATTCATTAATAATTACCTTTGTATGCACTAAAGCCGTACACTTGCCCCAAGGGTGAGGTTACTTCAATGGTAATTCGTTTAAAGGCAACGCCATCGTTATTGGTTGCCTCGTTTAGGTCGCTGTCGTATTGCACCTTCACAGCTAGTGAAAAATCGCTGTATTGCGCTAATGTATTCCCTAAACTATCACTAATAGGCTGCCCGGTGAGCGCAATATAATCATCAACATCGTTAAAATTTGTCCGTGTTTCTCCACTGTCTGCACCCAGTTCAGAGCTAGTACTACAAGGCTGTGCACCTAAGCTGGTCTCAGAGCAGCGCCTAAATGGTGGCGAACGTTCGCTATGTTCATCAAATGATTTAGCTAATATTTCGTTCATTAATGCTTGCCCAAGCTCTGACGCTCTCAGCGCGACAATAGGCTCAGCGCTTTGCTTTGCTTGCGGTGCTATAAGCGCTGTAATAATGCTTAGCGCAATAGCAAACATGACAATGGCTATAATCAGTTCTATTAAGGTAAAGCCTATTTGCTTTTTAGGGGCAGGCATAAATAAGCCCTTCACCGCTAATGCATACAGCTGCAAGGCCGAGATCAATTTTACAAAACACTGCGCAATTTTGATCAGCCCTTCCAAGTGGATCAAAGTTTATTTGCGAAAACGTATTGCCATTGCTATCTAAAGCATTAAAACGTACGTCACTACGCCCAGTGTTTATTTCGACAACTAAATGCTCGCTATTTTTGGTACTTGGGCCGCCCGCACAGGTTCCTGGCTCTGGCCCCGCAACCAAGGTAGGTGAAATATACAGTTTGTGGCAGCTGCTTGTTGCAGTATTTTGCATTGCACGTAATTGTACGGTGCGCAGGGCATTTAATACCCTATCTCTGTATGAGTATGCTTGCTCTGTTGAACTGCCCAGAAACTTGGGCACTGCCGTTACCGACAGTATGCCCAAAATAACTAAGGTAATAATTAGTTCAACAAGGGTGAAGCCACGCAATCGTTGATTACTACTGCTATTCATTTATATAAATTAACACCCACTCGTGATAAGCGTAACAGTAGGAGGCGTTACAGATACTGGCGGCGTGCCGCTGTTTGCATCTGCAGCTTGTGTATATTCAATACGGCAATCATCAGTTTGCACGTAGCTATTAGGGAAAATAATTGCTTTTTCATCAGCGGCAACCTCTACAAGGTTAAAATCAGCTGAGTCGTCAGATGCAAATGTAACATCTAAAAAAGCCTCAAAGGCTGCTTCTGTTGCCGCAGGGTAGCCATAAACAGTCGCTACTGCATCACCAGTATCAACGGTCACCGTGGCTGTCGCTTTTTTATGATCGCTTGCGATAATGGATTTACCATTAACGATGTTCATGCCGCTTCGAATTGAGCCTTGTAAACCTTCGAGTGTAGAAGCATTAGCATCACCTTGCAGGTTTAAAAAACGAGGGGCAGCGGTCACCGCTAAAATACCTAAAATCACGATTACAATTATTAGTTCAACAAGCGTGAAACCTGCTTGCTTATTCATTGGTTGTTTTAATGACTGCATTTTCATAAGTAAGCCTCTTTATTACTTAGTTTTTAAAAATTTGCACTTTGCCTGTAGTTGGAAAGTACGAAAACCCTACGTTTTTTGCTATCACAGCGCCATCGGTAGGTAAGTTGTTAGTGTTTAAATTATGTGTTAAATAATAAATACACTGGTTGTTTTTAGCGTTATAACGCACTAAATAACTCACCTCGGTTATTGCAGAAACCTCGGTACTTAATGTGCTTGTAGGCGCATCTTGTAAAATTACCTTTAATACTTTTTGGCATTTCAGTGCAGTCATTGCGCTGGCCCGCGTATCAGTATTAGTCGTTTTATCACCCGTTGGTGTGCCCCTATTTCCATCGACACCAACAATGACACCTCCGTAGTTAATATGTGTTGTATTATTAACGCCTTTCGGGCGCCCCGATAATTCCCAGTGACTTCTTATCATCGTTACCGCTGAAGCAAACCCACCAGCGACTACATCGACACTCGCGTTATGAGCCTGATTTTTAACCCCTATGTATTGAGGTATAGCAAAAGCCATAATAACTGCCAGTAAAACAACTACTAAAATCAACTCAAACAATGAGAAACCTGTTTCATGAGCGCGCCAGTTATTCACAATGGCTACCCTTTAATAGCCGACATCATGTTCCACATCGGCATAAATATGCCCAGCGCTAAAATAAGCACCATAATGGCAACAAACACGGTCAAAATAGGTTCTATTTTCGCGGTTAAACTGCGTAAATCGTAATCAACTTCTCGCTCATAAAAGTCGGCCGCCTCTTGCAGTAATTCATCTACTCGGCCCGTTTCTTCACCCACAGCCACCATTTGCAGTACCAGTTGTGAAAATAGCTCACTACTTCGCGAAGCACGCAGCAAACTGTCGCCTTTTTCGATATCTTGGCGCATAGTGATAATGGCTTTCTCCATGTAGCTGTTATCAACTGCATGGGCCGTTAACGACAGCCCTGTCGTCATAGGGACGCCGGAGCGAAGCACCATAGCTAAACTTTGGCTATAACGTCCAAGCAAGGTGCGCTTTAAAATATCGCCGACAAAAGGAATTTTTAGTTTGTGGTGATCCCACTTAAAACGTCCAGCCGAGGTATTTATATAGCGACGCCAAGCAAAGACTCCACCAATTAACATCAGCGCCAGCAGCCACCAATAATTGACAAAAAAGTTACTGGTACCGATGAGAACTTGGGTCATTAAAGGCAGCTCTGCATCAAATTTTTCGAACATGCTGGCAAAGGTTGGGATCACAAAAATATTTAAAATGATCATCGCGACTAAAAGCGCCAAAATAACAAACGTGGGGTAACGCATAGCGGCTTTTATTCGTTTACGCGTCTCTTGTTCTTTTTCAAAGTAAATAGCCAGTTGATAAAACGCATCTTCTAATCGCCCTGACCCTTCACCAACCTTAACCATAGAAATAGTTAAGCGGCTAAACACCTTATTGTGTATGGCCAAAGCACTCGATAATTCGCGGCCTTGCTCAAGTTGCCGGGTGACTTCAAGTAATACACTTTTAAACTCTTTATTTTGCGTGGTATCAGCCAAGCCTATCATTGCTCTAATGATAGGAATACCCGCTTTAAGTAATGAATACATTTGCCGTGAAAACATGATCATGTCATCAAGGGTTATTTTTTCACTAAACAAATTATCGAATAACTTAATATTGTTTTTTGTTTCAACCAATGAAATTGATATGGGTATGTATTGACGCTTTAGTAAGCTATCGGCTACACCAGCCTCGTTATTTGCCTCAACACGCCCCTTAACCAGCACGCCTTTGGTGTCTTTGGCTTTGTAACTATATAGCTGCATCGTCACCACCTACTACTTCAGGCACATATTCAGCCACTTTAAACACCTCATCTAACGAGGTAATTCCTTGCTTTGCATACGTTAAAGCCATATAAGATAGCGGTGCAAAATTAGCGCTACATTTAGCCGCTTCGGCAAAACGTTGCGTGTCGTTAATACGCAGAGCATCCATCATAGCGTCGTTCATTTCTAGCAGTTCAAAAATCCCCACCCGGCCTTTATAGCCACTATGGCTACAGGCAGTGCAGCCTTCACCTCGCCAAAACTGTGTGCTGTTAGCATCTTCACCTAAGTAGGTAAGCCAACTTTGTTCTTGTTTATCTGGATGGTATGGTGTTTTACACTCATTGCAGATGCGCCTAACTAAGCGCTGAGCAATAATAGCCCGTAGTGAACTGGCGACTAAATAAGCTGGCGCCCCCATATCAATTAAGCGCATTGCACTTGATATGGCATCGTTGGTATGAAGTGTAGAAAGCACTAAGTGACCCGTTAATGCAGCTCTTAGCCCTATATCTACGGTTTCTTGGTCACGCATTTCGCCAACCATAATAATATCGGGGTCTTGGCGTAGCGTGGTTCTTAGTACACTGGCAAAACTTAAACCAATTTTGTTGTTTATTTGCACCTGATTTACCCGCCCAATGCGGTATTCAACCGGATCTTCTACGGTAATAATTTTACTTTCTTGTTGGTTAAGTTCACTTAAAGCGCCGTACAAAGTGGTGGTTTTACCTGAGCCTGTAGGCCCAGTGACTAACACCATGCCATGCGGGCGTTTTATAATGCTGCGCAAGCGTTTTAAAATATGCACCGGCATGCCTGTTTCATCTAACGATAAAAGCCCTGCAGATTGGTCGAGCAACCGCATCACAACTGACTCACCATATTGCACAGGCATTGTCGATAAACGCACATCAATGCTGTGCGCGTGTACTTTTATATTAAAACGGCCATCTTGCGGTAAACGCTTTTCCGATATATCTAACCCCGACATAAGCTTGAGCCTAAGCACTAAGGCTGAGGCTATTTTTACTTGATTTAGTATGTGCTCTTGTAATACACCATCAACGCGTTGACGAATGCGTAATAGCCTTTCATCGGGCTCTATGTGGATATCTGAGGCGCGTACTTGCACTGCATCTTCAAATATAGATTGCAGTAGTTTTACCACGGTGGCATCAGAGGTTTCATCTGCTAAGGAATTAAGATCAAACTCTTCTACGTCTTCGTATTCTTCGTGTAGCTTTTCAGCAAAGTTAGTAATATCTTCTGTTCGGCGGTACACATTATCAAACGCAGCCATAAGTTGGCTTTCTTGCACTACAGCCAACTCAACTCGCTTAGGGGCTAGCATTGGCGCTAGCTGATCCAACGCTCTCAAATCTGCGGGGTCACTCATCCCGACTAAAACTGAGTCACCATTGTCCTCTATGACTAATGCTCGGTAACGCCTAGCATAAACCTCAGAAAGTAGCTTAGATACATCTGAAGATATTTTCCGCTGCGAAATATCTAAAAATGGTATTTGTAATTGTTGAGCTAAAAAGCGTAATAATTGCGGCTCACTTATAAATTCAAGCGCAATTAATGTAGCCCCTAACTTACGCCCTGACGCGGCTTGCACATTAAGTGCTTCACTTAGCTGCGCTTCGGTGATCATTTGCTCATGAACGAGTAAATCCCCTAAACGCATTTTTAAACTGGGTCTCATAACGCCTCCTTCAATGCAACTAAACGCTGTAGTGCATGTTGCGTCATTGCGGCATTTAAACCGCCTAAATCGAGTGCAACTTTATAAAGGTGCTTTGCATCAGCAAACTCTCCCAACGCATCTTTTGAAGTTGCTAACGCCAGCCACCATTTAGCCTGCTGAGGCTGAAGCTGTGTAAGTTGTGTAAAACACGCAAGCGCTATTTGATGTTGCTGCGTATTTTGTGCTGCAGTGCCTTTTAATACCCAAAACTCCAAGTTTGCTTGCGGCTCAAGTTTGGTTATAAGCAGTTTAAGCACGCCTTCGTACTCTTGTTGCATAATTAAAATTTTACTGAGCATTACGCGCCACTGCACAACCTCAGGGTTTATTTTTATGCCAGCAACTAATAACTGCTGAGCCATAAGTACATCTTGTTGCTGAAAGTAGGTTGCCGCGAGTAAGTTTCGCGCTTCTACATGCTCAGGTTGTGTTTGTAAAATAGCGGTTAAATCGTTAATCGCATCATCATATAAAGCAAATTCCAACGCTTGTTTAGCACGCTTTAATTGCTGTGCTATGCGCTGGGCTTTGCTTTGCTTAACACTGGCAGTTTTTACTAATTTATTTTCAACGGGTGGCTGCTCAGCCTGTGTAATACTTTTTACTGGTGCACTGCTTTTTGCTTCAAGTGGGGCATTTATCTCTGTACTAGCGGCTACTTTTACGCTTGTCTCTGTGGGGCTGTTTTTTTTGCTTAGTAGCGTGTCTTTCTCTACAGCGTGTTGCTGTATTACTTCGTCTTTTGCCTGCTTAAGCAACGCGTTATTGCTTTGCTCCTGCGCCAGTTTTTTTTGCGCAACTGCAGGAGTGTAAGCCGCTTCAGCAGCTGTTCTCTCTTCGCTTAATGGTTTTAAAGGCTTAATTACTGGGGTAATTTTAGCTTGAGCAATTTCAACCGGCTGGCTGCTATTATTAACAGCATGGGCTTTTTCAGCTGTGTCGCTACTCGTTTGAGGGGCTTGTGCAAAAGGCAAATAAAGGTAGGCTGTAAAAATAATTACAATCGCGAGTAACACACTCAATACTTTAAATAATACATCATGGTAGTCGCGTACGGGGGGAATAGCGACCCCAGCAATTTGCTGCTTACGCTGAGCATTTTGGCGCTGGTCGATGTTTTTGAGCATGTTATTAATCACACTCATAGCCATTGCCTCCATAACCACATAACTGCAATAGCAAACACACTAATAGCTAATAAGCTGTAAGTTAAGTAATGGTTAGCATGGTGCTTTTTGCAATCTTCGGTGTCTGCAATGGCAAGATGTACATGGCGCGGTGTTACTTTATTAAGGCCTTCGCCGTATGCTTGCAGTAAAGCTTTGTGGCATAAAATATTGACCAACCGTGGAATGCCTCGACTTGCACGCGCTATTTTTAATCCTAATCGATTAGTAAATAGTAGTGGCTGATTAAAACCCGCCACCTGTAAACGGTGATTAATATAATAAATAACCTCACTGGCGGTCATTGCACGCAATGAGTATGAAAAACTAATACGCTGGCGTAACTGCCTCACCTTACTATTAGCTAGCTTTTCATCTAATTCTGGCTGGCCAAATAGCACCACCTGAATAAGCTTTTCGGTTTCGGTTTCTAGGTTTGTAAATAATCGAAGTGCTTCAAGTGTATCCCAACTCAGGCACTGTGCTTCATCTATTAATAACACAACCCGTTCGTTATCTTCTTGTAGCTCAAGTAAGTAATGATTTATTTGCTGACTTAACGATTGCTGATCTAGCGTTTTATCTACCTCCATACCAAGCTCTACAGCAATAGCCCAGCGTAACTCTTCAGGGCTTAAATAAGAATTAGGTAAATAAGCCACGAAATAGTCTTCTTCAATTTGATTTAAAAGTTTTCTGCATAGTAAGGTTTTGCCTGTCCCTACTTCCCCTGTTACTTTTATAAACCCTTCACCCATTTCTAGCGCAGTGGTCAGCACTTGCATGGCTTCGTGGTGTGGTTCAAGCGCACAAAAAAACTCAGTGTTTGGGGTTAAGGTGAAAGGCATTTCACTTAAATTAAAAAAGCTTAAATACATAGTTAGTTCTCATACCATGTATTTAATAGCGCGCGACTATGAGCCTGTTGCTTTTTCCATGTGTCGGGCATCACCACCGTTGGCTTGATTAAAATAACGAGCTCTTTTTTCTCTTGGCGCTTACTAATACTTTTAAACAAGTTACCTAATATTGGCACATCGCCCAAAATCGGTGTTTTCGACTCTTCATCTTCCGTCGTGGTTTGCATTAACCCACCTATTACGACTATTTCACCACTTTGAGCGCGGATCACCGTATCAGATTCACGAATATTGCTTTGTGCAAGCGGCAACTCAAAACGCTGATCATCTAATGTAATCACCTTTAGCTGCTCTTCTGTTTCGGTTACCGAAGGATGAACATGTAAAATAACTGAGCCATATTTATCAATTTGCGGTGTGACATCGAGCGCAATGCCCGAAAAAAACGGCGTTAGGTCTATTTCTGGTGACGTAGTCGTTGAGGTACCCGTTACCGTTGTGCTCGAAACATTAGTAACAAAGTACTCATCTTGTCCTACTTTAATCACGGCTTTTTGATTGTTTGTAGCCGTTACACGGGGGTTAGAAAGCATTTGTAGGTCACCCTGGGTTTCAAGCAAGCTAATTACGCCGCTAAAGTCGCCTTTTTCAATCGTTAACGAGGAGACCCCTCCTAAAGTAGCTGAAATAGAATTACCTATGCTGCCTGCTGTTGTTGCAAACGACACCCCACCTTCTAACCCTCTAGAAATTCGCTCCCAGTTAACTCCTTGTTGGTACTCATCTTTTAGAGTTATTTCGACAATTTTAGCTTCAAGAATAACTTGTCGCTGAAGGTTTTCTTGGCTTTGGCGTAAAAAATCTTTTAACTGGTTTATTTCACTTGGCAAGGCATTAACCGTAACTAAGCTTGCCTGCGGGCTGGCAACTACATAACGTCCATCGTTTGAGCCAATAAGCGATTTAAGAGCAAGTTCAAGCTCCTTCCAAAAGTCGTTTTGATTAATTGTTTGGATGCGAGAGCCATTTAACTCAGTATTCTGATTATCGCTGCCAAACTGATTATTTTGGCTCGAATTATTGCTGCTGTATGAGTTTGAGTTTGAACTTGAGTTGTTTTGTGAGAACTGGCTTACCCCACCTGCAACAACACTTACCGTTGATTGCCCATGGCGCTGCATCATTAAATAATTAACCGGTATAGTTTCTGTGCGCATAATTGCAGGTAGCACCTGTACAATACGCCCTTCTTGAACAATATCTAATGGGTACATGCGTTTAATAACCGCTATCACTTCTTCAAAGGTTACGTTTTTTAAATTTAAAGAAATAACACCGCTTACCTGTGGGTGTACTGCAACGCTGTATGGCGTATCAGCCGTTAAGCCATTAAAAAATGAGCTTATTTCTACCTCTTTTGCGGCTACATCAAAACGTTTTACAGCTAACTCATTGGTTAGGCTTTGCTCACTATTAAGTGATGAAAGTAGGCTTTGTGTTAGCGCACTACTTACCTCTACCGGTGCCACACTTTTTGCTTTGTTACTGACAGGCGCAAGCTCTTGAGCAATATGTGGCTGAATCTCTTTTCCGGGCTTAAAACTATGGCACGCCGTTAAAAAAGGCGGTATTAAAATAAGCGCAAGCCATGGCTTTGTTGTATTATTTTTTAATTTCATAGTCGTATAATTCTAATTTTATTTGCTTATCATCATTTGCTAACAGCACTGAATTAGCGTTTATTGTTAGCACCCGAAACTCACCTACTACATCTCCTGGCTTATATACCTGCTTAGAAATAATCGCTTTGTATTGCTTTTCGGTTTTAATAATTGACTGTAACAACAGCGCTGTATTACTTACTGCTGCGCCATTTATTATTGGTGTTTTGCTAGGTTGTGTAGGGTCGCGCAGTATTTCAGCTGAACTAATAACAGGGAAAAAACATATGCAAATCACACACAAACTATAAAGCAATAAATTTTTCATTGGCGCTCACCGTGGCTATTTGTAATGTTAACTCTGCATTAGGGTATGTTTTCACTTGATAATTAAATTGCTGTATAAGCAGCTTTTGTTGGCTTGCTTTAAGGCCTTCTAAGTATCCTTGTAAACTAAAATAACGTCCCTGCAATGTAACCACCATTTGGTGCTCAAAAAACAGCGTTTGCGTATCGTGTTCACCCAGTTTTTCTACATCAATTGCTTTTGCTGGGTTTACCCTAAAGCTAACAACACGCACATCCGGTGTGTTTACGAATAGATCCCTTAATACAGCGGGTACTTTGTTAGCCGAAATAAAACCTTGGCTAAACATACTTAGCTTATTATTTATCTCTTCTAACTCGCGCTGTGTTTGCCCAACCTGATTTCTTAGTACTTTTGTGTAGTCATGCTCTAATGCCTGTGTAAGCATAGAAAGCTGTGCTTCATTTTGGTTTATTTTTTGCCACAATTCATTTTGCTTAATGCGTAAATTGTTTACTGCATCTTGCTGTGGGAACACTACAAACCATAATCCCAAGTAAACAATCAGAAATAAGCCAACAAATAGCACTGAATACTTTTCGCGCTGCTGCAACGTTGCGAATCTTGTTTGGTATTTAACAAATAATGGCCAGCCTTTTTTTTCACTTTGCTCACTCATTGCGTTACCTCACTTGAACTAAGTTCTGTAGCCACATTAAACTCGCTCACGCCATCTCTGCTCGACAGTTCCAGCACTGAAAACTCCTTCCCTTTGAAAAAGCTCGAATGCTTGAGATTAGCAAGCCAAATAGGTAAAAATTTGGCTTGCTGAGTACGCCCTTTGAGCATTACTTTTTGACCTTCAAACTTTATCTGATCGAGCCAAATTTGCGGCTCGTGGTACGCGGCCAAATCATGCATCACATCTGCGTAATCTGTTTTGGTATGCATAGATGTGTTTTCTAAATAATCAAACACCTGTTGTTTATGCAATATCTCTTGTTGCAGTACTTTTAGTTCATCAATCAAATGCGATTTATTTTGTTTATCAGCTAAGCGCTGCTTTACCACACTTAATTGCTGTTGTGTGTGTGTTAAATAGGCCTCGCTTTGTGTTACTAATTGCAGACTTTTATGCTCTTCGTATAAATAAAAAAGCCAAGTTAATGCAACTACACATAAGGTAGCTAGCCAAAGTACTAGCATGCCTTTAAAAGGAACGGGGTCGCGCCTAACCCTAATCGCTTTTTGGTAAAAGTTAATCCGTGTTTTCATAGCACCGAATCCGGACTGGTTAATTGATACGCGGCCCCCAATGCGTAATAGAAGCTTGGCTCAAGATCTTGGGCTAGATCGATATTAGGTTTGAAATCAACAACTTTTACTTGTAAAAATTCTGCAAGGCCAGCCCTTAAAGTCAAAGACGACAGGTCATCACAGTGCAGCTGAATACTTCTAATAGGAGGCTGCTTTAATTGGCTTTCAAAAAAGTCCATTGATCTTTGAATCTCAAGACCAAGGGCTTCTACTAGCCCGTGTGTACGCTCTTTATCCGAAATACCTAAAAACCCGTTCAATCGTCTAGCTAATAAAAGCTGACCATCGCGAATAATTAAAATACGTGGCTCGTGCCCTGCGTGTTGCACTATAAGCATGTGTGCACTTTTATCTTCACCAAACAAGGTTACTAAAATCATCTCTTCCGAGGTCATTGCCCTGAGGACAGGCTTTATTTTTGAAAAGCTATCGATAAAAGGCAGTAACTGAAGTTTATTGGTAATAAACACATTCATTTTACTGCTTTGCATAGGCTGAACGATTGGGTAATCGATAAAATCGGCAACAATGTTCTCTGGCGGAATATCAACTAAATCTTTTGTTGTCCAAGGTAAGGATTGAATGATTTCTTCGTCACTCAACATGGGTTTATCCATTTGCACTATTTGATAAAAATAGTGAGGCACCACTAAATTTACTGGGCACACCTCTGCACAAACTTCATTTGTGCAAGTTGCAATAGCAGCTGTATAATCTGTGAGGTCTTCAACATTCACGCTATATGAGTTATGAACGTACCACTGCCCTTGATTTTTTTTTAAACACACTGCTTTTACAGTATCTGCATAAGTAGCAATACCAATTGATGTGCTAGAGTCTAAACTGCGATTTAACCAAGATAACAACGAAAACAGCTTTTTTTTCATACAGCTACTATTGTTAATAAGAGATTAACTAAGTGTCGTACAAGATTGTTGGTTTGCAAGTATAAACACGAGAAATAATGCTTAATTTATTTAATATTGAAAAAGAAAGCCCAATACAACAAATAGATAGCAATTGTCTAAAAAAAAGAAACATACGCTTAAGCATTAAAAGAGATGACCTGCTCCACCCACTTATTAGTGGTAACAAATGGCGTAAACTAAAATATAATTTACAGCACATGCAAGCCACCAATAAAACACAGTTACTCACTTTTGGAGGCGCGTTTTCTAATCATATTCATGCCTGCGCTGGGGCGGGTAAATTATTTAATATAAAAACCCACGCCATCATTAGAGGACCCCATTTAGACACCCAAAACCCCACAGTGCGCTTTGCTAAACAATGTGCAATGGACTTACATGTGGTTACGCGTATTGAATATAAGCAGCGCCATGACCCAGATTACTTAGCTCAGCTGCAAGCACAATTCCCCTATGCATACATAATTCCAGAGGGTGGAAGTAATACACATGCCTTGCCAGGGTGTGCTGAGCTTGCTAAAAGCTTACCTAAGCATGATTACTTAATCTGTCCCACAGGCAGTGGCGGGACACTTGCAGGTTTAATTGAAGGCAGCTTTGAGGACACACAGCTGCTAGGAATTGCGGTATTAAAGCAAGCCGAATACCTTAACAAAGAAATTACAATACTTAGTAAAAAAGCCGCCCAGCAATCAAATTGGCAACTACTTACAGAGTTTCATGGTGGCGGTTATGGTAAGTTTACCAATGAATTGTGGCAGTTTTGCCAACGCATGCAGCAGCGCCATAACTTACCCCTTGAACCTATATACAGTGGTAAAATGATGTATGCATTATGGCAGCTGATCGAACAAGACTACTTTGCTGCTGGTAGTCATATAATGGCTATTCATACAGGCGGTTTACAGGGGCTCAATGGTTTAAAGTATCGTGGCTTGATTTAGTAATTATTCCTAATAAAACGTGGCATGTGTGTACTCTTGCAGAGGCTCAGAAAAGTAAAAGCCTTGTGCCGCAACTACACCTAGTTTAGCCAACATAAGTAGCTCTTTTTGGGTTTCTACACCCACCGCATACACAGGCATATTGAGCAACTTGCTTTGCGCTACAATATTTTTAACCTGTTTTTGTTGTTGAGCCTTTTCATCCACATTATGTACAAGCGCGTAGCCTAGCTTTATAGCACTGGCTATTGGTTGAGAAGCTATTTGGTCAATATGTTCAACACTCTGTACATTATCAATCACCACTACACTTTTTAGGGCCGTGAGTTTTTCAAAAGCGTAGGTCAATTTTGTTTGGTATTTAATAAAGTCAGCTTCACTAATTTCAAATTGTAGCTTACGCTCTTTTGTGAACGCCTGCATATTGGTTACAAACCAATCCCAAAACTTTTCGTTAAACCAATTACTTATATGTAAATTAATACTCACTGCAAGCTCGTTAGGCTCTGTCAAAATCAGCTTTTTAACCTGCAGGAGTACCGCTTTATCTAGCTCAAATGCCTGAAGATTATCAAAGCCTTGGTTAATAAAGTAACGTGCTGCTAATAAACCATGTGGCTGCTGCCTAATTCTGATTAACACCTCATGTTGTACAATATCGCCACTGGTGATCATAAATAATGGTTGAAAAAATAAAATAAACTTTTTCTTTTTAATATTTTCAATAACTTGGCCACAAGATATTAACTTCTCTTGATCGTGCTGCAAAGTAAGCCTATGCCAATGTTGGATCACGTTTTTTTCTGAAAAAAGCAAGGCAGACTTAGCTAACTTAAAAATAACAGGTTGCTCGGCTGCATACCGATAATCACACAAACCAACTTTTATGTTTTTACGTTTTACAGTACTTCGATAGCGCCTACAAATTTGATAAACGCATTCATGAAGATTTTCACTGTATGTATCTAGCTTTTCTACCGGAATATTATTTAAGGTGATAGCGACATTATTTGCATCAAATAAGTTTACAGATACTGAGGGGAGCTCTTTAAAATACTTTGCTATCATTACCTTAAAACTTGCTTGTATATCGGTATTTTCATCAAATACACAATCACATTTCACAATTGCGAATAAACTATGCCTTGCTGTAGTAGCCCCATACATAGATTTTACTTCGCAATTTAGCGTAGCTATTTGAGTAGAAGGTTTTTTAGCTGCTTTAGTCTGAGTGCGCGGTAGTGGTATGTTGGCAGTTGGCTTATTGATGATTACTTTCCACCATCTAACCCACCAGCTGGCAGCGCCCAACATAATAAGATTTAATAATAAAAATAAGTAAGCTTGTTCAACCCAAGCGGGCCAGTGATATAAACTTATGCTAAGTGTTTTATAGCTAAATACATCGTGTTGTATATTGACTAAGTATTTAAAATGCTCTGCATTAGAGTGTGCAGTTAGCATAAAGCCCTTACTCTGCACTAAAGCCTGCACTATTTCTTTATCAGCATTAGCGTTAATTTGCAGCTCATAAATTTGCTGTGTTAACTGCTGGCCATTTTTGTGGATTTTTTTATGGAGCGTATTATTTAAAAGCACATTAAAAATAATGACTACCAGCAAAAAACTCGTTAAGTACATTATTTTTTTTTGCTTACCAAGTTTTATAAAGGCTTTATGCATAGTGCTCTCTGTGGCAACGCGACTATTTAAAGTGTTGTTCAAAATAGTCATTAGCACAAGCACGCTAAGCAAGTTTAAATGTTTATAATTTTGCTAAACAAAAAAACCCCATGTAAACGGGGTTTTGGTAAATAATTTATTAATTTTTAGGTTGCTCGCCCTGCGCGTTCAATATCATTTCGCCGTCTTCTTTGTATAGCTCACCTTTAGGCCATTGCGCTAACAGCGTTAAAACTTGTTCACTAGGGCGACACAACTTAACCCCTTTTTCGGTGCACACTATAGGTCTGTTAACGAGTACTGGGTGCGCAAGCATGGCCTCTAAAATAGCTTCATCTGTTATGTTTTCATTCAACAAACCAAGTTTTTTAGCAGGCGATTTACTCACTCTCAACGCTGTTTTTGGTGTTAAGTTTGCTGCGGCAAATAACGCTAACAATTGAGATTTTGTCCAGCCTTCTTTAAGGTATTCAATAACAATGGGGTTATAGCCAGCGGCCTTAATAATCTGCAATACATTGCGCGATGTACCACAATCGGGGTTATGATGAATAACAACCATACCGCTCTCCTAGTTAAACCAATGACGCGTTTTATTAGCAAAATAAACTAAGCTAAGCATAACAGGTACTTCAACAAGCACCCCTACAACGGTGGCAAGCGCAGCGCCAGAGTGTAAACCAAATAATGAAATAGCCACGGCAACAGCCAGTTCAAAAAAGTTAGAGGTTGCAATCATGCAAGCAGGCGCTGCAATACTATGAGCTAGGCCCATTTTTTTTGCAGCTATATAAGCTATTGCAAAAATACCATACGTTTGAATAAGCAACGGAATAGCAATCAATACAATGGCTTCTGGTTTATCTATTAAAGTTTGAGACTGAAAACCAAACAAAAGCGCCACCGTTGCCAGTAAACCAATGATGGAATATGGTTTCATTACCTTTAAAAAGTGATTTAACCGTGTGTGATCTTCACCTTTATCCAACTTTTTGCGGGTAATAGCGCCTGCTATTAATGGAATAAGTACATACAAAACCACTGAAAGTAATAACGTGTCCCACGGTACCGTTATGTCTGTTACCCCTAGTAATAAGCCTGCAATGGGCGCAAAGGCAAAAATCATAATAATATCGTTAATAGATACCTGCACTAACGTGTAATTAGCATCACCTTTTGTTAATTGGCTCCACACAAATACCATTGCAGTACATGGTGCTACACCTAATAAAATCATACCGGCTATGTATTCTGTCGCTGTTTGTGGGACAACAAAGTCTGCAAAAATACCTTTAAAAAATAACCACCCTAGTAAGGCCATGGTAAAGGGCTTTATGAGCCAATTGATAACAACTGTCAGCACTAAGCCTTTAGGCTTTTTACCTACGTCTTTAATGGAGGAGAAGTCAATTTGCACCATCATCGGGTAAATCATAAACCAAATAAGTACAGCGATAACAATATTTACATGTGCATATTCTAAGCTTGCAACAACACTAAATATATCGGGTATCGCGTAACCAGCTATAATGCCTACCGCAATTGCCAGCGCTACCCACACCGATAAAAAACGCTCAAATAACCCCACAGTAACCTCCTAAATGTCTTTTTGATTTACGCGTTTGCTGAGCTGCTCTGCTGTTTCTACTCGTTCAGAATACCTATCAACAAAGTGTTCTTTTTGGTCACGCATTAATAAAGTAAATTTTACGAGCTCTTCCATTACATCCACAATTCGATTGTAAAAAGCGGAAGGCTTCATTCGGCCACTCTCTTCAAATTCTAAAAACGCTTTAGGCACAGATGACTGATTAGGTATTGTTACCATGCGCATCCAACGCCCTAGTACGCGTAACTGATTAACCACATTAAATGACTGCGAACCACCACAAACCTGCATTACAGCCAACGTTTTACCTTGCGTAGGCCTCACTCCTCCTAAGCTTAATGGGATCCAATCAATCTGATTTTTAAATACGCTTGTCATAGCACCATGACGTTCTGGCGAGCACCATACTTGCCCTTCAGACCAAAGCATTAAATCACGCAACTCTTGCACTTTAGGGTGCGTCTCATCTTCACTATCTGTTATGGGTAACCCCTCAGGGTTAAATATTTTAACCTCAGCACCAAAGTGGGTTAGCAAGCGCGCACTCTCTTCTATAACCAACTTGCTATATGAGCGGGCTCGCAGCGATCCGTATAACAATAAAATTTTAGGCTTATGAGATGAAAACGTTCGTGTGAAATCCTTAACGCTAGGAGGAATGCTTTGTGAGAGTGCTAAATTAGGTAGCTCGTGCTCAATTGATTTACTCATAACCTTTAACCTTATAGCTCTGTAGCGAACTAAACACATATGAAAAAACAGATATATGAAATTTCACATATGAAAACATCAGAGTCAACTCTATTTATACCCATCCGCTTAATTAAGTGAGCTATTTGGGGGATGGAAAAACGTGTTGATAGCTTGGCAAAAAATTCGCTATTTAGTTTCTCTCGGCAATTGCTCCTGCATTGCTCTACCTTCTGCTTCCATGCAGTTATAAATGAGAATTTTTAAACACTGATAGCGACACTTTTAGCCCCTCAAAATGATGAAGCATTATTGCGGACAGGTATGAGATTGGCATTTAACTTTCGATCGTAAAAAATGCTCTCTGGGCAGTGGTTGTCTGTAAGTAAAAACTAAAAAAGCCGCTTAGTAGCGGCTTTTAAGATTACATTTCAACATTTTTGTCTTTGTCTAAAACGGAATGTCATCATCAAAATCTATTGTTGGTTCCATAGGATTTGATGCGCCGCCTTGTGGGGCATTTTGCGGCTTAGGTGCAAAACCACCTTGCTGCTGTGGTGCACTATTTTGCTGTGGAGCGAAGCCGCTGTTGTTTGATTGCTGGTATTGGTTATTTTGCTGTGGTGCAGCCGCTGCAGCCGGACGCTGTGCTGGAGCCGCCTGCTGTTGTTGCCCATAGCCACCGCCTTGCTGACCTTGGTTATTTTGGCCATAACCACCGCCTTGCTGATTATTCTGGTAACCGCCACCTTGTTGGCCGCCTTGATTACCTTGATAGCCACCACCTTGCTGATCACCACCACGAGCGCCTAGCATTTGCATTTGACCTGTAAAGCCATCAACGACAATTTCAGTTGTGTATTTTTCTTGGCCTTGCTGATCAGTCCATTTACGTGTCTGTAGTTTACCTTCTACGTAAATTTGTGAGCCTTTACGGCAGTATTCGCCAACAATTTCAGCTAATTTGCCAAAAAACACGACACGGTGCCACTCAGTTTTATCAACCATTTGGCCAGTGTTTTTATCTTTATAGCTATCTGACGTTGCTAAGGTAATATTTGCTACACCATTGCCATTAGGCATGTAACGAACTTCA
This sequence comes from Pseudoalteromonas sp. P1-13-1a, assembly GCF_001401875.1. Lineage (NCBI taxonomy): Bacteria > Pseudomonadati > Pseudomonadota > Gammaproteobacteria > Alteromonadales > Pseudoalteromonadaceae > Pseudoalteromonas > Pseudoalteromonas sp. P1-13-1a. Next base: position 97,070 of record NZ_LKDV01000006.1, on the reverse strand, counting down.
GGATCTTGTCCTAAATTACCAACCAAAATTACTTTGTTCACACCGCGTGCCATGGAACCATCTCCTATAAACGTTAGATTAAACCAGCTACTTTACGTGCTTGGTCTAGGTCGAATTCTTTATCATTAATCTTTAAATAGCTGCGGCTTTCGTCGCGTACTACTGTTGCTTCTATTACGCCAGGTAAAGCAACTAGCTGAGAAGCAAGTTCTTGAGCTTGCTCTTCAGAACTTAAATTGGTCATTAAACTAATAACTTTACTTTTCGGTGGGACTTGCATTTTCCACGCAATAATAAGCCATATTAACCCAACAAGTGCCGCTGCCGCAAACACAGCTTGTGTACTTGTTGTTTGTGCTACGTAACCCCCTAAAATACCACCTAAAAAAGCCCCTAAAAACTGGCTAGAGGAATACCCGCCCATCGCCGAACCTTTTTGGCTTGCAGGGGCTATACGCGATACAAGCGCAGGCATAGTCGCTTCCAAGAAATTAAATGCGACAAAATAAAGCAGCATACAAATGGCAATGCCAACCACACTATTTACCCAAATAGACATGGCAAACATACTGACCGAAAGCAGCGCAATTGAGCCAATAAAAGCCTGTTTTTCTTTTTCTTTTTTAATGGCAATAATCATCATTGGCACCATTAAAATAAACGCTAGCAGCAACACCGGAATATATAAATACCAGTGGTGGTTGGCAACTAAGCCGTCTTCTATTAGCTGGCTTGGTAGTACCACAAAAATAGTGGTGAGTGTTAAATGTAGCAGTAACACACCAGCATTTAAGCGCGATAATTGCGGATGCTTAATTAATTTTTTTATGTCGCTAAAGCTTGCCAAGGTATCGCCTTTAGGCGCTTTATTAACGGCATTAGGCACTAAAAATAAAATAATACCAATACCAAACACGGCAAGGATTGCTGTTAACCAAAATACCCCTGCTACGCCCCACGACGCTGCAACTATGGGCCCAAGTAACATAGCAAAGGCAAAGCTCATGCCTATGCTCATGCCAATTACAGCCATTACTTTAGGGCGTTGTTCGTCGCGGCTTAGATCGCTGGCAAAAGCAAGTAATGCACTGGCTATAGCGCCCATACCTTGTAGTGCTCGACCCAATGTAACCATTTGAATAGATTCAGCAAGGGCTGCAATAACAGAGCCCAACGCAAACACAACTAAGCCACCAACAATGACTTTTTTACGGCCTATTTTATCTGACAAACGCCCCATGGGTATTTGCAGTACTGCTTGGGTTAAACCATAAGCGCCAATTGCAAATCCTATCCACATAGGCGAAAACCCATCAAGCGATTGGCCATAAATAGCCAATACAGGCATCAGCATAAACAAGCCGAGCATTCTAAATGCAAACACACTCGCCAGCGATACTGCGGCGCGTTTTTCTCGTGAATTAAGTGAAGATGCGGTCATTATCTGCGTAATCTTACGATATGAAAAATTTAGGCTGGGATTCTACCACAAGCTTGGCAATAATTAATCGCCTATAAGTAAGGATTTTTTCGTTGATCATTGATTAATAATGTTTCGTATTATGCGATACTGGACAAATAATTTTGGTAATAAACGAGATAGCATGGAAAACATTGAAGTCCGAGGCGCCCGTACGCACAATTTAAAAGACATCAGCCTAACCATCCCACGTGATAAATTAATTGTTATCACAGGCCTATCTGGTTCGGGAAAATCATCACTGGCATTTGATACTTTATATGCAGAAGGACAGCGTCGTTATGTAGAGTCACTTTCTGCCTACGCAAGGCAATTTTTATCGTTAATGGAAAAGCCTGACGTTGATCATATTGAAGGCCTCTCTCCCGCCATTTCTATTGAGCAAAAATCTACATCGCACAACCCTCGCTCAACAGTGGGTACCATTACCGAAATATACGATTACTTGCGTTTAATGTTTGCCCGTGTGGGAGAGCCACGCTGCCCAACTCACGACTTACCCCTTGCAGCTCAAACAATTAGCCAAATGGTTGATACCGTTTTAGCACTGCCAGAGGGCACTAAGCTAATGCTTTTAGCCCCGGTAGTTAAAGACCGTAAAGGCGAGCATGTTAAATTACTGGAGCAGCTCTCAAGCCAAGGGTATATTCGTGCTCGTATAGATGGCGAAGTATGCGACTTATCCGATCCACCAACGCTTGAGCTTCATAAAAAACACACTATTGAAGTGGTTGTTGACCGCTTTAAAGTAAAAGATGGCCAGCAGCAGCGTTTAGCCGAATCATTTGAAACCGCACTAGAAATGTCTGGCGGTGTAGCAAATGTAGCCTACATGGACGACAGCACAATAGAAGAAATGCTGTTCTCGGCAAATTTTGCCTGCCCTACCTGTGGCTATGCAATGACCGAGTTAGAGCCACGTTTATTTTCGTTTAATAACCCTGCGGGGGCATGCCAAAGCTGTGATGGTTTAGGCGTACGCCAATATTTTGATCCTAACCGTGTGGTGCATAACCCCGAGCTAAGCTTGGCCGGTGGTGCTATTAAAGGCTGGGATAAACGCAGTTTTTATTATTTTCAAATGCTACAAGCGGTTGCCGAGCACTATAATTTTGATTTAGATGTGCCATTTGAAAAACTTGCTCAAGAATCACAAAAAATTATTTTAGAAGGCTCAGGTAAAACAAAAATAGCCTTTAACTACCGTAACGACAGAGGCGATTTAATAACTCGTAACCACGAGTTTGAAGGCGTGTTAAATAATATGAACCGTCGCTATCGCGAGACGGAGTCAAACTCGGTACGTGAAGAGCTCGCTAAATATCAAACTAGCCAAGCGTGCCCTAGCTGTCATGGCTCACGTTTACGCCAAGAAGCACGCCACGTATTTATAGGTCAAACAAACCTGCCTGCTATTACTAATATGAGTATTGGCGAGGCAATGGACTTTTTTGAAGGGTTATCACTCACCGGTCAGAAAGCCCAAATAGCTGAAAAAATCCTGAAAGAAATTCGCGACCGTTTATCGTTTTTAATTAATGTAGGCCTTAACTACTTATCGCTTGAACGCAGTGCTGATACCCTCTCTGGTGGTGAAGCGCAGCGTATTCGTTTAGCCAGCCAAATTGGCGCGGGCCTTGTAGGTGTAATGTACGTACTGGATGAGCCATCAATTGGTTTACACCAGCGCGATAACGACCGTTTATTACAAACCTTGGTGCATTTACGCGACTTAGGTAACACCGTGATTGTGGTTGAACATGATGAAGATGCCATTCGCGCAGCCGATCATATTATTGATATTGGCCCAGGCGCGGGTGTACACGGCGGGCATATTATTGCACAAGGTACACGAGACGATATTTTAGCGACCAAAGACTCGGTAACGGGCCAGTTTTTATCTGGCTTGCGTAAAATAGAAGTACCACAAGAACGTAACCCAACAGGCGACAAATGGCTTGAGCTGTTTGGCGCCACAGGTAATAACCTTAAAAATGTAGACTTAAAAATTCCATTTGGCTTATTAACCTGTATTACAGGGGTATCGGGCTCAGGTAAATCAACGCTCATTAACGATACACTTTTTAAGCTTGCGCATACTGAACTTAACGGTGCCACCACAGCGGAAGCCGCACCTTACAAGTCAATTAGTGGCCTTGATCATTTTGATAAAGTGATTGATATTGACCAAAGCCCGATTGGCCGTACACCGCGCTCAAACCCTGCAACCTACACAGGTATTTTTACCGGTATTCGTGAGTTATTTGCAGGGACACAAGAAGCCCGTTCACGTGGCTATAAAGTAGGTCGTTTTAGCTTTAACGTAAAAGGCGGGCGCTGTGAAGCTTGCCAAGGCGATGGCGTAATTAAAGTAGAAATGCACTTTTTACCTGATGTATATGTACCGTGTGATGTATGTAAGGGTGCGCGCTATAACCGCGAAACCTTAGAAGTACAATACAAAGGTAAAAACATTCACCAAGTACTCGAAATGACGGTTGAAGACGCGCACGACTATTTTGATAAAATACCCGCAATAGCCCGTAAGCTTAAAACCCTTATGGATGTTGGTTTATCGTATATTCGTTTGGGGCAAGCTGCTACCACGCTCTCTGGTGGTGAAGCTCAGCGTGTAAAACTGGCTCGTGAGCTATCTAAACGCGATACAGGTAAAACTCTTTACATACTTGATGAGCCAACAACCGGCCTTCACTTTGCCGATATTGAACAACTACTTGTTGTATTACATCGTCTGCGTGATCACGGTAATACCATAGTAGTTATTGAGCATAACTTAGATGTGGTTAAAACCGCAGACTGGGTGGTTGATTTAGGCCCTGAAGGCGGTGCTGGCGGCGGTGAAATACTCATTGCAGGCACACCTGAAGAGGTCGCTAAATGTGAGCGCTCGCATACTGGGCATTACCTAAAGCCATTACTTTAAGGTAGATAATAAAAAGTATTCATTAAAAGGAAAAAATGCCGCTAAATTTAGCGGCATTTTTATTTACTTATACTAGTAAAGCAATTTATGTACGAGGAATAAATCCGAGCGCATCGTATACCGATTTAAGTGTTTTTTCTGCACGTACACTGGCTTTTTCTGCCCCTGATTTCATGATGCTATCAAGTAGATTTTGATCTTCTCTGATCTCTTTAAAACGTGCTTGGATTGGCTCAATCATGCTAACAACTGCATCGGCTGTGTCTTTTTTCAAGTGGCCATACATTTTATCTTCGTACTCTGGCACTAAGTCTTCAATTGAGCGCTTAGTGGCTACGCTTAATAAAGTAAGTAAATTAGAAACGCCTGGTTTTTCAGTGCGGTCAAAGTAAATACGTGCTTGCTCGTCTGAATCGGTTACTGCTTTTTTAAGCTTTTTCTCAATCTTTTTAGGCTCATCTAATAGCATGATGTAGCCGTTAGGGTTTTCATCAGACTTAGACATTTTTTTAAGCGGATCTTGAAGGCTCATTACGCGTGCGCCAAATTCTGGGATATAAGGCTCAGGTAATTTAAATACATCACCGTATAAATTATTAAAGCGTGTAGCTATATCGCGCGTTAACTCTAAGTGCTGCTTTTGATCGTCCCCTACCGGTACTTGGTCTGCTTGGTATAATAAAATATCCGCTGCTTGCAATACTGGGTACGAAAATAAGCCGACGTTTACATTATTAGCATGTTTAGATGACTTATCTTTAAACTGAGTCATGCGGTTAAGCTCACCCATTTGCGCATAACAATTTAGCACCCATGCTAACTGCGCATGCTCTGGCACTTGTGACTGTACAAATAAGGCTGATTTTTCAGGGTCTATGCCACACGCCGCGTACAAGGCTATACCATCTAATACTCGAGAGCGAAGAAGTTCAGGCTCTTGACGAACAGTAATCGCATGTAAATCAACAAGCATAAAGAAACTTTCGTGGTCTTCCTGTAGCTTTAGCCACTGGTTAATAGCGCCAACATAGTTGCCTATTGTCATACCACCGGTTGGCTGAATGCCACTTAAAACTACTGGTTTACTCATGATTTTCCTTTAGTGTTGTTTAGTTAATTAAAAATTTTAACGCTGTGTTAGTGTTGGTATTATATCTAAGAAGTTCTCGCATAGGTACTGTGGATTAAAGTCGCTTAGGTTTTCGCCTTGGTTATAACCATAATCCACCGCTATGACATCAATTTTAGCGGCATGTGCTGCCAATATATCGCTTTTTGAATCGCCAATCATAATAGCCTTACTCGGCTCAACATTCAGCTTTTTACATGCATACAGCAAAGGCGCTGGCGACGGCTTTTTAGCCATATCGTCTCCACACACGATTACTTCAAAGTGGCGCGTAAGGGAAAGCTTATCAAGTAGTATTTCGGTAAATATGCGCGCTTTGTTGGTAACGAGGGCTTTAGGCATACCACTGAGCGCATTAAGCCCTGTTTCTACATGTTGATATAACACGCTATATTCGCCCACTAGCTGCTCATAATGTTGATAGAATAAAGCAATGGCTTTTGCACTAAGCGCTTCATCTAAATGTTCGCTAATTTGCATATCACCACTGAGTGCACGCTTAACTAGGGTTTCAATACCATTGCCTATCCAGCTTTCAACCAAGCTTTGGCTAACAATAGGGAATGCTAAATCACTCAGTGTTAAATTTATTGCTAGGTATAAATCGTAAACGCTATCAACAAGTGTGCCGTCAAGGTCGAACAAAGCTACATCATATTTCATTACTTTACGTTTCCTAACTGCTCACGCATTTGATCAATAACCACTTTATAATCAGGCTCATTAAAAATAGCAGACCCTGCTACAAACATGTCGGCACCTGCTTGCGCTGCTGCGGCTATATTATCAACCTTAATACCGCCATCAACTTCTAAGCGAATATCGCGACCCGACTCAACGATGCGCTGCTTAGCTTGGGCTAGTTTTTCAAGGGTGTGGGGGATAAAGCTTTGGCCGCCAAAACCTGGATTTACCGACATTAGTAAAATAGTGTCTAACTTATCAATAACGTGATCGAGATAGCTCAGGCTAGTGGCAGGATTAAATACTAAACCGGCCTTACAACCATGATCTTTAACAAGTTGTATGGTGCGGTCTATGTGCTCGCTCGCCTCAGGGTGAAAGGTAATTATTGATGCACCGGCCTCTGCGAACTGAGGGATTATACTATCTACAGGCTTTACCATTAGGTGTACATCGATAGGGGCCGTTACCCCGTAATTTCTAAGCGCTTTGCACACCATAGGGCCTATTGTGAGATTAGGCACGTAGTGATTATCCATGACATCAAAATGTACTACATCAGCACCTGCAGCGAGTACCTTATCTACATCTTCACCTAATTTTGCAAAGTCAGCTGACAAAATAGAAGGCGCTATTAAGTATTTTTGTTCAGGGTTTAGCATAGTAATCCGTCAATCAATAAAATATGCCTTAATGTACCGTAAATACTGGAGTTTCCCAAGTAATACACGGCAAATTGGGTATAACTAAAATAGCAATTTAAATACATAAGAATTTATTTATATAAAGCTTTAACTATCACAAGGAAATATTAGTTTGTTATTTATACAGCTTTTGTTATTATTAAAGGAGTAACTTACTTTTAGGCTAATATTATGCGTGCTTTTAAAACAGGGATCTTAATTGCGTCGGCATTGTTATTTATTGGGGCATTTAGTTTTGCGCCAAGTTCTGAGCAAGATTTAAGCTTAGTTAGTAACTGTCACCATCAGGCGAGTAGTAATAACACTCCAAGCGCCCTAACGTGTACGAAAGTAGAAGAAGATTCGTCGTGGTTTTCGTGGCTCACAGGCGATAGTCGCAGTGCGCAATTTCATTATTTAGATTTACTAGAGCTATTAACTAGCTCAGAAGACGCTAAAAATACGCCTTCAATAAAACCTCTATTTTAAATAATGCTGCACTTTATTAGCGCGTTGCAAAGTGTGCTAGCAGCATTTTTTGGTGTGCAATCAGAGCACAAACGCCAAGCCGACTTCCAACAACACTCCCCTCTTTTTATTATTGCTTTAGCTGTGCTGTTTTTCGTTATTTTTGTAGTGACAATTTATGCAGTGGTTGCTTGGGTGCTAAATACATAGCCATTAACTCGTCAACTTTATTGCGTGAGCCACCTTTAGGGCTGATAGTACGTTTTACCTGAATTTTACCAAGCGTAGCTTGGCTATAAATTTTTCGCGTCCACACGGTATCGTGGTTAGATATAAGCACTGGGGTATTGTTTTCAAACGCTGCTTGCTCGGCTAAGTTTGCTAAGTTTGCTTGATCGTCTAAATTAAACCCGCCTTTAGCATAAGAGGTAAACGACGCTGTTTTACTTAGCGGCACATAAGGCGGATCGCAATAAATAACCGCGTTGTTTGGCACAAGCTTAAACACATCATCGTAGCTTAGGCAGGTAAATGTGGCTTTTTGTGCTTTTTCGGCAAAAAAGTACATTTCTTTTTCTGGAAAATAAGGCTTTTTATACTTACCAAATGGCACGTTAAAAATGCCTTTAAGATTATACCTGCACAATCCATTGTAACCATGGCGATTCATGTATAAAAAGAGCATTGCGCGCTCATATACATCATTGCTTTTATTAAACTGTACACGGTATTCGTAGTAAGCGTCTGGATGGTTATTTAAATCAACAAACAGCTTTTTAGAGTCACTTATAAACTCATCAGGTGAGCGCTTGAGCTCTTTGTATAAGTTAATTAAGTCAGCATTTATGTCGTTAAGTAAATAGCGTTTAAAATTACTGTTTAAGAATACTGAGCCTGCACCTACAAACGGTTCTACCAAGGTTTCAGCATGTTTGCTGGCTTGAGATAATCGTGCATTAATATCTTCAACTAGGCTGTATTTACCGCCAGCCCATTTAAGGAAGGCTCTACTCTTTTGTTGCATTGGTTCTTAACTTCAATCTGCTGTAGCGCGATTTTACACTAAAGTGAGTCAGTTTACTGATCAAGTCGTGCAATTTCTTGTTTTATTTTGCTGATTTTTTTATAAAAAGGCTTGTTCTTTCTAAGCGTACTTGGCAAGGCAGACAACGCACTTTTAGCATCAGCGAGTGATACATAACTGCCAAGAGTAGCTACCCACCATACTTTATTGTTCCGCTTAGTTTTATATACCCTAGCCCGCTGGCTTAAACTATGTTGAATAATAAACTCACGAATGATTTTTTCCTGTGTCACAGCAAGCAGCTGCACAGTTGTATTATTATCTGGCTGAGCTAAATACCACGCGTTATCTGATACGTTATTTGAGGTTTTAGACTGTGGGCTTTCTTTATCGTCACTTTCAATTGGCTCAATAGTCTCAGGAGTGTTTGAGCTTTGTGGTAACGCCTCGCTTTGCTCACTTTGAGCGCTTTGTTGAGCCTGACGCGTTAGGCTTTGCATTATCGCCGGCACATCGTTTTTATGTGGCGCTTCACTCCCTTGTGATTTATCGCTGACCGGCTCTAAAGGCAAATCCGCTTTTGAAATATCAGCATTGTCATTACTGACTTCTTTATCCGCTCTTGGGATAGCGGTAATTTTAGAAGCAGGAATAGCGGTATCTATGTCTTGGCTTTGTTGATTTTGATAGTACGTTTGCCACCATTGGGTCATGTCATTTTTATAGAGCAGCCCAATAATTAGTAACATAATAATAATTAACAACGAGATTAAATGTATACGCCATGACACTGTATCTTTTTTTACAATATCAGCCACATGCTCCGTTGGCTGCCATGCTAATAATAAGCTGGGGTTGCCTTTTGCTTCATTTAAAAATGCGCTAAATACGGGGTCTTCATCGTACGGTAAATTAGGAAAATACCAGCTCATCAACTGTTTAGATTCTCTGGAAGATAAAGGCTCTAAGTAAATTTCAACGGCATTATTAATAGCCAGCTTTGATTGCGAGGCTAGCATAATATAAAGCGTTATAGGGCTATTTTTGGCAAGTAACTCTAACTCTTGTAATAACTCTTCAGATAAATGCCTTGCATTATCGAGCACCCATAAACAGGCCTCGCACGGCTGTTGTTCTAGCAGTTGGTAAAAGTTTTCACTTAACGATAAATCGTGGTCAATCAGCGGAGAGTTAAAGCTTTGCTCTAATATATCACTCATCAGTGATACATCATTTACACTGGCACTTACTTGTACAAATGCTTTATTAAAACTGTTGTATTTGTCGGTGATGAAGGTTTCGAGCATATAACTTTTGCCAAGGCCTGAGGTGCCTAGCAATACAATTAAGTTTTGCCCATATTCAAATTGCAGCGCGATTCTATCCACCAACGCCGCACGGCTTGGTAAAATTTGCGCCTGCATTATTGCTCGATTAACGCTCTAACGTGGTCATCTGATACGTCATCTACTAATGCGCATTGACCAAATTCTGTCGGTAAAATAAAACGGATAGTGCCCTTTTTATTTTTTTTGTCTTTGCGCATATGCATCAAAAACTGCTCAGCAGTCATTTCTGCTGGGATCTCAGTAGGCAAATTATAAAGCTTGAGTAGCGTTACAATTCTATCTACCTCATCTTGCGACAAATCACCGCGTGTATGGGCTAATTTAGCAGCCAGTACCATTCCGGTCGCAACAGCCTCACCATGCAGCCATACGCCATACCCCATTTGCGCTTCAATTGCGTGAGCAAAGGTATGCCCTAAATTGAGTAACGCACGAAGGCCATTTTCTTTTTCATCTTGTGCAACAATAAGCGCTTTAATTTCACAACATCTATAAATGATATGCTGCAAACTGGCTTCGTCTAATTGCTGTAGCTTTTCTGCATTTTGCTCAATAAAAGCAAAGAGCTCGGTATCGTAAATCAGACCATACTTGATAACTTCGGCCATGCCCGCTGCAAATTCACGCGCCGGTAATGTATGAAGTGATTCAGTATCAATAAAAACAGCTTGCGGCTGATAAAATGCCCCAATCATATTTTTACCCAGTGGGTGGTTTACAGCTGTTTTCCCCCCAACAGAGGAGTCAACTTGTGATAGTACCGTGGTAGGAATTTGAATAAACGGTACACCGCGTTGATAGCATGCAGCTACAAAGCCTGTTAAATCGCCAATAACACCGCCACCTAATGCTATTAAGCAGGTATCTCGACCGCAATTATTTTGCAATAAAAAAGCAGAAATTTTCTCAAACCATTCAAGTGATTTGTATTGCTCACCATCTGGAATGACAAAAGAAAGAGGGTCTAGCTCAGCTAACGAATCTAGCAGTCCTTGCAAATATAAAGGGGCAACTGTGTCGTTAGTGATAATGATAGGCCGACAATCACCAATGTGGTGAACAAGGCGGCCATTATCTTGAAGTGCAGATTGACCAATAAAAATAGGATAACTTCGCTCGTCCAAATTAACAGTTAATTCAAGCATGCTTTGTTATTTCCTTTATTATTGGTTTTTAAAAATCTAATTTCTCGATGATTTGGTTAGCAACAACTTTAGCGCTTTGCTCATCGGTGCGTACAACAAAATCAGCAACTTCTTTGTATAGTGGCTCGCGTTCTTCTGCTAAGCGCTCTAGTACATTACGAGGTGCTTCTTCAGTTTGCAGTAATGGGCGACGCTTGTCGCGTTGCGTGCGTGCAACTTGCTTTTCTATAGGTGTCTCTAGGTATACAACGATACCGCGAGCCGAAAGCTTGTTTCGAACTTCTTTACTCATTACTGACCCACCACCGGTTGCAAGTACAATACCTTGCATTTCGGTTAAGTCGCCAATAACAGATTCTTCACGAAGTCTAAAGCCTTCTTCACCCTCAAGATCAAACACCCAGGCAATATCTGCACCGGTACGGCGTTCGATTTCTTGATCAGAATCGACAAATTCAAGGTGTAATTGGTCAGCGATGTGACGACCAATCGTGCTTTTGCCAGCCCCCATGGGGCCAACTAGAAATATATTACGTTTCTCAGCCATATCTTTTAGTACAAACGAACTCTAAAATTTGAAATAAAACCCCGCCTAACGACCTGGCCCCAAAATTAAGGAGGGGATTATCTCAGTAATTGGCCGGGTATTTCAAGTCTATTACAATAAAAAGCCATATAACGAGCAATTATTATCAATAAACACTCGTTGGCGAACATAAAACCACTAAATTTTAGTCTATTTGTATTTTCGGTGTCACGAAAATAAGTAATTCACGTTTCTCATTAAACTCGCTGGTGCTCTTAAATAAGCGTCCAACATAGGGAATATCACCAAGTACAGGTACTTTATTTGTGGTATTAATGATTTGCTGCTGAAAAATCCCCCCCAGCACAACAGTTTGGCCGTTATCAACCAGCACTTGTGTTTCAATTTGTTGAGTATCTATCGACACCGCTTCACCTGTTCCGGTTTGGACCGTTTCGCCACGAGTATCTTGTGTGATTACTAAGTCTAAAATTACTTTGTTGTCAGGCGTTATATGCGGTGTAACCTCAAGGCTCAATACCGCTTTTTTAAAGCTTACAGTCGTAGCACCACTTGAGGCTGATTCGGTATAGGGGATTTCAGTACCTTGCTCAATACGTGCTTTTTGCTGATTAGCTGCAGTAATGCGCGGACTCGCAATAATCTCACCTTTATTTTCTTCTTCTAAAGCGCTTAGCTCTAAATCAATTAAGGTACCATTAGCCAGCTTAGCTATGTGTAAACCAATACTTGCCGCAGGGTTAGTAATAGGCAGGTTTACATTAAGACGGTCTGATAAATCAGGAATAGTGCCATTTGAGATAGACTCAGCTCCTTCAAGCGAGCCTGAAATACCATCACTATCTTGTTGGTCGCTAAATCCCCAACGTACGCCTAAGTCTTCTGTGACGTTATCGCGTACCGTAACCATACGTGATTCAATAACAACTTGTTGCACTGGGATATCAAGTGTTTCAATCATACGACGGATACTTTCAATACTCTTCGCTGTATCTTTAATAAGTAAGGTATTGGTACGCTGGTCGACCGATACACTGCCACGAGCAGAAATGATACTGTTCGTGTCGGTTTTAAGTAAATCCGCAAAGTCTTCAGCTTTAGCATAGTTTAAACGAATATACTCACTGTAAAGCGGCTCTAAATCCTCGACCTTTTGTTTAGCTAGTAAATCTTTCGCTTCACGGGCGGCTAGCTCTTCAGCTGGCGCCACCATCAATATAGAGCCATCCATGCGCTTATCAAGGCCTTTAATACGCAGCACAACATCTAAAGCCTGATCCCATGGAACGCCATCTAAACGAAGCGTGATGTTGCCGGTTACTGAGTCACTCGTTACTAAGTTAAACTCGTTATAGCCCGCTATTATTTGCAGTACAGCTCTAACCGAAATATCTTGGAAGTTTAAGGTCATTGGACGACCTTGGTATTCTTTGCCCCCATCTAAATAAGCATTTTGCGTTTCATCTTTTTCAATCGTTAACGTTAAAATGTTATCTATTTGCTGGTAGGTAAAGGTAAAAGCAGCATTAGGCTCAATAACCACACGACTTAGGCTATCTTCTTTAAAGGTTTCAATGGTACTTACAACAGTGCCAAAATCTAATACATCTAGTTCATACAGTAAGTCGTCTAAAATATCTGTATGATGAAACTCTGCAATTATTTTTCCACCGCTTTCATGTACTTCTATTGCAGCTTGCGTGTCTTGCAAAAATACTAAAACTTTTGCTTCACCTTTTTCACCACGGCGAAAATCAATAGATTGAATCCGGTTAATATAAGCGCTTGAGACATCATAACCATTGCTGCTTTCATCAGAAGCTTGTTCAGTAAGTGGGTTATCCGATACGCGCAACGACACTAAGTTATTATTAACTTGAGTTTCGTATATTTTTAAACGTTCCAAATTTACCGTAACTTTTAAGCCTTGCTCTGTCTGTACGCTGCTAACACTATTAATACCTGCGTGATCGACCGGTACATTTTCAAGGCCCTGCTCTAATTCAACACCATCAAACAGCATCTCTATACGCGCTGGTGTATTATGTACCTGAATTTTAGGTTGTTGTGTTAGCTCCTCGTCAAATACAAGTTGTAACTCGGTCTCGCCTTTAAGCAATGGGTTATAGCGTACATCGTAAAGTAATGGCGCTGCACTAGCTGTTTTCACAACAAAAAGAGTCAATATGACAAAGAACATCGTTTGAAAGCGATGATGCCAAAGTAAATCCTTATACATGTGTGTTTTACCTTTTTTATTATTAATTTGCGCCATTATTTGCCGCCTCTAACATTTCCAATTTAGTCAGCCGCTCTTTCCAACAACCCGACCCATCAGGGATTAATTCCACTAATTCTACATAATCACTACTTACAGACTTAACTTTACCGTCATAGGTCCCTAAGTAATTATTTATCGTTACTCTATGCAGCGTTTCATCTGCTGCGGTGATCAATGCCCACATTTGTCCGTTAGAGCCTAACGTCCCTTTCATAGATAGGTTATCGAGCGGGTATTTTTCTAGCGGCTCTCTCACTCTATCAGGGTCAGGGTGTAAACAATTTTTAATTTGCGTCAGTTTATTTTGAATAATTTCAGGTTGTGGTGCTACAAAAGGGCTTCGCAATTGTGATGCATTATATTCAAAATGTTCAAACTGAGTTAATTCGGGTATTTCCTCAACTTTAGCCGTGGTACTGGCTTTAACTTGATTAATAAACTCTTTTTGCTCAGACGTATCGTCATTACAACCTGCTAAAAATAAAATAGACAGCGATAATAAAGGGACTAATCTCACTTTTTAACCCCTTCTTCATAACGATATGTTTTTGCTACTACACTGAATGTTAGTTGTTTTTCACCAGATGATACAATCGAAAAGTCATGTAAACTAACAATTCGTGGTAATTGGGCTACTTTTCCAACAAATTCACCGAACTCATGGTAAGTGCCTATAACTTCAATTTTTATAGGGAGCTCTGTGTAAAACTCTTTTTCGACTTCCGGTAACCAACCAATTTTTAAAAATGTTAAACCGCTGGTAGTCCCTACATAAGATAAATCATCTAGTAGACCCGGTGTTTCATTTGATGTAGGTAGCCGCTTTAACAATTGAGAAAACTTATCTTCCATTTCAACCATTTGCTGACGATATACATCAAGTTTACTAGCTACGGCATATTTAGCTCTATAAGTGCTACGTAACTCCACTTCTTTTGCTACAGCACTGTGGTAGCTGTCTATTTCATCAGATACCAATAAGCTATAGCTAAAAAATAACACTAAACCGGCGACAAATAAGCAGCAAATTGCTTTTACTGCAACAGGCCATTCACCCACATTATCGAGCTCAATTTCATTCCAATCTATTTCATTTAGAGCTTTTAAATCAAGGTTCATCACTTACCTCACCAATTTCATCAAATGCTTTTACATAAAACTCCATATTAAAATCACTAAGTAACCGTGATGTCTGATCGCCTGCCACAATACCTTGCATGGTGGGCCTTTCTAATAAGTATGAGCTTTGCACCTGACGCAGCATCGTAGATAAGCGATTGTTTGATTCACTTCGACCAAGTACATGTATTTGTCTACCGCGGCGCTCAAGCTTAGTGAGATATACCCCTTGAGGAACAATTTTCGCCACCTCATCCATAATTTGAGTGCCTAAATTACGACTGCTTTGCAACTCTTCGATTAATCGCATACGTTGTTGTAAATTTTCTTTTCGTTTATCAAGATCACGAATTTCACTAATTTTTTTATCAAGCATGCTTATTTCTGAACTGAGATAGTTATTTTTTAAGTTTTGGCCATCTTTTAAACCAGCATAAAAAGAACTAAGCAGGTACATACATGCAAAGCAACCAATGACCACCGCAACTATAATTGTGATGAACTTCTTTTTAGACTCTTCACGTTGCAACTCGCGCCAAGGCAGTAAATTTATATGTGGCATGATGAAAAGCTCCTTAATGCCAAACCAGTAGCAATTGCAAACTGTGTTCTATTTCGCTGCATAATATTTCGATCTACTTTTGGTGAAATTTCCATATTTGCAAACGGTTCAGCTACAACAGCATGAATACCCAGCTCCTCTATTAATAAACGATCGAGCCCTTCGATCATCGATGTGCCACCGGTTAGTACAATATAATCAACTTGATCTTTACCTGTGGTTGTTAAAAACATTTGTACCGCACGTCGCACTTGCTGCAATAATGATGTTTGAAACGGTGCAAGTACTTCAAAGGTATAGTTAGGGGGTAAATCACCTGTTGTTTTACCTATCTCAGCCTCATCAAAGCCCTTGTTGTAGTATGACACGATACTATTGGTGTATTGGTCACCACCAAACACTTGGTCGCGGGTGTAAATTGTTTCACCGGCTTGCACCACACTTACCAACATCAACACCGCGCCAATATCTACCACTGCAACACACTTATTAAAGGCGTCACTTGGAAGTTGCTGATAATACA
Organism: Pseudoalteromonas sp. P1-13-1a; assembly: GCF_001401875.1. Taxonomy (NCBI): domain Bacteria; kingdom Pseudomonadati; phylum Pseudomonadota; class Gammaproteobacteria; order Alteromonadales; family Pseudoalteromonadaceae; genus Pseudoalteromonas; species Pseudoalteromonas sp. P1-13-1a. The sequence continues at coordinate 81,132 of NZ_LKDV01000006.1, read as the reverse complement.
CATCCATCGCTCGGCTCAATGCATAGCTTTCAACATCAACCACTTTAGCGGTTAAGTTGGCAGCTTCAAGTGCACCTACACGCGCCTCAACGCTCTCGGTACGCGCAGCAGAGAGTAGTACATTCATTTTACTGGGATCGGCTTCATTAGTAGAAAGCTTTTCGAAATCTAAGCTCACTTCGTCGAGGGGATATGGGATTAAGCTGTCAGCCTCAATTTCAATTTGTGACTCTAATTCAGCGTCACTTAATGAAACATCCATAAAAATTACTTTAGTGATAACGGTTTGTCCTGATACAGCGACTGCCGCAGATTTTAGCGATTTTGGTAGTTTTCTTTTTAATTTTGTAATCACATTACCAATTGCTTCAATATCTTGAATTGAGCGCTCGCTCATCGCGCCTTTAGGCATAGGTTCAATTGCAAGTGCTTCTAGTCGAAATCCCGTTTCAATTTCACTTAAAAGCACTGCTTTGATAGAGTGCGATCCGATATCAATTCCGACCATCGCAGCTGATGGCTTTTGAAATAGTTGACTTAGCATGTTTGCAACTTGACCTTTGTTTTAATAATAAACAAGTTATAATTTTTTTAGTAAAAAATATTATTCATTTTTTAATCAATATATACTAGCAGTCTAAACTCGCAATTGGGAGTCCATTTAGGGAAATATAAGTGATTTTATTAAAACGAACATTACAATTTTTTATCATTTGCACGTTAATTGGTCTGATCACTTTAATCAGCCTTTATTATTACGTTAAACCTGATATCCCCAGTGTGCAAGTTTTAAAAGACGTGCAATTACAAACCCCTATGCAGGTCTTTACAAAAGATGGACTGTTAATCAATCAATTTGGTGAAAAACGCCGCATCCCTGTCACCATAGACGAAATTCCGCAACCTTTAATTGATGCCTTTTTAGCAACAGAAGATAACCGTTTCTATGACCATATAGGCATTGATCCCATAGGTATTGTTCGATCCGCTATTGTCTTAATTTCAACAGGTGAAAAAAAACAAGGCGCGAGTACAATCACCATGCAGCTCGCTCGTAACTTTTTCTTAACACGAGAAAAGGCATATATTCGTAAAGTTAAAGAGATTTTTATAGCGCTACATATTGAAAGTGTATTAACAAAAGACGAAATTCTTGAGCTTTACCTTAATAAAATAGAACTAGGTAATCGTGCATTTGGTATTGGTGCAGCTGCTCAAGTTTATTACGGTAAAGAGCTAAAAGACCTCACTCTTGCACAAATGGCAATGATTGCAGGTTTACCTAAAGCGCCCTCTGCGCTTAACCCTATTCGTAACCCCATAAGAGCTAAAGCACGTCGTAATGTAGTGCTTGGTCGCTTACTTACAGAAAACTATATAACACAACAACAATACAACGAAGCAACCAGCCAACCTATCACCGCGTATTTTCACGGAGCCGAGATAGACCTGTACGCGCCTTACATCTCTGAAATGGTTCGTGCAGAGATGGTTAAGCGTTACGGTGTAGATAAAGCATATAATTCTGGTTTTAAAATATTTACCTCTGTAGAGTCTAAAGTACAAAAGGCTGCGCAAACGGCTTTAGTAAATAATTTACATAACTACGATATGCGCCATGGCTTTCGTGGGCCTGTAGACGTGCTATGGGACCCAGAAACACAACCAGCCTTAGGTGAGCAACAAATCCTAGAAAAGCTAAAACCAGTTAAAGAAATTGCTGATTTGCACGCTGCGGTGGTATTAAACGTATCTGAAAAAACCGCTGACGTTATTTTAAAAAATGGCCAATACACCACACTTAATTGGGATAATTTAAAATGGGCGCGCAAATATATTACTCGCTACCGTCAAAGTTTTGCTCCTAAAGCCGCTACTGACATTCTTACCCCAGGCATGCAAATATGGCTGCGTAAAAATAACGACGACAGTTACCTGCTAAGCCAAATACCTGAAGCGGCCAGTGCACTTGTTTCACTCGACCCACAAGATGGTCGTATTAAAGCCATAGTGGGCGGTTACAGTTTTGAACAAAGCCAATACAATCGAGCGGTACAAGCTAAACGTCAAGTTGGCTCTAATATCAAACCCTTTATTTATTCTGCTGCGCTTGAAAATGGCTATACATTGGCCTCTATTTTAAACGATGCGCCAATAAACCAATGGGATAAAAGTTTAGGTGTAGCGTGGCGGCCAAAAAACAGCCCTGCGGTTTATAATGGCCCTATACGTATTCGCCGCGCACTAGCACAATCTAAAAATGTTATTTCTGTGCGTTTGCTGCGCGGTGTAGGGCTGCAGCGCACGGCCGATCACTTACTTAAGTTTGGCTTTAAAGATGAGGACATTAACCGCAGTGAATCCTTAGCATTAGGGAGTGCATCAATCACGCCATTAGAGCTTGCTCGCGGCATGAGCACATTTGCTAATGGTGGCCACTTAATTGAACCTTACTTTATATCTGAAATTCAAGATGCCTATGGTAATGTACTATTTAAAGCATCCCCTGCTCTTGCTTGCGATGAAGACGAGCTATTACCCGTCTCTCAAGCAACGGATAGCTTTGCCAACAATAACCTAGATACCGATACAGCAGATGAGCAAGCCATACAACCACGTTGTGCACCGCGTGTTATATCAAAGCAAAATGCTTTTTTAATTGCTGAGGCAATGCACAGCGCTGTATGGGGTGGCGGTAGCTGGACACATAAAACAGGCTGGAGCGGGACTGGTTGGCGTGCGCAAGCATTAGATAGGCGCGATCTATCGGGTAAAACAGGCACAACGAATGACTCTGTTGATACTTGGTTTAGCGGCTTTAACCGCAATGTAGCAACGTCTGTATGGGTGGGTTTTGACAACCCAGGAAACTCGTTAGGACGCTCAACCTATAATAACAACCTAGATAGTAGCCAGATCTCTGGTGCTGAATCAGGTGCTAAAACGGCACAACCAGCTTGGATTGATTTTATGAAAGTGGCCCTTGAGGGCACACCAGAAGCGCCAATAGAGCCCCCTGAAGGACTCGTTTCAATTCGTATCGATTTAAAAACAGGTTTGTTAAGTCATAAAAACGACTACACCAGTCGCTTTGAATATTTTGAAAAAGGCACAGCCCCAACAAAATATGTACTGTCTCAGCCAACTGATATTTTTGAAGAAGATACAAAAACAGAAGAAGAGTTATTCTAAAAATCAAAAATGGCAGCTTATAACAATCCACATAATTAAGTGATCTATTTTGAGGATGGATAAACGTGTTGATAGCAAGGCAAAAAATTCGCTATTTAGTTGTTCTAAATGAGAACTTTTTTAACGCAGATAGCGACACGTTTAGCCCCTGAAAATGATTAAGTGTTATTGCGGATTGGTATAGCACACGCTGCCGTTTTACTATTAATATTTGGCCCCGCTATTTTAGGTTTTTAACTAACCAAAATAAATCAGAGTGCACTCCCGCGGCGGTCACTTCTTTGCCTGCCCCAGGGCCTTGTATTACTAAGGCGTTTTCGTTATACCACTGGCTATTAATAACAAAGATATTATCGCCAGGTGTTAAGTTAGCTAAGGCATCCCCTTTAGGCGCGTAAGTTATACCTACCTTCGCCGTTACTTTTCCCGGCTCTAATGCCAATAAGCCTGTATACCTAAGTACAGCATTTTGCGTATTTGCCGCATCGCCATGGTGCTTAATAAAGGCATTTAACTTATCTTTATTCGCTAAAAAATCATCCCATGAGCCTTGGGCTAACTCATCAGGCATCAATGCTTGTAAGCTTATATCATCTAAATCTAATTCAATGCCAAGCTCGCGCGCAAGTATCAGTAATTTACGTTGCATATCGCGACCTGATAAATCCTCGCGCGGATCAGGCTCTGTAAAGCCCATTTTTTGCGCTTCAAGAACAAGATCAGAAAATGCCACACTGCCATCGTACTTACTGCACAACCACGAGAGTGTGCCCGAGAACACACCTTCAATACGCGTAATTTTATCGCCACTATTTTGTAAATCGGCCAATGCAAAGTTAATTGGTAGCCCAGCCCCTACACTGGTGTTATAGCGCCAATGCAAGTTACGCTCGCTAATACTTTGGCGCAGCGCGTTATACCAATTTGTTGCAGCCGTGCCCGCGTACTTGTTAGCACTTATTAAATGACAGTCTCGCTCTACAAAGTCTGTGTATAATTGGCTAAATTGCTCGCTTGCCGTTATATCAACAACAACTTTGTGCTCGTAATCAAGTTCGTTTAATGCACTTAATAAATCCGTCTGCTCATAAGCAACGGCATTATGCTGCCATTGTTTTTTCCATTGCCCAAGCGTAATACCCGAGGCATTAAATAGCATATGTTGCGAGCGAATTAACCCAACTAGCTTAATACTATAATCGCCCGACAAACGCTTAAATTGAGCTTCTAGCTGGCTTAAAAATTCATCGCCTACATTACCTAAACCAGCCACAACTAGGGCAATCTCTTGGCCTTTATTAATTAATTTTTCGTGTAATAAACTCAATACATCGCTTTCTATTAACTGATCAGTTAACAGCAATGTATAGCCTGTATCTTGATGAATAAAACGAGGGTGAATACTTTGCTGATTTAAAACCTCAGCCGCTAATGTACTTAGGGTGTAAACATCTTGCGTAGGTGCAACAACCGCGCAGCCATTTAAATTAGACTCGCTTATGTTTGCTCGCCCAGCAAAATAACTCACTACTTGATGCGTTGCTCCCGCGGGCACAACTAAGTATGTATCGCCGTTGTGTATAAAATGATGAAGGCTGTGTTGAATAAGTTGGCTAACATGCGCCACTTCACCCGCGTTAATACCTTCTACAAGTAGTAAATCAACGTTTTGTAATGTAGTAATGAAACGTTTTTGCTTAGCTTTGCCTTGTTTTACAATATTGGTAGGGGCAGTTTGCACATCAAAACTGCTACGCACAGCCAGTTTAATATTACTATGTTTTAAAGGCGAAAGCGTTTTTGCATGTAACACAGGGTTACCCAACCGAGCTAATAGGTTAGCTTGTTCACGGCACACCTTGTTGTACTTAATCGCCTTTTCAACTTTACGGGGATCTGCACTAAACACGCCAGGTGTATCAGTCCAAATACATACATTGTGTGCGTCGCAATAATTGGCTAATAAAGTGGCACTGTAGTCACTGCCATTACGCCCAAGCGTAACTGTTTCGCCATCAGCACTTGCTGCGATAAACCCTGTTACTACATTAATTTTATTTTCATCAATAACTTGGCTGCATTGCTGCTTGTTTTGCGCATGCAAAAGCTCCCCGCTTGTTACACTAAACAGCGCTCTAGCATCATGAGCACACGCTTGAATGTTTAATTGCGTTAAATAGGCCGCCAATAACCGCGCAGACCACAGTTCGCCATGCGCCAGTAGCGCCGCCTCTTGCAACTGCTGCTCATTGGCTTGCTCTGCCACATCACTTAGCTCTTGCGCTAACACAGCTAAAGCTGCGTGTTTAGCATCGGCTTTTAATAACGCTTCAATTAATGCTGTTTGGTGGTTACTCAATTGCAGTAAAATATCAGCAACGGCTTGCTTATCTTGTTGTTGATAACTTTGCCACAGCGAAACCAAGGTATCAGTGGTTTTACCCGCAGCAGATACAACCACGCAGTCGCCTGGCTGTGTGTGAGCAATAATAATTTTTGCCACGCTCTGATAGCGCTCGCTCGAACTTAAGCTCGAGCCACCAAATTTATGTACACTATTTACCATACTCAATCACCACAAAGCTGGATGGGCAGCCTGCTGCTTTACATCACCATTGGCATTGCCTGCGGCTTTACCAACGCGCCCTACATTTTTATTTTGTCCAGGTTTAACTAAGTTAAAAACACGCTCAAAATCAGCTAATAGATCTTCTACATCTTCAATACCGACCGAAATACGAATTAACGTATCGCCCACTCCCGCTTCTAGACGCGCTTTTGGCTCCATACCTGCGTGAGTCATGGTCGCAGGGTGACAAATTAAACTCTCAACCCCACCTAGCGATTCAGCTAAGCTAAACTCTTTAAGGCTTGTTAAAAACGCGGCAGCATCATCCACATCCCCCTTAATATCAAAGCTAACCATGCCACCAAAGCCAAGTTGTTGGGCTTTAGCAAGCGTATGTTGAGGGTGCGATTCAAGGCCAGGGTAGTAAACTTGGCTAACATACTCAGAGCTTTCAAGGTATTTAGCAATCGCCAGAGCATTTTCTTGGTGCTGCCTTAAGCGCACATTTAAAGTACGTAAACCACGTAACGTTAAATAGCTATCAAATGGAGCGCCGGTAATGCCAATGTTATTGGCCCACCAAGCAAGCTCATCACCAAGCTCTTGTGTTGCAGCAACAACTGCACCGCCTACAACATCAGAATGGCCGTTGATATATTTAGTGGTTGAGTGCACCACAATATCTACGCCAAACTTAATTGGGTTTTGTAATGCCGGTGATAAAAAGGTGTTATCGGCAGCCACTAATGCACCGCACTGTTTTGCTATATCCGTCACGGCTTTAATATCCGTTAGGCGCAGCACAGGGTTACTGGGTGTTTCTATCCAAATTAATTTAGGTTTGATGGTTAAAATTTGTTCTAGGCTTTCTGGTTTAGTTAAATCAAGTACTTTAAGTTTAAGCAAGCCGCGCTTTTCTAACGACGTAAATAAACGGTAGCTGCCGCCATAACAATCGTGAGGGATAACCAAGGTATCATCGTTATTTAATAACTGTGTGGCTAAATGCACAGCAGCCATGCCCGTAGCAGTAATAATGCCCCGCGCGCCACCTTCAAGCTCTGCTAGCGTTTCTGCTAAAATATCGCGATTAGGATTGCCACTGCGCCCATAGTCATATGCGCGCTTAGTATCAAAATCGGCAAACGAATACGTCGTCGATAAATAAATTGGCGGTACAACGGCGCCATGATGTTTATCGGCATCAACCCCATTTCGTACAGCAATGGTTGCTTTGTTTTTTTCGCTCATATTCGTCACCTGATTAATTTGGATGTTTAGACGTCTAAAAGAGTAAGTTATCCATTATAATAAGTCAAAGATTTTAAAGCTCTAGATGGCTAAAAATAATATACGTGTAAAGCCCTCATAAATCTTTATTTGCCGTTACAACCAGCTTATTAAGATAGATTGCTATCTATTATTTGACTATCTTTTTTAAAACGATAGAATTTCACGCATATTTACACGCTTTTTACGCCGTGTGAGAAATTAATAATCTGAGGCAACGATACATCTTATGGCTAAATGGAATGGTGAGTATATTCACCCATACGCAGAACACGGGAAAAAATCAGAGCAAGTTAAAAAGATCACCGTTTCGATCCCGCTAAATGTATTAAAAGTATTAACTGATGAGCGTACACGTCGTCAAATAAACAACCTGCGTCATGCAACAAATAGCGAGTTACTATGCGAAGCGTTTTTGCATGCTTTTACAGGCCAACCATTACCTAATGATGATGACCTACGTAAAGACAACGCAGAAAAAGTACCTGAAGAAGTTAAAAAAATAATGCAAGAAATGGGTTTAGAAGTGCCTATTTTAGACGAAGAATAAAACGTCTTTTTAAACAAAAAAACCTCAGCATGCTGAGGTTTTTTTGTTTAAGCGCTATATATTATGCCATGTAATTTTCAGGTAAGTCGATTTGTGCCACGCCCGATTCAACAGCCGCAATCGCAACCGCCTTGGCTATACGTGGTAATAAACGCGGGTCCATCGGCTTAGGAATAATGTAATCTGCACCAAATTCGAGCTTTTCTACACCCGCTGCTTTTAATACTTGCTCAGGCACTGGCTCTTTAGCAATACTACGAATAGCTTCAACAGCAGCTATTTTCATTTCATCGTTAATTGCGCTTGCACGCACATCTAAAGCACCACGGAAAATAAACGGGAAACATAAAACATTATTAACCTGGTTAGGGAAATCAGAACGCCCTGTGGCCATAATTAAGTCTTTACGTGCACTGTGCGCAAGCTCAGGTGCAATTTCAGGATCTGGGTTTGAACATGCAAATACCACTGGCTTATCGGCCATTAACTTTAGGTCTTCAGGTGCTAGCAAATTAGGGCCCGATACACCTACAAACACATCTGCATCAGCAATTACATCTTGCAGCGTGCGCTTATCTGTATTGTTAGCAAAAAGCTGCTTGTATTCATTTAAGTCATCGCGGCGGGTATGAATAACCCCTTTTCGGTCTAGCATATAAATATGTTCGCGCAGTGCTCCACACTTAATTAACAGCTCCATACACGCAACTGCTGCAGCACCGGCACCTAAGCATACAATAATGGCATCTTCTATTGATTTGCCTTGCACTTCTAATGCGTTAAGCATTCCTGCTGCAGTTACAATAGCGGTACCATGTTGGTCATCATGAAAAACCGGAATACTGCAGCGTTCAATAAGCGCTTTTTCAATTTCAAAACATTCTGGCGCTTTAATATCTTCTAAGTTAATACCACCAAACGTGTCGGCAATGTTGGCCACTGTATTTATAAAATCTTCGGTGGTGCGATGCTTAACTTCAATATCAATAGAATCAAGGCCGGCAAAACGCTTAAATAAGAGCGCCTTACCTTCCATAACAGGCTTAGAGGCTAGTGGCCCTAAATTACCTAAACCTAAAATTGCCGTACCATTACTGATAACTGCAACCATATTACCTTTACCGGTGTATTTATACGCATTGGCTGGATCTGCTGCAATTTCTCGCACAGGCTCTGCTACACCTGGGCTATAGGCTAATGCTAAATCTTGCACCGTTTCAGCTGGTTTTGTTAGCTCAATGCTGATTTTGCCTGGAACGGGGTGAGAGTGGTAATGTAATGCTTGTTCACGAAAATCTGACATAACGCGATGGTATCCTGCAATTTAAGTTAAGTGAGAGGGAGTATGGGGCTAAGATACTCTTATTAATTTTAAATTCCAAGCAATATCAGGTCTATCCTGTTATATGCTATATCCGTTAATTTTAAGTGATTTATCAGCAACTTCGCTAAAAGTTATCAACATTAAAAAATAAAAATTCATTTAAAAAGTGCTTTTTGAGGTTCATTTTACCTAAACAATATTTTTAGTATTTTGCATGATATTAGTCTATCAAACTGCACCATTATGGCGCGTTAATCACTGTTAAAAACAAATATCGCCACGATTAGCGCTTTTAGCAACTTGGTTAAAAATTAACGTATAAAAAATATAGAGAAGAATTGTCTGTTTGTCTGCAAAGCTTTATGCATATTCAGAATAAGAACAGGAAATAGTTATGCAGTGGGAATATGGTAATAATTGGTAGTTTTCTACCCAAAAAGGTGAATTTTAGACACAAAAAAAGCATCCGAAGATGCTTTTTTTTACTAAACAGCAATAATTATTTTTTGCTGCTAAGTGCACCGAAGCGCTTGTTGAAGCGATCAACACGGCCGCCAGTGTCTAAAATCTTTTGCTTACCAGTGTAAAACGGGTGACACGCTGAACATACGTCTAGGTGAATGTCTTTACAAAGAGTAGAACGAGTTTCGAATTTGTTTCCGCATGAACATGTTGCAGAAATTACTTCGTACTTAGGGTGAATACCTTCTTTCATAGGAACCTCTAGTTAAGGCCGCATCGCTCTCCAAACCCGAAGTCTGGCACCATACGTCGTTAAAACAAATTTATAGGCCGCGGATTTTATCCAACTAGCCTGCCCCGCACAAGCTTTAATTACGCTTTTTGTCAAAAAAGTAACCAACTAGCCTTAGAGCGACTATTTGAGTATAGGTTTTTAGCCTTATTTTTAGTACATTAAGCTATTACCCTTTATCACATGAGTTGTTATGCGCTTTGTTGAAGTTGCTATAAAAGTTCCGTTACCACGCACCTTTGATTATAAAATAGATGAACAACTTATCTCGCCCTCAGCGACAATTATGCCAGGGATGCGTGTTTTGGTGCCTTTTGGGAATCAAAAGAAAGTAGCTGTTGTTCTTGCACTTAAAACGCATACCGATGTACCCGAGAACAAAATTAAAGCGGTTAGTGAAGTTATTGACCAAACCCCCATTTTATCATCGCAGCATTTAGAACTGCTTAGCTTTACCGCCCGCTATTATTGCTACCCACTCGGTGAAACTATACACATTGCGCTGCCTAGTGCGCTTCGCCAAGGTGAGCACCCTGATAAAACCAGCATAAGTATGGTTAGTCTTACCGAAAAAGGCGCAAAAATACCGTCATTAAAAGCGAAAACCCAATTAAACTTGTTAAAGCAGCTCGCACAATCAGGTAAGTCATCATTAACCGAACTAAAAGCGCTCGGCTTTAGTAAAAAAACAATAGATGCCTTAATAGATAAAGAATTTATAACCCAAAGCATTGAGCACGACAACCAATGGCAAAGCGTTGCGCCCACAGTCGGTACTAAGCCAGTACTGAATAAAGAGCAAGCCGTAGCGTGCACAACAATAAATCAAAGCGTTGGTTTTAATAGCTTTTTATTAGAAGGTGTGACCGGCAGCGGTAAAACCGAAGTATATTTACAATGCTTAGAAGAAGTCCTCAAACGTGGCGAACAAGCCCTAGTACTAGTACCTGAAATAGGGTTGACGCCACAAACCGTCAACCGATTTCGTCGTCGCTTCCCTGATACCCCAATAATGCTATGGCACTCAGCCCTCACCGATAACGAGCGCTTGCAAACATGGCGTTTTTGCGAAAAAGGCAGCTGCGCAATTGTAATAGGTACCCGTTCAAGTATTTTTCTCCCTTTTTTAAAGTTAGGAATGATAGTGGTTGATGAAGAACACGATTCATCATTCAAACAGCAAGATACCTTACGTTACCACGCACGCGACTTAGCAGCTTATCGGGCATTTCAGCATAAAATACCGCTTATTTTAGGCAGTGCCACCCCAGCACTGGAAACACTGCACAAAGCTATAAACAATAAATACCAACTTTTAAGCCTTACAGAGCGCGCGCAAACAGCAACCGATAATAAGTTTATGTTGCTTGATATGAAAGGTCAGCCCGATCAAGCGGGTATTGCTCATGCAAGCCTTGCCACTATGCGCCAACATTTAAACCGCGGTAAGCAAGTTATGGTGTTTTTAAATCGTCGCGGTTTTTCTCCTACGCTTATTTGTCACGAATGTGGCTGGCTCAGTGAGTGCAATCGTTGCAGCACTAGTGCCACCTTTCATAAAGCCATTGGTCAAATGATTTGCCATCACTGTGGTGAGCAGCACCCTGTACCTCATCAATGCCCTGATTGCGGTAGCACGCAAATTTTTCCTAACGGAAAAGGCACAGAGCAAATTGAAGAGTTTTTATCGAGTGAATTTCCCGATACGCCCGTAAGTCGCATCGACCGCGACTCAACCCGCCGTAAAGGAAGCTTAGAAAAAGCCTTAGAGGAAATAAACCAAGGTGGAGCGCGTATTTTAGTGGGCACACAAATGTTAGCTAAAGGTCATCATTTTGCCGATGTTAGCTTAGTGCTTATATTAGATGTAGATAGTGGTTTGTACTCGTGTGACTTTAGAGCTACTGAGCATTTAGCCCAGCTAGTGACTCAAGTTGCTGGGCGCGCGGGTCGCTCGGGGGAGCCTGGGCAAGTATTACTGCAAACGCACTTTCCAGAACACCCTCTTTTACAAGATTTAGTTAATAACGGCTATCAAGACTTTGCCCGTTTTGCTTTAAGTGAGCGAGATGACGCTGATTTACCACCCATCACTAATATGGCTATAGTCAGGGCACAAGGGCACAGTATTAAGCAAGTTGTCGATTTTTTGACGGATTTGGTTCCTGTTAACGGTGTATCTGGTATACAATTGCTCGGTCCAATCCCTGCTCCACTTGAAAGAGTGGCGGGTATGTATCGATTTCAATTACACATTCAAGCGCAAGACCGCAAAGTATTGCATCAGTATCTTGCGCAAATGGTTGACTATTTAAGCACCAGCAAACTCGCACAAAAAGTGCGCTGGAGCCTTGATGTTGACCCTATAGACATGATTTAGGTTAAAGCCAAATGGCACAGCACGATTATATTAATAAAAAACCATCGGGTAGAAAAAACACCAAGCAGACCCCTGCTAAAAAACCATTTCCTATACTTTTAGTTGTTATTACTGTTTTGCTTGTAGGTGGGTTTGCCTACGGCTTATGGTTTATTAAAAATAATGCTGATCCTGAGCTTGTTGAGCAGCAGGCACACCCTAAAACAGCTGAAAAAGTAGAAATAGCTAAACCTCGCGCCCCTAAGTTCATTGAAGAAATTAAAGAGCATGAGATCCAAGTAGAAGTGAGAGAAATTGAGCAAAAAGGCCCTTATGTTATGCAGTGTGGGTCGTTTAGAACACATGAGCAAGCTGAAACCCTTAAAGCTAAAATTGCTTTCGCGGGCTTAATTTCTGAAATTAAAAAAACCACCGGTACTAACGGGGTTTGGTATAAAGTGCGTTTAGGCCCATACAAAACAAAGCGCCAAGCCGAGAGCGACAAAAACAAACTCAAGCGAGTACACGTTGTTAGCTGCGGAATTTGGGGCTGGACTTGAAATTAGTGCATTCACCCATATAACCTCTTCATAATCGTTTTTTACAAGCTGCCCTCGCAGCTTGATGATGAGGAATAACATGACCACTATCGTAAGTGTACGCCGCGACAATAAAGTAGTAATTGGTGGCGACGGCCAAGTATCGCTTGGTAATACCGTAATGAAGGGCAATGCCCGCAAAGTTCGACGCCTTTATAATGGCAAAGTAATTGCTGGTTTTGCCGGCGGTACTGCTGATGCTTTTACCCTTTTCGAACGCTTTGAAAGCAAACTAGAAATGCACCAAGGTAACCTCACTAAAGCCGCTGTAGAAATGGCCAAAGATTGGCGTAGCGACCGAGCTCTGCGCAAGCTTGAGGCGTTGTTGGCAGTTGCAGATGAAACTGCTTCACTAATTATCACAGGTAACGGTGACGTAGTGCAGCCAGAGAACGATTTAATTGCTATTGGTAGCGGTGGTAACTTTGCTCAATCAGCAGCCACTGCCCTATTAGAAAATACCGATTTAAGCGCTCGCGATATCGTAGAAAAAAGCCTGACCATTGCTGGCAATATCTGTGTATTTACCAACAACTTCCAAACAATCGAAGAACTATAATAGGACCCATTATGTCTGCTATGACCCCAAGAGAAATTGTACACGAGTTAGATCAGCATATTATTGGTCAAGCTAAAGCTAAAAAAGCCGTGGCTATTGCCTTGCGTAATCGCTGGCGCAGAATGCAATTAAACGATGACCTACGTAGCGAAGTAACCCCTAAAAACATTTTAATGATTGGTCCAACCGGTGTTGGTAAAACTGAAATTGCCCGCCGTTTAGCTAAACTAGCAAATGCGCCTTTTATTAAAGTAGAGGCGACTAAATTTACTGAAGTAGGTTATGTTGGTAAAGAAGTAGAAACTATCATTCGCGATTTAGTTGATGTATCAATTAAAATGACCCGCGAGCAACAAACTAAAAAGTTTAAACACCGCGCAGAAGAAGCAGCAGAAGAGCGTATTTTAGATGCACTTTTACCACCCGCTAAAGATCAATACGGTGAAACGCAGCGTGATGACAACTCATCGACTCGCCAAACATTCCGTAAAAAATTACGCGAAGGTCAGCTTGATGATAAAGAAATAGAAATAGATTTAGCGCAAGCGCAGCCAAATGTAGAGATTATGGCACCACCTGGTATGGAAGATATGACCAACCAGCTGCAAAGCATGTTCCAAAACATGGGTGGCGACAAACGTACTAAGCGTAAGTTAAAAATTAAAGAAGCCTTCAAACTATTAACTGAAGAAGAAGCCGCTAAGCTCGTTAATCCTGAAGAGTTAAAAGAGCAGGCTATCTTTGCTGTAGAGCAAAACGGTATTGTGTTTATTGATGAAATAGACAAAATCTGTAAGCGTGGCGATTCGTCAGGTCCAGATGTAAGCCGTGAAGGTGTGCAACGCGACTTACTACCACTAATTGAAGGCTCAACTGTAAATACTAAGCACGGTATGGTTAAAACCGATCACATGTTATTTATTGCATCGGGCGCGTTCCAAATGGCTAAGCCATCAGACATGATCCCTGAGTTACAAGGCCGTTTACCTATTCGTGTAGAACTTGAAGCGCTCAGTGCTAATGACTTTAAACGTATTCTTACCGAGCCACATGCTTCACTTACTGAGCAGCAACGTGAGCTACTTAAAACTGAGCAAGTTAACGTTGAGTTTAGTGATGATGCAATAGATCGTATTGCCAAAGCGGCATGGCAAGTTAACGAGAAAACCGAAAATATTGGTGCGCGTCGCTTACATACGGTAATGGAAAAGCTAATGGAAGAAATTTCATACGATGCATCTGAGCAGGCAGGCTCTACCCTTACTATAGATGCCGCCTACGTAGAAAAACACTTAGGTGCACTTGTAGAAGACGAAGACTTAAGCCGCTTTATTTTATAAGGTAGGCAAAAATACTATACTAAAAGCCTCCATATTGGGGGCTTTTTAATGGGACATATAAAATGAAACACGTAACAAAAGTGCATTATCATAGCGTGAGTAAAAACCTAGATGTTTACTTTGATGATGACAGTATGGCTGTATTTAGCTGCGAGTTTTTACGCGTTCACTCCCCCTCTGCCGAAGTGCAAGGACATGGTGCAGAGCCAATGAAGTTGGTACTTAATAAACAACATGTTGGTATAAAAGAGATTGTACCGGTGGGGCATTACGCAATTAGGTTAGACTTTGATGATGGCCACAACAGCGGGCTATTTAGCTGGAGTTACTTTGAAGCACTACAAGCGCAGCAAAAAACCTTGTGGGATAAATACCAAGCGCGCCTTACCGAGCACGAACAAAACAAAGATAGCGTACCAATAAAGTTTGTTCCCTAAACCTTATTGGCTTTTTAAACGCTACGCTGTATTACACTTTAAACTTATCAATAGCCGCAAATAATACGCGCGCTTGTTCAGAGACTTCTTCACTGGTTTGCGCATTATTCACTGCATGCTCAGAGGCATCTTGGGCAATGTCTCTAATGCGTACTACATTTTTGTTTACCTCTGATGCCACCTGACTTTGCTCATCAATGGCAACAGCAATTTGCGTGCTCATTTCCATTATGGTTTGCACATCCTCGGTAATAGCGCCGAGTAAATCACCCGCTTTAATAGCTTGTGAAGCACTCTCATCGCCTTGAGAACGACATTGATGCATAATGCTGACGACCTCTTGCGTGCGCTGCTGAAGCGTATTAATAATGCCTTCAATTTCACTGGTAGACTCTTGTGTGCGTTGCGCAAGCGAGCGCACTTCATCTGCCACTACAGCAAATCCTCGCCCTTGCTCACCAGCACGAGCGGCTTCTATCGCGGCATTCAATGCCAGTAAATTGGTTTGCTCTGCAATGCCTCTGATTACATCGAGTACTGAGCCTATGGTTTCACCGTCTTTTTCAAGTTGCGATACCACACTTGATGCATTGCCTAACGACGAAGATAAATCGCGTATGTGCATAACCGTAGAATCTACTTCATTGCGCCCTTGCTGCGCGCTTAGATTGGTTGACTCTGCTTTTTTAGCAGCAGCTTCGGTGTTATGCGAAATATCTTGAATCGTTGCCTGCATTTGCGTAGCCGCAGTGGCCACCATATCCGCTTCGTGTAATTGCTCTTGCATGCCTGAACTTGTTGCAGAGGTGCTTTCAGATAAGTGCTCTGTTGCTACATTTAACGTATTAAGCGCAGTATTAACTTCGTTTATGAGGTTTTTAAAATCGCCTATTAAGCTATTAAAGTCTGAGGTCATGATGGTAACTTCGTCATTACCTGTTTGCTCTATCATTACGCTTAAATCGTTATTGCGGCGTATGTCGTTTATGGTGTGATACACTCGTTCAATAGGTACAATGATTGAATGACTAGTTAAGTACACCAACGCCAACACGATAACCCCTGAAAGAACAAAAACTATAATGGCTATAAGTTCTGCTTGTTCAACACTTGTTTCAACTTGTGACTTAGTTGACTCAACGATTTCACTTACAACTTTGTCACTTTTTTCTACGTTAATACGCATAACGCCTAGTGCACCTGAGTCTAAATCTAGTCCTAACTCAGTTTGTGCTTTAACTAGGTTTTGAAAAGCGACCTGATAAGTATCTATTAACGGGTTTATTTGCGACTTATAACTACTTTGCAAATTAGCTTGCGTAATTTTTTGCTTAAACGTACTGATAAGGTTATTAAAGCGAGTTAAGTATTTTGCATCAAAGCGCAGCATAAAATCTTTCTCAGCACGTCGAAGCTGAAGCATTACTGATAAAAGCTCAAAGTTATCTTGCTCTTTTAATAGTTCTTCAACTTCATGTACTGCATTTCTAAGCTTGCCATATAACCCATCTTTAGGGTTTAAACCTATCTGCTGCTGTAACCTAACAACCTCTGAAAAATTGTTGTTGTAGTTAGTAATAAGCGTATGAAAATGCTCAACTTGCGCTGTGGTAATACCCTGCTTTTGCATTACCTCCTGCAGCTCTTTGATTTTAGTGCTTAGCTGTTTAAAATCCTTATCAAATGATGTAAGTGCTTCCCGCTGCTTGTAAAAAAGAAAGTTTTTTTCATACTTTCTAAGCTCTAGTGCATGTACGTTGAGCTCTTCTGCAAGCTGAATTGTTTTGTTCAGATTAAGTGTTACACGTGACTCATAAATTATCACACACAACAAAATGACCATTGCCAGACCGACTACCACTGCATTAAGTTGTAAACGTCTTTTAATAGTTAAGTTTTGTAAAAAATTCATTGAAAACACCTATATTAAATATGCACTATTAGTGTAGTACGTTATGGCGCTTTTTTTTAAACTTTTTGTTAATTTTATTGTATGTAAGTCATGCCATTAGATTGACACTACCCCATAAATTTTTATGCAATGAGTGAGTGTTATGCCATTGTTTTTTAAGCAACCAGTGCACTAGAGGAGCTGGATCACTGGGAAAGTTGATCTGCTTGTTTTGCGGAGCACTATTCCAGTCATCTAAGGCTTGGGGGTTTAAGTAGTTCATTACATGAGCCATTTTCATCGCCCGTAATGTTTGCGCATTTGCATCTTGTTCAAACTGGCCATCGAGTGGTTTAAGTAATAACTTTTTCCCAAGCTTTAAAGCCTCACTTGCCAGTTCAAAGCCTGCATTACCAATAACACCGCTCGTGTTTGCTAAATCGTTTAAAAACCCCGCCCGTGAAGGAGCGCGTAAATGAATGTGTCCAAGGGATTTATCTTGCGCGTGTGGGTGGTAACAATAAAACTCTTTTTCAGGGAAGTCCTTCAAATAATCAATAATGTTGTCGAGGTTTTCAAAGGGTAAGTATACAAGCACTTTATTCATAACCGCGACTGGGTTGCCATGGTTATGGTTTGCAATGAAGGGCGGTATAATATTATCTGCAAAAGGCTGCCAATGTACGCCTAAATAGGTGTTTGCTGGCGCATAGTGCTTAATAAGAGATTTTCTAAATAAACCTCGACCAAACATAGGCACACTATTAGATAAAAAAGCCGCCTGGTGACTAATACCAACTACAGGTACGCCTGAGCACTTTGCAGCCCAGGCTGAAATAGGCTCAAAGTCATTTAAGACAAAGTCGTATTTTTTTACATCAAATGATTTTATATCGTTAACCAACTCGCAGACACGGGCATTTTTTAATGTTTGATAGCTTTTTACTTGGCCGTTTTTAGTGCTGAACGATAACCCCCGAAACGTTTTGTAATCATCAAAGTCCTGCATATCAAAGTATTCTTTTTCAGGGCGTCCTGAAAAAACGTAATCAACATTTATACCTAACTCTTTAAAACAACTTGCCATAACACGGGCACGCGTAATGTGGCCATTACCTGTCCCTTGTATGCCGTATAGTATCTTCATACTGGCACCACCAAAGCTAGCGCAAATAAACCACATGAACTGCCAATAACGGCGCCTATTATTATATCTGCTGGAAAATGTACGCCTAATACCACGCGAGAGACAGCCACACCTGAGGCCCAACTAAACCATAGCCATGCATACTCTGCAAAAAAGTGGCCCAATATTACCGCAACTAAAAAAGCAGCCGCACTGTGCCCAGAAGGTAAGCTGAATTTATCACTCGGGACAATATACGCATTGCTCACAAGGCAATCGCAGGGGCGGATACGGGCAAAGCTACGCTTTGCTAAAAAATATATCGGTCTTTCAATTGCAAACCCCAGTAACACCGATATTGGCAATAACTGATGCTGCTCATTGGTACTTAGCCACCAAACTGCGCAACACATAAGTAAATATAAACCACCATTACCACTTTTAGATAAACCAAGCGCAGCCGTTTTTAACCATTTGGGCGAGTTATAATTAAACAAAGTTAAAAACAGTTGTTCATCTATTCGAGCCATTTTTTTAAACACATTGTTGTCATTCATAATTCACCTTCAGCTGCACAATATCTAACCATAATGAAAGCTTAGTGGCAGAAAATAACAATTGAGTGACGCTTTTAAGACACTATTGTTGCCATTTCTAATTTCGTTATTTTTTGAATAAATTTACTGCGATTAAGTCGTTGTTATTGCATATAAGGAGGGTATACTGAGGGTAACTTATGTACCCTTTGAGGATAAAATAATGGATTACAGCACTTCTGACTTATGTGATTTTTTTGCCGATGTGGTTGATGTGCTTGAACCGATGTTCATCAACTTTGGTGGTCGACACACGTTTGGCGGCCGAATTAAAACCGTTAAATGTTTTGAAAATAATGAACTGATCCGTGAAATACTCTCACAAGATGGTACTGATCAAGTACTACTTATCGACGGAGGCGGATCAACACGACGCGCTCTTATCGACATTGAACTTGCAGAGCTTGCGCTTGATAATAACTGGAACGGCATTATTGTATTTGGTGCTGTACGTCATGTAGACGAGCTAGAAGAAATAGATTTAGGTATTCAAGCAATTGCATCAATCCCTGTTGCCGCCGACAGCGAAGGCGCTGGTGAAGATGGCATTGGCGTTAACTTTGCCGGTGTGTCGTTTTTTGATGATGACTTTATCTATGCAGATAGTACTGGCATTGTATTATCAGCCGAAGAACTTGAACTAGAAGTTATCGAAGAATAAAGTAACACGCTGTGCTTGAAAAAGCACAGCTTACTCCACCCCTGTTTATTTACTGCTCAATACGGATTCAACACAGTGCACCCTACCTTAAAAGTGTATGATGAAAACGCCGTTAAACCCTATTGCTCCACACGCACTAACGAAACAAAAACCTGGCAGTCTGTTGCTCTATTAGACACCCACGTAAATGTACAACAAGCACTTAATGATGCAGCGCAATTTGGTATTCGCTACGTATTAATTGGTGTATGTGAAGATATAGGCCCTCGCGCTAATTTAGGCCGGGGTGGCTCGCATCAGGCATGGCCCGCTTTTTTACAATACTTTTTAAACCAACCTGTTAACCAGTTTAGCGCAGCACAGCAGGTACTGCTGTTAGGCGAAATTGACGTTGATGATGTAATGGCGCAAGCCCAAGGCTTAAATAATCAGCACACTGAAGAGCTGGCTCAACTACGCAAGTTATGCGCAACAATAGATGAGCGAGTAGAGGCGGTATTAATGCTTATATTTAATGCTGGCCTTGAGCCTATTGTTATTGGCGGCGGACACAATAATAGCTTTGGTATACTCAGTGCTTTAAGCAAGCATATTGGGGCTGCTGTTAACGCTATAAATTTTGACCCCCATGCAGACTTACGCCCTTGCGAAGGCCGTCATAGTGGCAATGGGTTTAGCTATGCTTTGAAAAAAAATGCATTGCAGCAATATCATATTATTGGCCTGCATGAGCAAAAAAATAACCAAGCCATTTTTGATTTGATCGCGCAAAATCAATGTCGTTATCACAGCTATCAGGCCATTAATATACGTCGAGAAATATCACTAACTGATGCCGTACAGCACGCCTTAGCAGGGTTTAATAATGCGCCACTGGGTATTGAACTCGACCTAGACAGTATTTCATTTTTACCAGCCAGCGCTTACACATGCTGCGGTTTTAGTGTCTGTGATGCTGAGCACTATGTATATTTAACAGCAAAACACAGCACTGCCCGTTACCTACATGTATGTGAAGCTGCACCGATAAATCACCCTGCAGGGTTAAAAGCCGGTATGCAAAGCTGTGGGCAAATTATTAGTGCGTTAGTAAATGCATACTTACAGGCAAAATTAGTTAGCACGAAATAGTAACATTGAGTACTCTGAGCAATCTCATAAAGCGCGGTGATTAAACGGGCTTATCGAGATGATAAAGCGCCACTTTTAAAAATGATAACTCATTGTGCTTGATGAGCCTGCCACTGCTTCAGCCAACTCATTAAACCAATACTACTCAACGGGTGGCCAAAATAATAACCTTGTGCCGCATGGGCTTTTAAGCTTTTTACAAACTTTAATTGATCTAAGGTTTCAACGCCCTCAAAAATAACCTTGGTATTTTGTTGGTTATGCATTTCAACCATACCGCCAACTAGGCTGCGAATATTATTCTGATTGCTAAAATCGGCGGTTAGCGATGGTGCCACTTTAATGTACTCAACCGCTAAATTTGGCAGCTTAGAAAGCACAATTGGGTTATCGCCTAACCCATCAACACATATTTTTAAACCTAAATTGTTTAATCGCGCAATCATGGCGCGTCCCTTATTATCTAAATCTGTGAATATATGCAGAGGGCATTCAACAATTAAATCTCCATGCTGTAAGTTGTGTTCACTCACCACGCCATCAACAAACTCAATAAACTCTTCGTTAAGCATTTCAGGGCCAAATAAGTTAATGCTCAGTGGTATAGCAATACCCTCAATGCGAAGTGCCATGGCAAGCTCTGCAGCGCGCTCTATAACAAATTTAGCTAGTGGGTAAGCTAAGCCCGCAATACGAATATCATCAATAAATCGGTGGGCAGATAAAATACCTTGCTGGGGATGCTGCCAACGCAGTAGGAGTTCTAAAAATTCAATTTGGCCGTCATCGTTACGAATAATAGGCTGAAAATAAAGCTCAAGTTCGCTTACAAAATCAATATTAGCCAGCTCTTTTAAGCGGGCTTGCTGCTCGAGCTGTTCAACCATCATTTGTTGATGGTACACAACCACTGCTTTTTTAGGCTGTCTATCAAGAGCTAAGTAAGCACACGATACTAAGTTATCAAAGTTAGCATCTTGCTCATCGCAATTAACGTAACTGGCTCTTGCTTTTACCTCTACTGTACAATTAGCAACATTGAACGGCTTGAGTGTTGCGCCAATAATTTGCTCAATAATGTGTTCATGAGTATGTTTATGCGCAGCTAGGCTACAAATAAACGCAAAGTTAAGACCGCCTAAATGCGCCAGCTTCTCATAGCCCCCTAAATCAATCACATCGTCGTTATTTAGTAAGCCTTTTATTCTATTAGCTGATTGTGCCAACAACAAATCACCAAAGTCTCTACCAATATGTTGATTAACTTGCTCAAACCCTTCTAAACGCACAATTACCAGTGCAGCTTCTAGCTGTTTTTCTTTACACCAGCTGTAATAACCTTGACGTAACTGTTGTTTATCAGCAAATGCAGCAAGGGGAGAGTCATCTTGGTACGGTTCAGGCTCGTTGATATTATGCAAATCTTCAACTTTGGGCTCTTCTTCATCGTTCATTAGCCCTACAACCGCCTGCAGGATAATTGCCACCACCACCCAAAATAGAGGCACATTCATGAGTAAATGCGCCGAAAACAACACCACAAATAGCAAGCCAGAAACAGCACTTGTGATAATCATGCTCCAACTATTACGTTCAAATGTCAGCCATAAGTGAAAGCAAAAACCAAAGGCGAGCAATATTGCCAACCAAGCAGCGCCACTGCTTAAAATGGCTAAACCAACAACTGCTGTACATAAATAACTAAATTTAATACTGGTATTCTTAACCGCAACTAACGTAGCCACCATCGCCATTAACAGCGCGCCGCTAAAAAATATAGGAAAGTTACTATCAGTCAAAATACTCAAGCTTACGCCACTCCATTAGCTATAAAATTTAATAAAAGCATGTTTAATATGAACAAAAATAATACAAACTAATTAATTCTACCCAAAATCCATAGATTTAACAGTTTATTTACGCCAAATTGGTAACTTAATTGTGAAGGGTGACTTATTTGCCAATGTGCAATATCAGCCCTTGCACCCACCTTTAGTACACCTCTATCTTTCAACCCTAACGCTTGCGCTGCATTGCGCGTTACACCCGCAAGAGCTTGCTCGGGGGTAAGCTTAAATAAAGTACAAGCCATATTCATCATCAATTGCACAGAGCATAAAGGCGAGGTCCCTGGGTTAAAGTCACTGGCAATGGCGATAGGCACTTTATACTTTTGCAGCAAATCGATGGGCGGAAGCTGCGTTTCACGTAAAAAATAAAAAGCCCCAGGTAATAAAACAGCCACAGTACCAGCCTCAGCCATAGCTTTTACACCGTTTTCATCAAGGTATTCAATATGATCAGCTGAAAGGCCTTTATACTCAGCCACCAACTGCGCGCCCTGCTGATTAGAAAGCTGCTCAGCATGGCACTTTACCGGCAAGTTATGTTTTTTAGCTGCATCAAACACCTGCTTTGTTTGTGCATGACTAAAGCCTACATTTTCACAAAACACATCCACAGCATCTGCAAGGTTATTAGCCACTATTTGCTCAAGCATCTGTGTACATACTAAATCAATGTATTCATCTGCACGGCCTTTGTACTCAGGGGGTAACGCATGCGCACCTAAAAACGTGGTTTTAATATCAATAGGGTGATGCTCATTAAGCAAACGCGCCACTTCTAAAATTTTTATTTCGTTTTCAACATCAAGTCCGTATCCCGACTTTATCTCAGCAGTCGTCACGCCCTCAGCAAATAAAGTGTTTAAGCGATCTTTTGTATCAACAAATAATTGCTCATGGCTTGCCGCGCGAGTGGCTCTAACGGTACTGGCAATACCGCCACCTTGTGCAGCTATTTGTTCATAGCTTGTACCTTGTAAGCGCTGCTCAAACTCCTCTGAACGGGAGCCTGCAAATATTAAATGTGTATGGCAATCAATAAGCCCAGGTGTTAACCATTGCCCTTTAATACTTAATGTAGGGGTAGCAAAGGCATCAAAACTGGGTAAGTTTGATTGCTCACCTAACCATACAATTTCGCCATTTTTAATCGCCAGTGCCGCATTTTCTATCGCCCCATAAGGCGCAGCAACTGTGCTATCCATGGTTGCTATGTTGGCATCTGTCAATAATAAGTCGAGATCTTCTAAAGCGTAACCCGTTGTTTTATTTTGCATACTTAGCTCCCTAACGTGCTTAAAATACAGTCTAACAATACACCTTGTATATACAAGGCAATTATGCCATCTTTATTAAATAGTTTATTTTAAATACAGCTAATAATAAGTAATGACCACTCCTAAATTTGCACAAATAAAACAATTTATTGTCGATAAAATAAAAAATGGCGCATGGCAAGAAAACCAACGCGTCCCCTCAGAAAACGAGCTTAGCAGTCAATTTTCTGTAAGCCGTATGACCGCACGACGTGCACTGAGCGAATTAACAGATGCCGGTATTTTAACGCGCAGCCAAGGATTAGGTACGTTTGTAGCAAGTTTTAAATCGCAATCATCTCTACTCGAAATTAAAAACATTGCCGATGAAGTAAAAGAGCGTAACGGGCATTACAGCTGTAGCGTGCACGTGCTTGAATCTATCAATGCCGTTGCCCCCATCGCCATTGCGCTTGGCGTTGAAGTAGATAGCGTGGTGTATCGCAGTGTACTGGTACACAACGAGAACGACAAACCACTGCAAGTTGAAGAGCGGTTTGTGAACCCAGCTTTAGCCGCGGGTTATTTACAACAAGACTTTAGCACCCTTACACCGCATGAGTACTTATCGAGCGTAGCGCCACTCACACAAGCACGCCACACAGTGGAAGCGGTTATGCCTAACTCGCAAATGTGCCAATGGCTTAACCTGTATAACGAAGAGCCCTGCTTACAGGTCATTCGTCGTACTTGGTCAACAAAAGGCATAGTGAGCTTTGCTCGCTTAGTATCACCGGGCAGTAAATACCGCCTGGGTGGACACTTAACATTTAAAAAATAATAACAAGATAACGCTTAAGGGCGTTTTTTTATAGCTGACCATCTTGTATATACAACAGGAGAAATTCATGAACAACAGGCTCGACACACACCGTGAAATCCGCGCGCCCCATGGCGACAAAATTAGCGCTAAAAGTTGGCAAACCGAAGCCGCTAAACGCATGTTAATGAACAATTTAGACCCTGAAGTGGCAGAGCACCCCCATGCGTTAGTAGTCTATGGCGGTATTGGCCGAGCAGCAAGAGACTGGCCAAGCTTTGATAAAATAATTGAAACCCTTGATAGGCTCGAAAACGACGAAACACTGCTTGTGCAATCGGGCAAGCCCGTGGGCGTATTTAAAACCCACGAAAACGCGCCGCGCGTTCTCATTGCTAATTCTAACCTGGTGCCACATTGGGCAAATTGGGAGCACTTTAATGAGCTCGATAAAAAAGGCTTAATGATGTATGGGCAAATGACCGCGGGCTCTTGGATTTACATTGGCTCACAAGGCATAGTGCAAGGCACTTACGAAACCTTTGTAGCAATGGCAAAACAACACTTTGACGGTAATGCGCAGGGTAAATGGGTTTTAACCGCAGGTCTTGGCGGTATGGGAGGTGCCCAACCACTCGCCGCGACGATGGCCGGTTTTAGCGCATTAGTTGTGGAATGCGACGAAACCCGTATCGATTTTCGAATTAAAACTGGCTACGTTGATGTAAAAGCCACGACGCTTGAACACGCACTTAAACTTATTACCGATGCGTGTATTAAAGGTAAGGCCCTATCGGTAGGCCTATTAGGTAATGCCGCCGATATTTTTACTACCCTAGCAAACAGCAACATTATCCCTGATATCGTGACCGACCAAACCTCAGCGCACGACCCACTCAACGGCTACCTACCTCAAGGTTGGAACATGCAAGATGCGGCAAAAATGCGCAAACAAAACCCACACGCGGTTGTTAAAGCCGCTAAGCAATCTATGGCAATGCAAGTTAACGCTATGCTAGCACTGCAAAAAGCAGGTGCTGCCACTACCGACTATGGTAATAACATTCGCCAAATGGCATTTGAAGAAGGCGTTACTAACGCGTTTGATTTTCCGGGGTTTGTGCCCGCTTATATCCGCCCGTTATTTTGTGAAGGAATTGGCCCATTTAGGTGGGTTGCGCTTTCGGGCGACCCCGAAGACATTTATAAAACCGATGCAAAAGTGAAAGAGCTTATCCCAGAAGATACCCACTTACATAACTGGCTTGATATGGCGCGTGAGCGCATTCAATTTCAGGGTTTACCAGCACGTATAT
This sequence comes from Pseudoalteromonas sp. P1-13-1a, assembly GCF_001401875.1. Lineage (NCBI taxonomy): Bacteria > Pseudomonadati > Pseudomonadota > Gammaproteobacteria > Alteromonadales > Pseudoalteromonadaceae > Pseudoalteromonas > Pseudoalteromonas sp. P1-13-1a. The sequence goes on along the minus strand of NZ_LKDV01000006.1, from coordinate 55,515 downwards.
GCTGGGTAGGTTTAAAAAATCGAGCTCGCCTTGCACTGGCTTTTAACGACATGGTTAAAAATGGCGAGCTTAAAGCACCGGTTGTTATTGGTCGCGATCACCTCGATTCAGGCTCAGTAGCAAGCCCGAATCGTGAAACAGAAAGTATGCTAGATGGCTCAGACGCCGTGTCTGATTGGCCAATACTCAATGCTTTATTAAACACTGCAGGCGGCGCTACATGGGTTTCACTGCATCATGGTGGCGGTGTTGGTATGGGCTTTAGTCAACATGCCGGCGTTGTAATTGTTGCTGATGGTACTAATGAAGCAAAAGAGCGTATCGCCCGCGTGCTTTGGAACGACCCTGCCAGCGGTGTTATGCGTCATGCCGATGCAGGTTACGACATTGCAAAAAATTGTGCGCAAGAGCACCATCTCGATCTCCCTATGCTAAACAAGGAATAGCCATGATTTCACACACTCTCACACCAGGGCAGTTAGACTTAAACACCCTAAGAAAAATTAATGACTCAGCTGTCACGCTTAACCTTGTCGATGGCGCCAGTACACAAATAGCCGCCAGCGCACAAACCGTTCAAAACGTAATAAGCAAATGCCAAACGGTGTACGGTATCAACACCGGCTTTGGCTTATTAGCCAATACAAAAATAGCGGATGACGAGCTTGAGCTACTTCAACGTAGTATTGTCCTTTCGCACGCTGCCGGTATAGGTGAGCTCATGGACGACAGCACAGTAAGGTTAATGATGACCTTAAAAATAAACTCTCTATCTCGGGGCTACTCAGGAATACGCCTTGAGGTGATTGAGTTTTTTATTAAGCTACTGTGCAGTGAAGTTTACCCGTGCGTACCAGAAAAAGGATCTGTGGGTGCTTCGGGCGATTTAGCGCCGCTTGCTCATATGTGTCTACCGCTGCTAGGTGAAGGTAAAATGCGTCACAAAGGTGAAATTATAAGTGCTGCTCAAGGGCTAAAAATTGCAAACCTTTCCCCCCTAACTTTAGGTGCAAAAGAAGGGCTGGCGCTGTTAAATGGTACACAAGCTTCTACCGCACTTGCGTTACAAGGGCTTTTCAAAGCAGAAGATTTATACACACAAAGTTGTGTTATAGGCTCTATTAGCATAGAAGCTGCTAAGGGCAGCCGTGCCCCCTTTGATGCACGCATTCACGAAATACGGGGGCAACGCGGCCAAATCGATACAGCCAGTGTATTTAGAGAGCTACTTGGTACTCAATCACAAATTAGCCAATCTCACGTAAACTGTGAAAAAGTGCAAGACCCTTACTGCCTGCGTTGCCAACCTCAGGTATTGGGCGCGTGCTTAACACAAATTCGCCAAGCTTCAGAAGTGCTACTGTGTGAATCAAATGGCGTTACCGATAACCCGCTGGTATTTGCCGATGTGGGCGATATTATCTCCGGTGGTAATTTTCATGCAGAGCCCGTTGCTATGGCAGCTGATAACTTAGCCATAGCGATTGCCGAAATAGGCGCGCTGGCAGAGCGAAGAATCGCGCTACTTATTGATTCAAACCTCTCTACACTGCCGCCTTTTTTAGTTGAAAATGGCGGAGTTAACTCAGGCTTTATGATTGCCCAAGTAACTGCGGCGGCACTTGCTTCCGAGAACAAATCGCTTGCGCACCCCGCCTCGGTAGACAGCCTGCCAACATCTGCTAATCAAGAAGATCATGTCTCTATGGCAACCTTTGCAGCAAGGCGCTTAAATGAAATGGCCAATAACACCCGCGGGGTATTAGCAATTGAATGGCTTGGAGCTGCTCAGGGGCTTGAGTTTAGAGCCCCGCTAAAACCCTCACCGCAAGTAGAAAAAGCAAAAGCACTGCTGCGCGAGCATGTAAGTTACTATGATAAAGACCGCTACTTTGCCCCCGATATAGACGCGACCAATACGCTTTTATCTCAGGGGGCGTTGTGCGACTTTATTAATCTCAACCCGCTACCATCGCATGCTAAATTCCATGCTGATAGCTAAAACCTAACGCCTCAATTGCTGAGCCAAGCACCTTGCGCTCAGCACTTTCATTACTGGTAAAGGTTGGCATTTCACCGCCATGCTCTGCACACTTTTGTGCATAATAATTCGCTTTAGTGGGGTGCGATGGATTCACCACGTTATAAATGTTTTGCCCCGAATTATAGTTTTCTATTACCGCAAAAATAGCGTTTATCACATCTTGTTGATGCACCATATTAACCACTTGCTCGCTAGATGAGTTTAATTCTTTACCAGCCACAAAGCGTCCAGGCTCACGGTTAGGTCCTAATAAGCCCGCTAAACGCAGCACCTTACCGTCTTGTTCTAGTACTTTTTCTTCGCTATCGAACAGTTTTATTTGTCGCTCATTGGTGCAGCTTATTTCACTGCTTTCAGTGTAAACACCAGGCTCTTGGTCGTACACACCGGTAGATGAGCATAAAATAAAGCCTTTGGCAGTTAATTGTTTAGAAAGAGTAAGTGCAGCACTAAGTGTTTCTGGGTAGTTACTTTCACTGTGTCTGCTCCGTGGGGGGATTGCACACACCCAGTAAGCATCGTGTAAATCTATTTGGTGTGTTAGCAACCCTTCATTGAGGACAAATTGACGCTGAAAATCCTCTGTATGCTCATCACTTCTATGTGTACCTTGTACTTGCCAACCGGCTTGCTTAGCTTGCAAGCATAAAGCATGACCCAACCAGCCTGCGCCTAATACTACTAATTTATTAGCTTTTGTTTCCATTTTTGCATAACCCTTCATTTTAAACGCATAATTAGTGCTTTTTATCTAACTTCATAGAGATTTAAAGTAAGATATGATTAGATATCACCTACTAAATAACAATAATACGTGCACTCATGCTAAATAATTTATCATTACGGAAGAAAATATTATTATTGATTGGTGGTACCATCACCATTTTGCTAATTATTGCTTCAACATTTTTTGTAAATCACATCGCTAACCTTTCCAGAGTAAACATTGAGCGCGAAGCTCAAAGCTACCTACAAAGCGAACAACTTTCAATGCAAAGCTATTTTGCAAAGTATGGCAAGCTGGTATCTACGTTCGTTAATAATCCCCACTTAGTTAATTTTTTTGAAAATTGGGATACTCGAAATCAGCCAATCAAAAACGCTCCGGGATACAACGAAGTTAATCAAGACTTTGTCCGTATTAGCTCAAATGACGAAAATATACTGTCGGCGTTTTTTGCCTCAGCAACCACCGGCGAATACTTTAAAGAAAACGAGCGTACCAGCCATTACAATGGCCAACCTTACTACGCCTATAAGCGTGGTTGGTGGCAAGAAGCCCTGCAAATAAATAAACTTTACGTGGGCCCTATATCAGTCGATTTAACCACAGGTGTTGCCTCGGCAGTTGTACAGCAGCCGGTATACAACGCACAGCGTAAACTTATTGGTATGGGCGGCGTTGATTTACAGCTTAATAAAATCAACGACATGGTAGAAGGTATCCGCTTTAACGGCCAAGGCTATGGCTTTTTACTCGATGGCAATCAAAAGGTGGTGCACTTTTCAAATGCCACTGGCCATAAACTGTCTAACACCGATGAAGGCCCTAAAGGTAAAGAAGGGCTAGATGGCCTTGAAAGCCAGTTTAGCAATACATCAGGCTTTACAGAGCTTAATACCCAAATGCGTAACAACCTTGAAGGCAGCCAATTGGTGACTTTAAAAGGCGAAGCGTATTATGTGGTGTATCATCGCTTACAACTAGAACAACCTTATCTTGACTGGTATGTAGGTATACTAATTCCAACCAGCATGATTGAAGCCCCCGTTAATGAAGCGGTTACCAGCACAACCACCGCAGTGGTGATTATTTTAGTGATCATTTTAGCGATGATATTATGGGCAACCCACATGATTTCGCAGCCTATTACCACGCTAACTAATATTATGCGTGATATTGCATCGGGCGAAGGCGATTTAACCCAAAAGATTACTATTAACAGCCAAGATGAGGTTGGCCAGCTTGCCAATCACATGAATACATTCATTGATAAGCTGCGCGGCATGATGTTAGAAACAGCCGCACAAGCTGAGCAATTGACCAATGCCGCAGCGCAGCTTAAAAATGTATCAGCCCAGACCAATACCGAAATACAGCAAGAAAAACAACAAGTAGACAGCGTTAGTGCCGCCGTGACCGAAATGGCCAGCACTGTACTTGAAATATCGCGTAACGCACAGCATACCAACAGCGCCGCCGAAGAAGTACAAGCCATTACTGCCGAAGGGGCTGACCGCTCAACTCAAGCACAACGTGTGATGACCGAACTTGCGCTACACATAGGTGAAGCGTCTAAAGTGGTGGCAGGGCTTGAGCAAGAAAGTAATAACATTGGTGCATTGGTGGATGTAATTAACTCCATTGCCGATCAAACCAACTTACTTGCTCTTAATGCCGCCATTGAAGCTGCGCGTGCTGGTGAGCATGGCCGTGGTTTTGCGGTAGTTGCCGATGAAGTGCGTTCACTTGCGAGCCGTACGCAAGAATCAACAGACGATATACGTAATATGATTTCTCGCTTACAGCAAATTGCCCAACAAGCATCGGTAATGATGCTGCAAGGGCAAGAGCAAACAGAAGGCTCAGTATCGCAAACCAAAGAAGTGCTAAGTTCATTACAAAACATTGCTCAGTCGGTAACTAAAGTGCAAGACCAAAGCCACCAAATTGCCACCTCAACAGAGCAGCAAACGGTTGTAGCAGAGGACATTAACACCAGCCTTGCAGCAATTAATGGCTTAGTAAACAGCACAGCTGATCACGCCCACATTTTAGCAGATGAAGCGCGTGATTTAAGCGACCTAGCCGTTGCCTTAAACAAAACGGTTAATCAATTTAAGCTTTAAATACACTACGTCATAGGGTGGGTTACTCAGTATAAAACTTACCCACCCTATACTCTTGTTTTTAAATTTTTTAACACCATATCTTCACAACTTGCTGCTATTTTTTAGCGTAATAAAACTAGTTTTTTGCGCATCAGATCAAATTTTTCTGTTTTAAATACACATCTTTTTATTGAGATAGTTTGTTGTTTGGCAGAGTCTGGTATAGTAGCACACGTATTAAACAGTGCTTTTAATGCTCTTTAATACAAAATTGCTAATTAATATGTTCTACAGGTTATGTAAAAGTACATATTAATTACCAATTGTAAAAAATGGGTTAGCCGACACTCGGTTAGCAAAGAATACATTGTAACGGTTTTATCATGATATCTAATTTATTTACCAAGATTTTTGGTAGTCGCAATGACCGCACTATTAAAAACCTAAGAAAGACGGTCGCGCTAATTAACGCGCTAGAAACGCAATTAGAAGCGCTTTCTGATGAAGATTTAAGAGCTAAGACAGCTGAGTTTAGAGAACGTTACGATAACGGGCAAAGCCTTGACGACATTCTACCAGAAGCATTTGCTGTGGTACGTGAAGCGTCAAAGCGTGTAAATGGCATGCGTCACTTTGACGTACAGCTATTAGGCGGCATGGTTTTACATCAAGGCCGTATAGCAGAAATGCGTACCGGTGAAGGTAAAACACTCACAGCCACACTTCCAGCCTACTTAAATGGCTTAACAGGCAAAGGCGTGCACGTAATTACCGTGAACGACTACCTTGCAAAACGTGATGCTGAAACAAACCGCGAGTTATTTGAGTTCTTAGGCTTAACTGTAGGCTGTAACGTACCAGGCATGATGCCACAACAGAAAAAACAAGCTTACAGTGCCGATATTACTTACGGTACTAATAACGAGTTTGGTTTTGACTACCTACGTGACAACATGGCATTTAGCATTGATGAGCGTGTACAACGCCCACTGTTTTATGCGGTAGTGGATGAGGTGGATTCAATCTTAATCGATGAAGCACGTACGCCACTTATAATTTCAGGCCCAGCTGAAGATAGCTCTGAGCTATACATCGAAATCAATAAAATTGTGCCGCTTTTAGAGCTTCAAGAAAAAGAAGACGAAGAAGGCATTGAAGGCGATGGCGATTACACTATAGACGAAAAGTCTAAACAAGTTCATTTAACAGAGCGCGGTCAAATTAAAGTAGAAGACCTACTTACTGAACGTGGATTAATTGAAGAAGGCGATTCGCTTTACTCAGCCAGTAGTATTACTCTACTAAGCCACGTGTATGCTGCGCTTCGTGCTCACAAGCTTTATCAAAAAGATGTGGATTACGTTGTTAAAGAAAACGAAGTCATCATTATCGATGAGCACACAGGGCGCTCAATGGAAGGTCGTCGTTGGTCTGAAGGTTTACACCAAGCTGTAGAAGCGAAAGAAGGTGTAAAAATTCAAAACGAAAACCAAACACTGGCTTCTATTACTTTCCAAAACTACTTCCGTTTATACGAAACCTTAGCTGGTATGACAGGTACAGCCGATACAGAGGCATTTGAGTTTCAATCTATTTACGGTCTAGACACGGTTGTTATGCCAACTAATAAGCCGATGATCCGTGATGATCGCGCTGATTTAGTTTACCTAACACAAGAAGAAAAATACGAAGCTATTTTAGCTGATATTAAAGATTGCCAAGAGCGCGGGCAACCTGTGCTAGTAGGTACTATTTCAATTGAAAGCTCTGAGTATTTATCGCAGTTTTTACGCAAAGAAAAAATTAAGCACAACGTACTTAATGCTAAGTTCCATGCGCAAGAAGCTGACATTGTATCGGATGCAGGCTTACCTGGTACTGTAACAATTGCTACCAACATGGCCGGCCGTGGTACCGATATTGTGCTTGGTGGTAACTGGAACAGTGAAGTTGAAAAACTAGAAAACCCAACAGATGAACAAATTGCTGAAATTAAAGCAGCGTGGAAAATTCGTCACGATGCAGTAATTGATGCTGGCGGTTTACATATTATTGGTACTGAACGTCATGAATCGCGCCGTATAGATAACCAATTACGTGGCCGTGCTGGTCGTCAGGGTGATGCCGGCTCTAGCCGTTTTTACTTATCGATGGATGATGCGCTAATGCGTATATTTGCTGGTGAGCGCATGACTAACATGATGCGTAAACTAGGCATGCAACGCGGCGAAGCCATTGAGCATCCATGGGTTAACCGTGCAATTGAAAACGCTCAGCGTAAAGTAGAAGCACGTAACTTTGATGTTCGTAAGCAATTACTTGAGTACGATGATGTAGCAAACGATCAACGTCGTGTTGTTTACGCCCAGCGTAACGAGTTGCTTGAAGAAGGCGATATTTCAGAAACAATCACTGCAATTCGCGCAGATGTACTCAATGGGGTGATCGATCAATACATCGCACCACAAAGCCTTGCTGAAATGTGGGATATCCCTGGGCTTGAAGAACGCTTAAAACAAGACTTTCTTATTGAGTTGCCTATCGCGCAATGGCTAGCTGATGACAATAAATTATACGAAGAGAAACTTCGTGAGCGTATTGAGCAAGCGGTTGAACAAGCTTACAAGCAAAAAGAAGAACAAGTTGGCGACTCTGTACTACGTCAGTTTGAAAAAGCGATTATGCTACAAAGCCTCGATCAGCACTGGAAAGATCATCTTGCTGCAATGGATCATTTACGCCAAGGTATTCACTTACGTGGCTATGCACAAAAGAATCCTAAGCAAGAATACAAGCGCGAGTCGTTTGAGCTATTCACCGAAATGCTTGAAAACTTAAAAGTTGATGTAGTGGGCATTTTAAGTAAAGTACAAGTTCGTGCCGAAGAAGATGTTGAAAAAGTAGAAGAGCAACACCGTAAAAGTGAAAATGCCCCTCGCGAGTACCAACACGAAGAAGCTGAACACGTAGGCGGTGAAGCCCCTCAAAGCGCAACTGTAATGGCAAGAACAGCGCCTAAAGTTGGCCGCAACGATCCGTGCCCATGTGGCTCAGGACAAAAGTTTAAGCAATGTTGTGGTAAATTAAAGTAACGACGCATTGTATGTAATTAAAAAGCGACGCTAGCGTCGCTTTTTTTATGGAGAAAAAATATGACAACAAAAATAGTTAACGTAGCGGTAGGCGTAATAAAAAAAAATAATGCTATATTCATTTGTAAGCGCGCTAATGAGCAACATCAAGGTGGCTTATGGGAATTTCCAGGCGGGAAAGTAGAAGCTGGTGAGAGCGTATTTGCCGCCCTTAAGCGTGAGCTCAGTGAAGAAGTTGGCATTACCATTCACAGCTCTAGCCAACTGATGGTGATTGAACATGACTATGGCGATAAATGTGTAAAACTTGATATTCACGTTGTAAGTAACTTTAGCGGTGAAGCACATGGCGCCGAAGGGCAACCTAGTGAATGGGTCGCTATTAATGAGCTTAGTAACTATGAGTTTCCTGCTGCTAACGCCGAGATTATTGAAAAAATACACGCGCGATACGCGTAAAGCACATGAATACAGCAATACAAAATAAATTAAGTGAGCTATTAGCGCTAAACCCTGAGCTTACTCAGGTGAGCTCTTTAGGCAGCGGACATATAAACACCACCTGGCTGCTCACCAATGCTGGTCAGCAATTTGTTGTTCAAAAGCTCAACACTCATGTATTTGAAAATCCAGCACAACTGGTCAATAACGCCCAGTTAATTGAGCAGCATTTAAGCGCTAAACAACAAGCAAATACTTACCCGCTCGATATTGTTAAGCATATAAGTACCCACCAAGGTGAACACCTTATAATAATTAATAACGCGTACTACCGCGTGCTTAATTTTATTAGCCAAAGCGCAAGTGAAGATATCGTCAAAGAGCCTAAACACGCAGAGCAAGCGGCATTTGCATTTGGCACATTTACACGTGCCTTGCTCGATTTTGACGCATCAAGCCTCTACCCTGTTATTGCAGACTTTCATAACTTAGCCATGCGTTTTGAGCAGCTTAATACAGCCATTGCCACAGCCACTAATGAGCGGCTGCAACAGTGTAAAACCGTTATTGACTACTGCATTGCACAACAGCATTTGGTAAAAGAACTGGCTGAGGTAACAGCTGATTTGCCTACCCGGGTGTGCCACAACGACACTAAAATAAATAACATGCTGTATTGCAGCAATACATATAAAGCAAAAGCAGTTATCGATTTAGATACCTGCATGGCCGGCTTTTTACTTTATGACTTTGGAGACATGGTGCGCACATTTTGCTGCGCTGAGGCAGAAGATTCAACTAACCTTGGTAAAGTGGTTATTCGCAAAGAGGTATTTACAGCGCTTGTTAAAGGCTACCTTGCCCCCCTTAAATCGGCAATTAGCAACAAAGAGCAAGCAAGTTTACTGCTTGGCGCTAAAGTTATGCCGCTAATGCTTAGTGTGCGGTTTTTAACCGATTACTTAAATAACGACGTGTACTTTAAAACCACCCATGCAGAACATAATTTAGAACGTGCGCAAAACCAACTCGCTTTGTATAAAAATATTTTAAGCAATCAAAGCTGGATGCATAAAGCCCTCATGCAATAACTGCAGTGTTATTAGTATAAAAAAACCAGCAAGCTAAACACTTGCTGGTTTTTACTAAGTTAACCAAAAAGCATAACAATTACCAAATTTTTACGCGGTCTTCTGGTTTGATATACATCTTGTCGCCTTCTTTTACGTCAAACGCGTCGTAAAACTCAGGCATGTTCGACAAGATACCAATAACACGGTAGTGACTTGGTGAATGCGGATCTGTCATTAAGCGGTTACGTAATTCTTCATCACGGTACTTACGACGCCAAATTTGTGACCACCCCATAAAGAAACGCTGATCGCCAGTGTAACCGTCAATTACAGGCGCTTTGTTATCGCCTAGCGATAATTGATACGCTTTGTAAGCCACCGTTAAACCACCTAGGTCGCCAATGTTTTCGCCAAGCGTAAGCTCGCCGTTCACACCTGCATCTTCAAACGGTTTATATTCATTGTATTGCGCCACTAACGCGCCGGTACGCTCTTCAAACTGTTTAAGGTCAGACTCACTCCACCAGTTACGTAAGTTACCGTCACCGTCGTATTTAGCGCCTTGGTCGTCAAAACCGTGGCCTAGCTCATGGCCAATTACTGCGCCAATTGCACCGTAGTTTACAGCGTCATCGGCGTCTAAATTAAAAAACGGTGGCTGTAAAATAGCAGCTGGGAATACAATTTCGTTATTTACTGGGTTGTAGTAGGCATTAACGGTTTGTGGGGTCATGTGCCACTCAGAGCGGTCAACTGGTTTGCCTAATTTAGCAATCATATCGCTGTAAGCCCACTGGCTATAACGTATGTAGTTACCCACTAAATCATCAGGATTAATTGTAAGCTCAGAGTAGTCTTTCCATTTATCTGGGTAGCCAATTTTTGGGGTAAATTTGTTTAGCTTTTCTTGGGCTGCAAGCTTGGTTTCTGGGCTCATCCACTCAAGGTTTTCAATAGCAACGCCGTAACCTTTAATAACGTTATCTACCAGCTCTTCCATGCGCGCTTTTGCCTCAGGTGGGAAGTTATCTTTTACGTATACTTTACCTAAAATTTCGCCAAGTACGCTGTTAGATGCATCCACCGCTTTTTTCCAAAGAGGCGCCTGCTCTTTTACGCCGCGTAATGTGGTGCTATAAAAATCAAATTTAAGATCAACCAAGTCAGTGCTTAGTAACTGTGCGTAACCACTTACAAAATGAAACTTTAAGTAGTTTTTCCACGTGGCTAAATCTGTTTCTTTGTACACTTCAGCAAACCCTTCTAAATAGCTTGGCTGACGTACAATAATGTCTGAGGTATCTACCCCAGCGCTTTTGAAAAACGCAGCTAAATCAAAGTCGCCTGTTAGCTTACTTGCCTCAGCTACAGTCATTTTATTGTATGACTTAGTGGCATCACGGCTTTGTACACGGCTCCACTGTGCCTGTGCTAAAGCGCTTTCAAATGCGATAACGCTTTTAGCGGCATCAGCGGCATTTTCAACGCCCGATTTAGCTAAAATATCTGTGATGTATTGCTCGTAAGATGCACGAATTTTAGTAAATTTTTCATCATCTTTTAAGTAATAGTCACGATCTGGTAAGCCAAGCCCAGATTGCGATAAGTACAGCGCGTATTCACTTGAATTTTTAGCATCGTTATTTACAAACCAGCCAAATGGTAAGCTGGCACCTTGCTGCTGAATTTTAGCCATTAAAGGCGCAAGATCAGCTTTTGAATCTAGGCTATCAATGGTATTAAGTGAAGGTTGTAAAGGTGTAATACCTAACTCATCACGTGTGTCTTTATCCATGTAGCTTTTATAAAAAGCACCAATTTTGTACTCGTCGCTGCCTTTTTTAGCATTACTATTTTTAGCGGCACTTTCAAGTGCTGCTTTCATCGCTTTTTGCGACTCTTCATACAACTGTGTAAACGAGCCATAGTTAGACTTGTCGCCAGGGATCTCTGTTTTAGCAAGCCACTGCCCGTTTACATGGTAATAAAAATCATCTTGCGCACGAACTGACTCATCCATATTGGCAAGGTCTACACCTAGCTCAAGGGTTTTTTCTGCAGGTGCTGCAACAGTAGCTGTATCGGCTACTTGTGTTTCTTGTTGTTTTTCACCGCAACCTACTAGGCCCAGCGCAAGTGCAATACTTGCGGCGGTAATAGTTACTTTTTTCATAATTATTCCGTTTGTTAGTAAAGAATAAAATATCTATTTCATTAAGCTATGGCGCCACAGAGAAAGATAAAAAGCGCCCTGCGATGCTTTCACTTAATGAAATTAATATTTAGGCGGTTAAAACAACACGCCGAATTTGTATGATAAACCCCATTAAAGAAACAATAAAATAGAATATGTAACAAAGTATTTGCCGTGAGACGAGATAACAAAATAGCCCTACCAACAACCATATTCGCGCTTTAGCGAGTTATTTTTTACCATGGCGAGCAAGGCGCTCTAGCTTTTCTTTCAGCGAAGGGGGCGCTGATGCGGCAATGGCATTAAGGTAATCTGAGGTTTGCTGGCTCATTTTTCTTGAATTGCCAGGTGCTTTGCCTACGGGGCCTCGTTTATCTGTTGTTGGGCTTAAGCGCGCTGTTGCTTGAGGGTTTGCGACAATTTTAATTTGGCCGAGCTCTGCCATGCCCGCCGCTCTAAAATGCGACTGCATATCCATTTTTAAATAATTAAGTTTAAGGGCAATTGCTGCCGATACAGCTTCAATCATCAGCGTGCCATCGCGGTAATTACTTACACGGCATTTTTCAGCAAGCTTTGGGCCTAAAAACTCTTTAAGCAATACTTGCTGTTTATCTAGCGCTTGGCTTTTACCTGCATAAGCAGATAAGCGATTATTAAGGCCTGCCATAATGTCAGTTAGGGGTTTTGGTGCGTACCTATCTTTAGCCATTCAAGACCTCATCAATTTAAATAAAACACGCTTAAGCCAAGCCCTTAAATACTTGGCCTAAATGAGTGCTTATAGGATCTCAATTTGTCTAATTAAGTATTAGTGCAAATTAATATTATACCAATGCGCATAATTAAGTGATCTATTTTGAGGATGGATAAACGTGTTGATAGCAAGGCAAAAAATTCGCTATTTAGTTGCTCTAAATGAGAATTTTTTAACGCAGATAGCGACACGTTTAGCCCCTAAAAATGATTAAGTATTATTGCGGATTGGTATTAAGCGCCTGCTATTTGCATTTGTTCTATAAGTACTGAGCCGGTTTGAATGCCGCCTCTGCGCTCAATATCGCCCCCTATGGCCGAAATACCTTTAAACATGTCTTTTAAATTTCCGGCAATGGTAATTTCACTAACAGGGTACTGAATTTCACCGTTTTCTACCCAAAAACCAGCTGCTCCACGCGAGTAGTCACCGGTAACGGTGTTGACGCCTTGCCCCATCAGCTCGGTAACTAATAAGCCTGTTCCCATGGTTTTTAATAGTGTGGTTAAATCGTTATGCGTTTGCTCTACTAACCAGTTATGAATACCGCCTGCATGGCCTGTTGGAGCCATATTTAATTTACGTGCTGCATAACTTGCCAATAAATACGTTTGCAGTTCACCGCCTTGAATAATTTCACGGTCAATCGTTTTAACCCCTTCACTATCAAAAGGTGATGATGCTAACCCTTTTAATATATGTGGACGCTCAGCAATATTAACGCACTTACTAAATACTTGGGTGCCTAGGCTGTCGAGTAAAAAGCTCGATTTACGATAAAGCGCCCCACCGCCTATAGCCGATACCAAATGTCCAAACAATGAGTTAGCTATATCGGCTCTAAAAATAACAGGTACTTTCATAGTCCCTAGTTTTTGGCTGTTTAACTTAGCAAGTGTTTCGGTTGCAGCTTCAAGGCCCACTGCTGCAGCATCGTTTAAACCAGCTTGATCGCGCGCAACAGTGTACGCCGAATCGCGCTGCATGTGCTCGCCTTCTTTGCCTATTACCATAGTACTAATACTATGGCGCGTACGTGGAAAACCAGCAATTAAACCATGGCTATTACCGTATACACGTAAACCTTGGTGCGATGAAAAACTTGCACCATCTGAATTTACAATGCGCTCATCAGCATTTAAGGCGGCTTGCTCGGCGGCATGGCAAAGTTCAATACCTTGCTCTGGGCTTACATCCCACGGATGATATAAATCGAGATCTTTAGGGGCAAACTCAAGTAGCTCTTTATCCGCAATGCCATTAAATGGATCATCGGAGGTAAACTTGGCAATATCAATGGCTTTTTCGACTACAGTGCGTAGTGTTTTTGGGTTGAGATCTGCAGTAGATGCCGACCCTTTATTATTCCCTACATAAACACTGATACCTAAACCGCCATCTTGGTTAAATTCTATGGTTTCTACTTCACCCATGCGTGTACTTACCGATAAACCCGATGTACTCGACATAGCAGCTTCTGCGGCAGTAGCACCCAATTTTTTTGCATGCTCGAGCACTTCAGCTACGGCATCTTTTACTTGAGAGATTTGAGAATAAATTGGATCGTGTTGTTGGCTTTTCATAAATTAAGTCCTGAGCCTTAAGGCAATATTGCACGCATTTCTTATCTTTAAATGCTAACACACTCACTGCACCACATCAGCTAATATTAATCACTAAAAGAATCGCGTATAATGGCAAAAGTTATTTTTACTTAAGAGCACCCCATGGCGAAGAAAAAAGGCAAGCCTGCTGAAATTGAAGAAGAAATTATTTACGTATCAAAAAGTGAGCTAAAGCGAGACGCGCAAGAGTTTCACCAGTTAGGTTCTGAAATTGCTAAAATGGGGAAAAAACAACGCGAACGCTTACCACTCAATGACGATTTAAAAGAAGCCATGGTGGTTGCTGATAAAATTAGCAATAAAAGCGATGCGTACCGTCGTCATTTAAATTACATTGCTAAAACGCTGCGCACAGTAGAAAACGTTGAAGAAATTAAAGCAATTATTGATGTAATGCTTAATAAAAATAACCAAGCTGAGGTTTTAATTAAAAAAATTGAGCAATTACGTAGTGACTTAATTGAACAAGGCGACGATTTAATCAACGAAACCATTGAGCAATACCCGACCCTTGAGCGCCAAAAAATGCGCCAATTGGTTCGCAATGCCGCCAAAGAGGTTAAAGCCGAGAAGCCAGGCAAGGGCTATAAAGAATTGTTTCAGTACCTAAAAGATGCCCACAACATAACGTATTAACAAAAAATACTCTTTTAAAAGGTGCTTAGGCACCTTTTTTGTTGTAGATCAAAACCCCTTCCTTAAAAGCTTTTTATACTCACCACCTCATTAATATATAAGGTGCGCGTGATGATAAAGCTTCCAAAATGGGATCAAACTCTTATAAATAAGTATAACGTGTCAGGGCCGCGTTATACCTCCTATCCTACCGCGTTATCTTTAAGCGAGGGGTATCAGCAGCAAGACCTAGTTAGCGCTATAAAATCATCATCGAGTCGCTCACTCTCTTTGTATATTCATATCCCATTTTGCAGTGAGCTTTGCTATTACTGCGGTTGTAACAAGGTGATTACGCGCCATCAGTCTAAAGCCGATGTGTACTTAGATTATTTAGCAAAAGAAATAGCAGCGCATGCCCCATTATTCAAACACTACACGGTAGAGCAATTGCATTTAGGCGGTGGTACACCAACTTTTTTAACTGTAAAGCAAATGACGCGCCTAATTAATTTGCTAGAGCAGCACTTTCATTTTACCCGCAACACTGAGCGTGGCATTGAAATAGACCCACGCTCCCTTGCTAAAGATATGCTTATACACTTACGGGTTTTAGGTTTTAACCGCGTATCCTTTGGTATTCAAGATTTTAACGATGAGGTACAGCAAGCAGTTAACCGCACACAGCAAGTTGAGACCGTTAAAGCACTGATAACCCAAGCCCGCGAGCTGGGCTTTAAGTCAATAAATGCAGATATGATTTATGGCCTACCTAAACAAACACCCCAAAGCTTTGAGAAAACAATAGCGCAATTAATTGCCTTAAGCCCAGACAGAGTCTCTGTATTTAATTACGCGCATTTACCGGAGCGCTTTGCTGCGCAACGTAAAATAAAAGAAGCTGATTTACCCAAAGCCCACGACAAGCTAACAATGTTTAAAAACACCTTGTCGCAAATGACATCAGCAGGTTATCAGTTTATTGGTATGGATCATTTTGCAAAAGCCGACAACGAACTGGCAGTTGCGCAAAACAAAGGGCAGCTACATCGCAATTTTCAGGGCTATACCACCCACGGTAATTGCGACTTGTTAGGCTTAGGGGTCTCGTCCATCTCACAAATTGGCACAGCCATTTTACAAAATCAAAAAGTGCTTAAGCATTATTATCACGCCATTGAAACGCAAGCTGGGAGCGCTATACATAAAGGAATGCATTTAACGCATGATGATGTAATACGTGCAGAGGCTATTAAATCCCTTATCTGCCAGTTTGAATTAGACACACAGGCTTTTGCGAAAAAACATACTATTCAATTTAATGAGTATTTTGCAGATGCCCTGTTGGCACTACAGCCTTTAATAGACGATGAGATGGTACATATAAATGATAACGTAATACGTGTCACGCCTCGGGGGAACTTGTTTATTCGTATAATATGTATGTGCTTTGATGCTCACTTACAAAAGCAAATAAGTAAAACCCGTTTCTCACGGGTGATTTAAAGCAGGCATAAAAAAAGCAGACCTAAATCTGCTTTTTTTATTTTTGAGCTTAATTAAACACTATGTTTTCGCTGCCCGGCGCAGCTTTAAACTCGACAATGATTTTATCGCAATCGGCTTTAATCTCATCGCTAAAGTTTTCTTCTGCTCGCCAACGAGCTGTATCTTGTTTAAAAATCTCTTTTTTAGAGTATTTTTTGCGTGCATCGTGAGTCGGCATTTCTTTAACGACATTATACATTTTATAAATGCCTGGGTACGCCTCGGTTAAATCTCGCTCATCTTCAAAAGCGTACTGAGACATTAACACCCAAATCCGTAAACAGCCTTCAGAATACTCACATTGCTTTTCAGCCATTGCGCGAGCAATTAAATGAATGCTATCTGCAAGTTTAGCGTTTCGCTTTAAGCGCGACTGCTTAAGCTTTTGCTGTTGCTCTGCTTGCTTTTGCGCAATTAACTTTTTTTGCGCGTTAAGCTTATAGAGTAACTGACCTGCATAAAATGCTAAGCCAGCAATAATAACAGCACCTACAAACAAGGCTACAATCACTGCGGTACTCATTAAGCGCCCTTACTATTTATCGTCATCATCTAGCCACTCATTGGCTAAATCATCTGAAAGGTATTTATCAAAGTCTGAGTTACCGTTGCTTTCGACGTTGTCTTCAAAATCATCTTCAAACTCGTCCTCATCCTCATCTTCTATACCCAGTAACTTACAAAGCACTTGGTGGCGTGCAATACGGCTATTAAAGTACTTTGCATCTTTACCCGTCAGCATTTCACCTTGTTCATGACGCTCAACGAGCTTAAGTAAACGCTCATCGTTTTCAAGCGCTTCTAGCTCTTGCTCTGGTGTCAGCTCTGGCTCTGTCGCCTTTTTAAGCTCGGCCATTGGCTTTAAGTTACGCTTCATTTCTACTTGTGGCTGTGGTGCGGCAGCCACTAAAGGTACCGCTTTTTTACTGCCTACACGTTTATCTTTCGGTGCTGAACTTACTTTTTTAGTGTCGCTATCTAATAGCTCTGGTGCATTTCGAGAGCCAGGTTTAGCGCCCTTTGGCTTTTTAACACGTTGCTCCTTTAACGCACGCATTTCTCTAAGCTTATCTTGGCTTAAACGAACAGGGCCGTTTGAAGGAATTTTACGTGACTTTTTCTTTCTACTCATATCTTGATCATCTCACTTAAGAGGTTTTGAGCGAGGCACATAACATGAGCATCGCAGTGCTGGCCTAGCCAGAAGAATTCGATTTGCGCATTAAAGCTTGGGTTGCTTGTTGAATTAGCGCATTAGCTTATTGCTAAACGGTGGGTATTGTAACAGGACAAATAAAAAGGCGGTAGAGAAAACATCTCTACCGCCTACTAATCTGAGCGCCATTATCTGGACACTTCTCCCTTCGACTTTTTTAGTCTTTATTATTTTTATTATTATCAGTCCGTATTGTTATTATTTTAACCTTCCTTGTTACATTCCATTTTGTTTTTATTTTTAACTTCCTTGAGATTTTATTATTTACGGTCATCCTGACGCTTTCTTGTTATTTCCTTTTGTAGCACCTTCAGTGTGCTATTCAGTCGTGCCGCGCTATTTTCCTTTAGCATAATCCATGTTGTTATTGTTGTTTTGCGACAGTGGTTAATTTACCCATTAATAATTTTGTTACAACTGGTTTATATAATTTTTCTTACATGTCACACATATAAATTCATTAAAAACAATATAAATTAATAAGTTACACACTTAAAAAGTTTAAAAATAAGTTATTTCTCACAATTCTATATGGCAAATATCTCACAAACTAAAGGGTGATATCGTTAAATTACGGACACAAAAAAAGCAGCGTAAGCTGCTTTTTAATCATATTTCATAGTATTACATTAGCAAATACTAAATAAATACGACTTTAGTGTAAACCACCCAAGTATTGAGAAAGTACTTCAATATCTTTGTCTGTTAGCTTTTTCGCTATATCTTGCATCATACCGTTATGGTCGTTTTTACGGGTACCATCACGGAATTTCTCTAGCTGAGCTTTGATGTACTCTGGGTGCTGGAAAGAAATTTTAGGAAACTTAGCAAGTGACGAACCATTGCCGCGCGGACCATGACACGCCGCACAAGCTGGAATACCACGCTCAGCATCGCCTGCTTTGTAAAGCTTTTGACCAACTTCAACCACGTCTTTAGGGGTGGCGCCTTCAGTCATGTTCAATGAAGAAAAATAAGCAGATAGGTCTTTCATGTCTTGTTCGCTAAGTGGCATAGCCATCGCGCTCATTACAGGATCCATACGACCTTCTTTACCGCCTGAAGTCATACCTAGTTTTAAATCCTTAAGTTGTTTAAGGATGTAATCTGGATGCTGGCCTGCAAGTTTAGGGTAAATATTAACCGGTGCATTACCGTCTGGGCCGTGACAAGCCGCACACGTTGCTGATTTTTCTTTACCTGCGTTTACATCGCCATCAAATGCTGTTGCGTTGCTTGCTGACAACGCACCAAGCAATATTGTTAAAGATAGTGCTATTTTTTTCATGGTGAATTCTCTGTTTCCGACCCTGTATCATCTACAATATGGATGTTGTAATTCATGTATTCTACACGATAAAAAATTCTCTGGCACGTTTTCTACTCATATTAAGCTTATAATTTATAGGGTTTTGACCTAGATTAACCTTTAAGCAGCTTTAATAGTGCCATTTATAGCATTTTTAGGTGTTTAAATACGCTTTTTAATACATCCTTTATAGTATAAAATACGCGCCCTGAGTCAATTTAGCTCAATAAGATTAACTTTTACGTTTTAGGAGAGCCTGTGCTCAAATCTCGTATCAAATATAATACTGCGTCTTTTGTTACAAGCGCGCCAGACATCACTAAATTACCTGCTGATACGGGAATTGAAGTCGCGTTTGCAGGTCGCTCTAATGCCGGTAAGTCGAGTGCTCTTAATGCACTTACAGATCAAAAACTTGCTCGTACCAGTAAAACACCGGGCCGTACGCAATTGATCAACACGTTTGAATTAGGTGAAGTGGATGATATGCGCTTAATTGACTTACCTGGTTATGGCTTTGCTAAAGTGCCCATTGAAATGAAAAAGAAATGGCAAAAATCACTGGGTGAATACCTACAAAAACGTCAAAGTTTAAAAGGCATTGTGGTATTAATGGATATTCGCCACCCATTAAAAGATTTAGATAAAGATTTAATTAATTGGGCTATTGGCAGTGAAATCCCTGTATTGGCGCTTTTAACTAAAGCGGATAAGCTTAAGCAAGGGGCGCGCAAAGCACAAGTATTACAAGTACGCCGCGAATTAAGTGAACTAGACGGTGATATTACTGTTCATGCTTTTTCATCACTTAAGGGGACGGGTTTACCGGAAGTCGCCAAGAAATTAGATGAGTGGTACTTAGGGCCAATCGTGGCTGTTGCACCACAGCCAAGTGATGAAGATAACTCAAACGCTTAAAAATAAGCATCTATGAGAGATAAAACCTTTCACCTGCAGATTTTATAAAATAGCCGCGCTCATCTGCGTCGGCTATTTCAGCCCACTGATAAAACACATTTCGTGATACCCGCGCATTACATCCATAAGGCAATTGCAAATAAGGCACCGCTGCATTTTTATAGTTTTTTATATAAAGAGGCTGCTCAGCACTAACTAACCATTGTCGTGCTAAATTATCTACACAACACATAACGTGCCCCTGCGCTGTGCTCTCTATATGCCAGCTTACGATAACGAATGGCGCATCTTGTACTTCTATCGCTATTTTTTCGATGGGTGTTTTTAAGTAAAACTGCTCGCCTTCTTTGCATAAAACACTGGCAAACAGTTTTACCATAGCGGAGCGAGTAATTTCGCTGCCATCGTAAAACCACAGCCCTTGTTCGTTAATAATAATTGGCAGTTCACCACACTGGGTTGGCTGCCAACTATCAAACGGTTTACTAGGCTCGCTTAATTGCTTACTAAGCGCCGCTAAGGAGATCACTGTTTTTTTAGTGTCAGTGCAAAAGTAACCGGGACGGCTGTAGCAACGGCCGGTAAGCCAGCTAATTGCTGTAACTTTTTAACGCCTTCGGTCACCCCAAAGTCTTGGCTATTTATAATCACTGGCGTAAACGACGATACGCTTAAATCGCCATTTTTTGAACTGCTAACAAGTACATTTATTTTTAATGGTTTTTTATTACCATGAAAATCAAGCTGCGCATCAACCGCTTTTAATACATGTTGGCCTGGTTTTTTAATATTACTTAATTGCTTTTTTAAATCTGCGGTTAAAATTGCGTTAGGGAATTTTGCCGCTTCAAATACAAATTGAGTTAAACGTTCATTGCGAATGGGGATTAGTGTTTCTGCAGAGGTTAAGTCAATATTTACACTAAAAGCACCGCTGTCTAAAAGTGTCCCTTCTAGATTAGTAAAATGATGCGCCTCAGCAATCGTGTCTTTCTTTATAGAAACAAAACTTAATTGGCTTTTATCATTAACGAGCTGCCAATCTGCATGAGCGGCATTAGACAAAACAAGGCTAGTTAACGATAAACCTACAGCGGCTAACGTTTTAAACATAACGCACTCCTTAAATTTAAATGAGAATAATAGCGCTTTCGATACTACCACTTGCGGTATACGCATACCAACTCAAAATAAATAATAAAGGGGATTGAAAAGAAAAAACGGCCTGCTTAAAACAAGCAGGCCGGTATAGCAAACTGGGGAGAAGCTATCAATTTGTTGCACCTTTTCAGATGCATCATCAACAGGATGTCCTACAGGATGAGGACGCGCGCACTTTAACAAAAGCGCGCATAAAAATACAATCATATTCCGCCAAAATAGTTCGAATTGACGAACATATAACTATTTAATACAAATAGTTGCTTAAATTAACCTACTTTTAACTAAACTTTGTTTACGCACAGAAATACGTATATCGATTCGCCTAATTGGGTGAGTTATTTAGAGGCAATAAAAAAGCGCCTTGCGGCGCTTTTAAACTATAAGCATGTTTTGAGGTTAATGGGCTTGTTCCCAGTTTTCACCTTCGTCGGCTTCAACAATTAAAGGCACATCTAAACTCGCAGCTTGCGACATTAGTTCACAAATTTGCTTGGTGTAAGCTTGTGCGCAGTCGGTTTTAATTTCAAATACCAACTCATCGTGTACCTGCATGAGTAATTTAATCGTGTTAGGGGCTTGCTCACTAACCCATTGATGTACACTCAACATTGCTTTTTTAATAATGTCGGCGGCTGTGCCTTGCATTGGTGCATTGATTGCTGCACGTTCGGCGCCTTTACGACGAGCTCCATTACGTGCATTAATTTCTGGTAAGTGTAAACGACGACCAAAAATAGTTTCTACATACCCGTTCTCAGCCGCTTTCTCACGCGTTGTTTCCATGTAATCAAGTACCCCAGGAAAACGCTCAAAGTATTTATCTATGTAGTGCTGTGCTTCGTGACGTGGCACATCAAGCTGACGCGCTAAACCAAAGGCGGACATGCCGTAAATTAAACCAAAGTTTACTGCTTTCGCTTTACGACGCATATCGGTGGTTACCTTACCAAGCTCAACACCAAATACCTCAGCAGCGGTTGCACTGTGTACATCTAACCCATTAGCAAAGGCATTTAGTAGCCCTTTGTCTTGCGATAAATGCGCCATAATACGCAGCTCAATTTGGCTGTAATCGGCAGCCACAATTTTATAACCTGGTGCCGCTACAAACGCCTCACGTATTCGGCGCCCTTCTTCAGAGCGAATAGGAATATTTTGTAAGTTAGGATCGGTAGAACTCAAACGCCCTGTGGCCGTAACAGCTTGATGATAAGAAGTATGCACGCGTTGTGTTTTCTCATTTACCATCAATGGTAATTTATCGGTATACGTTGATTTAAGCTTAGATAAACCACGATGCTCAATAATCACTTTAGGTAATGGGTAATCATGGGCAAGTTCTTGTAGCACTTCTTCAGCCGTTGAAGGTGCACCTTTAGGTGTTTTTTTAATGACTGGCAGCTCAAGTTTTTCAAATAAAAGTACTTGCAGCTGCTTTGGCGAGCTTAGGTTGAATGGTTCGCCAGCTATTTCAAACGCTTCTTTTTCAAGCTCAAGTAAACGCTCGCCTAAACGCTGACTGTGTGCGGCAAGCATATTGCTATCTATAGCTACACCAGTGCGTTCAATATCAGAAATAACATCAACTAGGGGCATTTCTATGGTTTCAAACACTGACTTTAACTTCTCATCAGCTTCTAATTTTAGCCACAGTACTTGGTGTAAACGCAGTGTAATATCGGCATCTTCTGCTGCGTAAGGCGCAGCTTTTTCAAGCTCAATTTGATTAAAGGTAAGCTGCTTTTTCCCTTTGCCGGCAATATCTTCAAAGCTAATGTTTTTATGGCCTAAGTATTTAAGCGCTAATGAATCCATGTCATGGCGAGTGCCCACACTATTAAATACGTACGACTCAAGCATAGTATCAAACTTAATGCCATTGAGTTCATAGCCGGCATTAGCTAGTACACTCTTGTCGTATTTTAGGTTTTGCCCTACTTTAGCTTTGTTAGCATCGGCCAGAATTGGCCCAAGCTTTTGCATTACATATTCAAAGCTTAATTGCTCTGGTGCACCCGGGTAGTCATGTGCAATGGGTAAGTAAGCGGCTTCGCCTGCTTTTACAGCAAAGCTCATACCTACTAACTGCGCTTGCATATAATCAAGGCTAGTTGTTTCGGTATCAAAGGCAAATAACTCAGCGTTATTTAACTGCTCTATAAGCGCATCAAACTGTGACTCGCTTAAAATAGTTTCATAATGAGCGTCTTCTACTTTTGGTAGTTCATTTTCCTCAGTAGGGAGCGCTTTTTCTGCATCTTTTGGATTATCAAGTAGCTCAGCTAACCAGCGGCGGAACTCACACTCACCATACAGTGCAATAAGCTCATCTTTATTTGGCTCTTGTACTTTAAAGGTATCTAGGTCTGACTCTACCTCAACATCACATTTAATGGTGGCAAGCTCATAACTTAGTGGTAAATGATCTAGGGCGTTTGCAAGTTTTTCACCAATCTTGCCTTTAATGTCGCCGGCATTATCAATAACACCTTGAAGTGACCCATATTTTTGTAGCCATTTAACAGCTGTTTTAGGCCCACAACCTTCAACACCTGGGATGTTATCAACTTTATCACCCATTAATGCTAAATAATCGATGATTAGCTCAGGTCCTACACCAAATTTTTCAACAACGGTTTGAGGATCTGAAATGCTATCGGTCATGGTGTTTATTAGCGTCACATGCTCGTTAACTAGTTGAGCCATGTCTTTATCGCCGGTAGAAACCAATACATGGCGCTTTTGCTCAGTCGCTATTCGTGAAAACGTACCAATCACATCGTCGGCTTCAACACCTTCTATACTGATCAGTGGAAAGCCCATTGCTTTAATAATACTGTGCAGTGGCGCTATTTGCGTTCGTAAATCGTCAGGCATAGGCGGACGGTTAGCTTTATACTCGCTATACATGTCGTTTCTGAACGTTTTGCCTTTGGCATCAAACACCACCACCATGTGACTCGGATCATATTGTTTGATCAAACTCTTAAGCATGTTAACCACGCCATAAATAGCGCCTGTTGCTTCACCTTTTGAGTTGGTTAAATGCGGTGGAGAGTGATAAGCACGGAATAAATATGAAGAGCCATCAACTAAAATTAGCGGGTTTTCGGGGATCTGAGCCATGGTGAATTTGGATCCTAAATACAAAAGAGTAATATTATTACAAGCATGCCATAAGGTTGTGAATAAAACGACAGTGAATTACGCTTAGTAGCTATAATTATTGCAGAGCAACCTGTGGATAACTTTGTAGATAACAGCCACGAACTATTCCTCCAATACATAATTAAATGCTTAGAAAAATAAATAACTGCTTGTTTTGTTTAAAAAAGATAATACGAGGTTCTTTTTTTATTATTTTAAAACCAATGTGGAAAAAGGTTTTCTAACTGATACATCTGCTGTTAGTCACTTTAGTTATTTGCATCCATTTAAATAACCGGAGGAGTATTCTAGCATAATGGATCAAAGATCATAGCGATCCTTTATAATTTTTTTTATAAGCGCACTGGCAAAAATGGCATAAACCGCAATACAACTTGCACTGCGAATACTTTTTAAGCTAAAAAATTATTTTAGTGAGTGTTTTGCCCCGTGTTAAACTTCACCCAAACGACTTATTTAAAATACTTAAGGAGCACAAAAGCATGAAAAAGATAGCTGTAATATTAGCCGGCTGTGGTGTGTACGATGGCAGTGAAATAAACGAAGCAGTATTAACATTACTACACATAGCTAAAAATGGTGCTGCATATCAATGTTTTGCTCCTGATATAGAACAACTTCACACGATTAATCACCTCACCGGTGAAGAAATGCCAAGCAACCGTAATGTACTCACTGAGGCAGCACGCATTGCCCGTGGTGATATAAAATCTTTAAGCGAATTAAAAGTATCTGAATTTGATGCGTTAATAGTCCCTGGGGGATTTGGCGCCGCTAAAAACTTATGTGACTTTGCCGTTAAAGGCGCTGATGCGCAGATAAACGAAATAGTTTTAGCAGCGTGTAAACAATTTTCCAGTGCACAAAAAGCGGCTGGCTACATGTGTATTGCGCCGGCTTTAATTCCGTTTATATATCCCAAGGCTACTTTAACCATAGGTAATGATGAACAGACCGTAAACGCTTTAACCCAGCTAGGCTCTACTCACGCAGCCTGTGCAGTTGATGATATTGTGATTGATGAAGACAATAAACTCGTTACCACCCCTGCTTATATGCTGGCGCAGTCTATTTTAGATGCCGATGCGGGGATCGAAAAATTGGTTAAAAACGTATTAGCATTAGCTTAAATAGTGATTTACTAAGCCACCGATTATAAAAGTTTATTAACTGAAACATGCAATTTTATTGCGTTAACGCAAAAATTAGACAGTTTTATTGATAAAAACACCAGTGGGCGTTTTATAAATTGTTACACAGAGGTATAATCGGTTTAATTTCCGTCATCTATAATCGTGATTGATCACGTTCAAATCGAAGTGAGCAAGGCAAAATGAAAAAACTATCAGCTGCAGCATTATTAGTGCTAGCAACCACCGCATACGCACAGCCATATGATAACTCTATGACTGAAGATGCGATTAAAAAGCGTTTAGCTCCAGTTGGCGCTGTTTATCTTGAAGGCGAAAAAGCTGCTGCGGCAGCGCCTAGTGGCCCTCGTTCTGGTGAGCAAGTTTACCAAGGCGCCTGTTTTGCCTGTCACGGTACTGGCGCATTAGGTGCACCTAAATCAGCTGATGACTGGGCACCGCGTATCGCTAAAGGTAAAGATGTGTTGCTTGATCATGCTATCAATGGCTTTAATGCGATGCCGCCAAAAGGAACATGTATGGATTGTTCTGATGATGAGATTAGCGCAGCTATTGATTTCATGACATCTAAATAATTTAATTAACCCTCTGATAATTAGGGTGATTATTTAAAAAAGGTCTATTTTTATAATAGGCCTTTTTTTGTTGCTAAAATAATGTTTTAGTGGCAGTTTTAGGGCATTAGTTACTTGACGATCGCAACTAAAAGTGAAATTATACGTTTAATAAACATACAATAATAAAATAATATGATTCATGTCATCGGAAGATAAGGCCGCTAACCTTAGTAAATTAGCGCATCAGAATAAACGTCTCAGAACGCTATTAGAAAAGTATAAGCAATCTCACCACTTACAAAATGCCTTGATTCAATTATCAGAGCAAGCGAGCTCTGTTGCCGAATTAACCTTACTTTACCCCGCAATCCATGACATTTTACAAGCATACCTACCTAGTAAAAGCTTTTATGTGGTACTTGCTAATCAATATACTCATGCTCTTGAGCTTTCTTATTTTTGCGATGAAAAAGATGGTATATCAGTTGCCCTTAATCAGGATAATAGTTTTGAAGAAGGCGCTACAGGCTATGTTTATAGACTTGGCAAAACCACGTGCTTTACCAAGCAAGAAATGCAAAGCGCTGCTCAAAATGGCTTATTTAAAGCGCTTGGCTCACCTGCAGAACATTGGGTAGGCGTGCCTATCTACCAAGAGCAAAATATTATTGGTGTGCTTGCTGCGCAAAGTTACGACAAACAGCAAGACTACAGCAGCCAGCAGGTGCACTTACTCGAAGTAATGTCTTTATATTTAGCGACAGCAATAGAGCGGGTTAAAAAAAGAGAGTTACTCGAATCAGAAGTAAAAATTCGTACCCGCGCACTGACACAAAGTAATGAGGCATTAAACCTAGAAATTGAACAACGAAAACGCGCACTACAACGCCAACAAATTCTGTTTAAAATATCGGAGTTGGCAACGCAAGCGCAAAACTTAGATGATGCCTATGTAAAAATTCATCAAATAATAAAAACCATTACATACGCAGAAAACTTATACATTGCACTTTATAACAAAGAAACAGGCTGGATCAGCTTCCCATATTGTGTAGATGAATTTAAAGACAACACCGAGCCTAGAAAGTTTGCAAAAGGTTATAGTGAGCTAGTTATTAGTAGCGAGCAAACCCAACTTATTCACCCAAGTAGAGCTAAAGAGCTGTTAGAAAGTGGTGACGTACAGCGAAATAACCCAATACCAGAAGAACAAATGGCCACCAGCTGGCTAGGCGCACCACTTAAAACATCGCAAGGTGTTATCGGCCTAATTGCATGTCAAGCGTATAATAATAAACATATTTTTAGTAAAGATGACTGCGAACTTATTACATTTGTTTCGCATCAAATTGCGACAGTTCTGCAAACAAAGTTAGCCACGCAAGCACTTAAATCTAGCCACCAAGAGTTAGAGTATCGCGTTAATGAAAAAACAAAAGCGTTGCAGCAGGCCAACTTACATTTACAAATGCAAATTGATGAGCGTAAAAAAGTAGAACAACAGCTTTATCATGATGCACATCATGACTCATTAACAGGCCTCCCTAATCGCAGCCTGTTTTTAACCCAGCTAGAAAAAACATTGCAGCATTACCACCGCTTTCCTGAGCACCACTTTGCTGTTTTATTTATTGATTTAGATAAATTTAAAGATATAAACGATCAACTAGGGCACCATGCTGGCGATCAATTTTTAATAAGTGTGGCTGATTTATTTTCCCATTGTATTCGTGAGCACGACTTGCTCGCCCGCCTTGGTGGTGATGAATTTGTCATTTTGCTTACCCACTTAACAGAGCTTCAACAAGCAGAAGATGTGGCTGATCGCATTATTAATATAATGAAAAAGCCATTTTGCAGTAAAGGTACCTGCGTTCAAAGTGGTGCAAGTATTGGTATAACGTACTCAAATTCGAGTTATCAGCATACCGATGAAATTATTCGCGATGCCGATGCCGCTATGTATTACGCTAAAAATGCCGGCCGCGACCGCTATGAGTTGTTCCATCCATTATTAACGCAGACACTAACAAGTGCAGAATCTCCAGCACAGCACCATCTTGATTCACTTCCGATGAGCTTTAGAAGTGCTGATATTATAAACCTTGATGAGCAACAGCAATCAGAGTCATTGTTTGAAGCATTTGGTGAGCACCCTGTATTAGGTTATACCAGTTTTGAAGTGCTGAAAAAGTTTGCAACCGATAAAGAGCAACACCTACAGGTTGAATTAGAGCTATTGCAACACGCTTACGCCCATGCCCTAGCGGCCAATGTGGCCATGGTATTGATGCCGTGCTCAGGGTTGCTTTTAGAAGCGCTTGAATTTAATTTATTTACCGAGGTATTAAGTAAGCTGCAAGGACAGAGTCAACTGTGTTTACTCTTTGACGACCAAGAAATACGTTATGCCTGTGCAACTCAGCTAGAAAACCTTAAAAAGCTCTCGCAGCTTGGTTACAGTATTGGCTTAAATAACTTTGCAAAAGACCGTTGTGAGTTAAATGCGCTGACCGACATTAACTTCGATTACATACTCCTTAGCTCCACCTTTAGTAAACGCGTATTACAACAAGAAAGCTTTAACTTGCAATTACAAGGCGTACTGGCAATTACTCAGCTTAAAGGCATAAAAGTCATTGCCAAAGGCCCTTCTATACTCAACTTTAGGGCCTTGCTTGATAAGTACGGGCTGAGTTTATTTGTCGCAAAGCAGCAAGGCTTATCGCAGTCAATAGAGGCTACTGAGAACACCGCACAATCTATTAACTAGGTTTTTTAAGCATCGCCCTTAAGTTAGCGACCCGTGCTTGGCCTTTTTCCATGCGCTCAGCTTGCGAACTAGGGGCTTTTTTGTTTTCAAACGCTAAGTCATCTTGTGGTAACTCTTGCACAAAGCGACTTAGCTCTGTTTGCGAGGTTTCACCAAACTGGCGTCGTATTTTTGCATACGTTAAGGTCAGCTCTTGCTGGGCCCGTGTGATCCCTACGTACGCTAAACGGCGCTCTTCATCTACGTTTTCTTCGTCAATACTTACTTGGTGCGGCAGTAACCCCTCTTCCATACCAACCATAAATACGTACGGATACTCTAAGCCTTTGGATGCATGCAGAGTAAGTAACTGTACCGCATCGGATTCATCTTCTTCCTCATTACGCTCTAACATATCGCGAAGTGTTAGTTTGCTGACCACTTCTGGTAAGGTCATTGGTTCGTTATCGGCATCGCCGGTGAGCATATCGGTGATCCAACGATACAACTCAGAGACGTTTTTCATACGCATTTCAGCTGCTTTAGCACTTGGCGATGACTCATATAAATACGCTTCGTAATTAATATTACGCACTAAGTCTTTTACCGCTTCGAGTGTATCGCTACGCACTGCATTATCTGAAAGCTCAACAACCCATCGTGCAAACCCCGAAAGCGCATTTAAACCACGGCCTTTAAGTCGGTAGCCTAAGTCGTTATCAAAACAAGTGGCAAATAAGCTTTGGTGTTTTTCGTTTGCAAGCGTGCCTAGCTTTTCAAGTGTAACGGTGCCTATTTCACGGCGCGGTGTATTAACTATGCGTAAAAATGCGTTATCGTCGTCTTGGTTAACCAATAAGCGTAAATAAGCCATAATATCTTTGATTTCTGAGCGCGAAAAAAACGACATACCACCGCTGATTTTATAAGGGATGCGGTTGCTCATTAATGACTTTTCAAAGCCACGAGCTTGGTGATTACCGCGATACAAAATAGCGTAATCTTTATAGCTGGTACGTTTCATAAATTTATGGGAAATTATTTCAGCTACAACACGCTCGCACTCGTGCTCTTCATCCCGGCAGCCAATCACTTTAATTGGCTCACCGTAACCAAGCTCACTAAATAGCTTCTTTTCGATATCGTGCGGGTTATTGGCAATTAAAATATTTGCAGCTTTTAAAATACGCTGCGCACTGCGGTAATTTTGCTCAAGCTTTATAAGCCTAAGTCCGGGGTAATCTTTACCTAGCAGCACTAAGTTTTGGGGACGGGCTCCGCGCCATGAGTAAATAGATTGGTCGTCATCCCCTACCACTGTAAAACGCGCTCGCTCGCCTACTAATAACTTAACAAGCTGGTACTGGCTGGTATTGGTATCTTGGTATTCGTCCACCAGCAAATACCTAAATCGTTGCTGCCAACGCTCTCGTGAGGTGGCATTATTACTAAGTAACAAAGTGGGGATCATGATTAAATCGTCAAAATCCAGTGCGTTATATGCTCGCAGCTGATTTTGATAACGGGCGTAAAGCTGCGCAAATAACGCTTTTTGCGCATCACGTGCTTCGCGTATGGCTTGCTCAGGCAAAATTAATTCATTTTTCCAGCTGCCTATTTGCATCTTAAGTAGGTTTAGTAGGTCTTTATCTTTTTTAAGCTCATCTTCGGTTAGCTCACCTAACAGCTGGTTAGTATCTTGGTCATCAAACAGTGAAAAACCTTCTTTAAAGCCTAGTGTTTTTAGCTCTTTTTTAATTATTTCAAGCCCTAGGGTATGAAAAGTTGATACCCACAACCCTTTCGCCTCTTGCTTATTAAGCGTTTGTAATACACGCTCGCGCATCTCTTTGGCCGCTTTATTCGTAAACGTTACCGCAGCAATATTACGTGCTTTGTACTCGCACTTTTGCACCAAATAAGCAATTTTGTTAGTGATTACGCGCGTTTTACCTGAGCCTGCACCCGCGAGTACTAAACACGGACCACTAATATATTTTACTGCTTCATCTTGTTTTGGATTGAGTTTCATAACGACCATGGAGTTTTAAAAGGCAGCTAATTTTACCGTAACCACAGATACAGGCATAGCCATTAGATTAATTAATTCCATTATGGTGATCATGTATTAAATGCCTTAGGTATAAGGTAATATTAGTCATTATCATTTTAGGGCAAAAGCAAGGGACGATTATGATCAATCCAGCAAAACTTGAAGAAATTGCTAAGCAAATCACCAATAACATGCCGCAAGGTGTAAAAAACCTAGCAGATACACTCGAAGGTAAAACCAAACAAGTTTTACAAAATAAGCTGGCTGAAATGGACTTTGTTAGCCGCGAAGAATTTGATGTGCAAAGCCAAGTACTTATTCGTACTCGTGAAAAACTCACGGAGCTTGAAGCAAAAGTTTTTTTACTAGAGCAACAATTAAATGCTAAAAATAACGCCGAGTAGCACGTATTTACGTATGTATACTCAGCCAAAAAAAAGCAGCCAAGGCTGCTTTTTTGCTTTTAACTTAAACATTTATCCACTATGCATTAAACAATGCATCTAATACATAGTATTGCAGGGGTTGTTGCTGCGCCAAACTCACAGCACACATTTTTTGCGCCACTTGCTTGCCCGTAATAGGTTTATAACGTTTTAAAAAAGGAAGTTGTGTAATAACAGGTAACACAAATGCGCCTATTTGCTCAGCTAAACGAGTATCGCTTCGCTCACCCATTAATAAAGACGGCTGAAATATACTTACTTTTGCAAAGCCCAGCGTTTTTATATGCTGCTCAAGCTCGCCTTTCATTTTTAAGTAAGGGCTGATGCTGTGTGCATTAGCGCCACTTGATGACACCAAGCAATAATGGCTCACTGCATTGTTTGCTGCCATTTGCGCCGCAATAAACTGATAATCAAAATCAACTTTACGCTGCGCCGCGATTGAACCAGCCTGCTTTTTAGTTGTGCCTAAACACGAAAAAAGCACATCCCCTTTAAATAACGCGCAGTAGTTAGTTAAACAATCAAAATCAATAACATGATTAGTGAGCTTAGTATGTTTAATGTCTAGCTTACGGCGTGTAATAGCAACCACTTTACAAAACGCAGGGCTTTGCAGTAAAAGCGTTAATAGCTCACTCCCCACAACCCCTGTTGCCCCTATGATTATCGCCGTTTTAGTCATTACTTAAATTACTCGCAACCGGCTTTAGCGAGTACATGTGCAACGGCTTTTTTATACACCTCGGCTTCTTCATCGGCGCAGGTTACAACCGATGATAAGTCGTGTAAGTGGCCGTTCTCTAATCCATATACCCAACCATGAATCGTGAGCTCTTGCCCTTTATCCCATGCATCTTGCACTATGTTTGTTCTACACACGTTGCGTACTTGTTCAATAACGTTTAACTCAATTAAGCGACTTAAACGCTGTTGCTCACCCATTGCATTAAGCTGCGCTAAGTGTTTTTCTTTTACATCGCCAACATGGCGTAACCAATTATCAATAAAACCAAATTTGGCGTTATTTAATACCGCTTGTACACCGCCACAGCCGTAGTGTCCCACCACCATAATATGCTTTACTTTAAGCACCTCTACCGCGTACTGCATTACCGA
This sequence comes from Pseudoalteromonas sp. P1-13-1a, assembly GCF_001401875.1. Lineage (NCBI taxonomy): Bacteria > Pseudomonadati > Pseudomonadota > Gammaproteobacteria > Alteromonadales > Pseudoalteromonadaceae > Pseudoalteromonas > Pseudoalteromonas sp. P1-13-1a. The sequence continues at coordinate 23,441 of NZ_LKDV01000006.1, read as the reverse complement.
TAAACAGTTATGGTCAGTATGCACCACTACATTAGCCACATTGCGGTGTACAAATAGTTCACCTGGTAATAAATCAACAATTTGGTTTGCAGGAACACGCGAGTCGGAGCAGCCAATCCACAAATACTCTGGGTTTTGTTGCATTGATAATATTTTAAAAAACTCAGGGTTGGCTTCGGTTGTACGTGCAGCCCAACGTTTGTTGTTTTCGAATAAATTTTTTAGCTTTCTCATTGCATCTCTTATTTAGATTGGGATAGGAATTACACCCCAAAAAAGACAAATAATGAGCGCCTTTTTAGTTGGTGTTTGCAAGAATTAAAATATTGCGAGGAGTTAACTGTTTCTCGCAAAAGGTGCTAACTGAAACGTGATAACCTTGCTGTTGCAAATATAAAGCACGATCGAGCACAAGCCAAACTTCTATTGCTCTTCTAAACACATGTCGAACCAGTTCGATTCGCTCTGTTACTTTTTTACGCGCCTTACCTATTAGTAAAAACTTATCGTAATCAGTATCTTGAGGAATAATTAGAGACTTTTTATCACCCGCCCAAGCACAAAACTGTGCAAATGTGTCAGAAAATACCGCCTTATTAACCGATGGCACGCTTACGTAAAACTGCTCATTAGTAATTGACTTTCGAAGTGCGTCAAACCCTAAGCGCCATTCCACCTCAGTTTTTCGTATTTTAGCCACACGTGAAGGGGCTGTAACTGTCTCTTGCAGCGCCAACTTTAAATCGCGGTGTGTTAAATTCAGCTTACTGGTAAAGGCAAGCTCACTCATTGGATGGTACTTATTATCAGTAAATAAGTGATAACAGCACGGCGAAAAACTAATACGTTTTACCCTAGCGGCACTGGCGTGTTGCATAAATGTTTGGTGCAGTGCGCCACATGCATGCAGTGCCACCGCATGTGTGTCGGTATTAAAAAAGTGGCTTATATCATCTTCAAGTACATTTGCTTGGCTAAATTGCATCGCTAAACCTTGCTTACGTGCACTGTGCTCTCCTTGCTCACATAGGTGTGCTTGTAGCTCAACACTTCGCACACTTTGCGCCCCGTTATAAGCAAGCATACGCCCTAAGTGGCCTTTGCCCGCGCACCACTCTAAAACAGGTTGCGTTGTAAAAGGCAATGCTGAAACAAAGTCTTGTAGTTGCTCAAACTTACGCCCTTTAATACCGTTACTTATCCAAAACGGGTATTCACTGCGTTGCTGCTGGTTTTTTGGTAAATTACACAGCTCAGGTAGCTGCTCTACCCCGGCAATAAATGGGCTAAAAAATTGATAAAGCTGTTGCTGATCGTTATCAAGCCTTGCAACATCTTCATCTGATAAGTTATGTAACGCCGCTTGAAGCTCAGGCCACGGTAATTCATCAAAATCAAATGCCGTACATTGCCAATATTCGCGGGTATTCATTAGCACTGCATCGAGTGCTGCAAACTGCTCAGCTAGGTTCATAACAACTTAAAATAGTAAAAAGACGTTTAATTATACCAGTTGCGCAGAGCTGCATTAAGCGGTTATTTTTTTGCGAGGATTAACCGCAAATAAAGGGGGATCGAAATAATACTTACAATGAAAGCGGCTATTAGCATCCACGACAGTTGTAATTGCTCCGGCTCTTGGTATTTATACACAAACCTCGCTTTGTGCTCGTCAAATTGGGTTTGCTTAATACCATAATAATCTGCAATTAAGCGCCATTTGGCCATTGACATATTCCCTAATTGAGTCGTCGGCGGCAATATGTAGTCTTTCAATACTTCGGCCTCGTAGGCTAGCTGATGAAAACTTTTATTTGGCGCATACACTTGCTGAGTAATAGCTATGGCTTCATCCATATTCATTAAGGCATAACGCCAACCTTTTAAACTCGCTTGATAAAACTTTTCAACCGTTTGCGGGTGCTTTTTAAGCATTGATTCGCTGGTAAATAACACATCACCGTATACATCCATACCATAACGCTGTGGGCATATAAGGCGATGCGATACCCCTTGCTGAGTCATTAAATAGGGCTGAGTTGTAATATACACTTGCATTGCATCAAGTTTGTTTTCTTGCCACGCTTGCAGTGCAGGCTCATCGCCTTCAAAAACGTCTAAAGTAGTTGTGTCAATGCCGCTGCGTTTTAGCATGACTAACAACTCGGTACTGTCTTTTTTACTTACTTCGGTAATACGTTTAGCGGTAAAATCGCGAGGGTGAAAAATATCAGAGCTGTCTTTTACCATCCAACAGTACGGGGAAAACTGCAAAATAGCCGCCATTGCAACAAGCGGTTGGCCGTTTACTCTTTGTTGTAAAATCCCCGAATGCGCCACCCCAAACTGAGCTTCTCCGGTTGCTACAGGAGTAAAAGTATCAGGCATTTTAGGATTGGCTTCGCGTATGGTCACATTAAGTCCGGCGTCTCTGTAGTAGCCTTTTTGCTGAGCCATGTAATAGCCAGCAAACTGAAATTGGTGGGTCCATTTAAGTTGTAAAGTGACTGATTCTTGAGCCATTAGCTGGCTGCAAAAAAGCAAGCTTGCAAGTATTAATCCTTTAATAAGCAACTGAGTGTTCCAAATAGTAGTCATTAGGTGTAACTATATTTAAAACACACAATAAAGCAAGCATGCAAAGGCGCATACTTGCTTATGAAGCCTTAAGCTGAGGCTACGTTATCAACGTTTGAGCTGTTTGGCTGAGAGGTTAAAAACTGCGTAAAACACGGGTTATGTGTTTCGTCTTGCACACTGTAACCTAAGCGGTTTAAGTGCTCGTTAAACATCTCAAATTGGCTAGGCTCAATCGCAAAGCCCGCCAGTACATTTCCGATAGACCCCCCATGATTACGGTAATGGAACAAAGTAATATTCCAATTGCTACCTAGGGTATCTAAAAAGCGTGCTAGAGCGCCTGGGTATTCTGGAAATTCAAACCGTAATAACCTTTCGTGCAACTGCTCAGGTGCTTTGCCCCCTACCATATAACGTACATGTAATTTTGCGAGCTCATTATCTGATAAATCGCAAAATGGGTAGTCGTTGTTAGTTAGGTCTTGTTTTAGCTCGCTGAGTTCTTGCTCACCTTGGCGCAGGGCTATACCCACAAATATTTGCGCTTCACCAGGGCCTGCATAACGGTAGTTAAACTCAGTAATAGCACGGCCCCCTAAAGAGGTGCAAAACTGCTTAAAGCTGCCTTTTTCTTCTTTAATGGTTACCGCAAGTAACGCTTCGTTTTTTTCACCAAGCGCGGTGCGCTCTGCAACATAACGTAAGCGGTCAAAGTTTAAGTTAGCTCCCGAAAGCACCGCTGCTAAATGCAGCCCTTTTAGGCCAGATTGTTGGCTCCATTTTTTAAGCCCTGCGGTGGCAAGCGCACCTGAAGGCTCCGAAATTGCGCGAGTAGAGACAAAAATATCTTGCATGGCGGCACAAATTTCATCGCCACTGACAGTTACAACTTCATCGCAAAATTTTTGCGCTAGGCGAAATGTTTCACTGCCAATAATTTTAACCGCTACGCCATCGGCAAAACTGCCAACACGGTCAAGCTCTACTGGCTCGCCCGCTTTAAGCGCAGCTTGTAAACACGCGCTTTCGTCGGCTTCTACGCCAATCACTTTTATATCGGGACGTAATGATTTGATATAAACCGCCATGCCAGCTAGTAAACCACCACCGCCAACAGGGATAAATACCGCATCAAGCTCATTGAGTTGCTGCATAAGCTCGCGAGCCACTGTGCCTTGCCCCACAATTACGTCAGGGTCATCAAAAGGCGGTACAAATACACCATTACGTTGCTCTGTTAATTCAAGAGCATGTGCTTTTGCTGCATCAAAATGATGGCCATGTAAAACCACTTCACCGCCCAGTGCACGTACCGCACTAACTTTTATTTCAGGCGTAGTAACAGGCATAACAATAGTGGCTTTATGGCCAAGATGTGAAGCACTAAGCGCCACACCTTGCGCATGGTTACCCGCAGATGCCGTAATAACCACGGACCCTTTAGGTAACTTGTTTAATTTATTATAAGCACCACGTAACTTAAACGAATACACAGGCTGTTGATCTTCACGCTTTAACCAAACATGGTTGCCTAATTTATCACTGAGGTCGCGCATTTCGCTCACCTCAGTTACTTTAGCGAGCGGTTCCATATTGGCTTGAATAATAGCGCGAAAATAATCGAGCTCTTGAGAAACCATAATTAGCTAAGCTCCTCCAGTTTGGCTAAATCACGTACTGCGCCTTTATCTGCACTGGTTGCAAGTAATGCATACGCTTTTAATGCCGATGATACATAGCGGTCACGATCAAGCGGCTTATACGCTTGTTTGCCACGTGCTAATTGCTTTTGTTTTCGCGCTTCCAGCTCTTCATCACTTAATGCAAGGGTAATCTCACGTGAAGCAATATCAATGATAATTTTGTCGCCATTTTCAACATATGCAATAGCGCCGCCACTTGCCGCCTCTGGCGATACGTGCCCGATTGATAAACCAGAGGTGCCGCCCGAGAAACGGCCATCGGTGATCAAGGCACATTTTTCAGCAAGGCCTTTTGATTTTAAGTAGCTAGTTGGGTAAAGCATTTCTTGCATGCCAGGGCCCCCTTTAGGACCTTCGTAACGAATAACCACGACATCACCGGCTTTAACTTCATCGTTTAAAATGCCTTCTACTGATTCATCTTGTGACTCATAAACCACAGCGGTGCCTTCAAAATGAAGCATTTCGTCAACAACACCTGCACTTTTAACAATACAACCATCAACTGCTAAATTTCCTGAAAGTACAGCTAAGCCGCCATCTTGCCTAAAGGCGTGTTCAACACTGCGAATACAGCCATTCTCACGATCATTATCACCTTCATCCCAACGACACTCTTGGCTCATCGCTTTGGTCGTGCGAATACCAGCAGGACCTGCACGATAAAACTTTTGTGCAGCTTCGTTGTTTGGATCCGTAGCATCCCATTTTTTAACAAGCTCACCCATTGTCATACCTGCAACATGGTTTACTGATAAATCAACTAAACCAGCTTTGCCAAGCTCACGTACTATTGCCATCATGCCACCAGCGCGGTGCACATCTTCAATATGGTATTGCGCTGTAGCAGGCGCCACTTTACATAAAAACGGCGTTTTGCGAGATAGCTCGTCAATGTGCGACATATCAAAATCTACACCGGCTTCTTGTGCCGCTGCTAATAAGTGCAATACGGTATTAGATGAACCACCCATGGCAATATCAACCACCATAGAGTTCATAAAGGCTGTTTTGTTTGCAATTGCGCGTGGTAGTACGTCGTGATTGTCTTTTTGATAGTACTCGCGGCATAAATCAACAATACGGGCGCCCGCTTCTACATAAAGCTGCTTACGATCTTTGTGGGTTGCAAGCGTTGTACCGTTACCCGGTAGCGCAAGACCAATAGCTTCTAATAAACAGTTCATTGAGTTGGCAGTAAACATACCTGAACATGAGCCGCAGGTAGGACACGCAGAGCGCTCTACTTGCTCTGAATCGGCATCACTGACTGTTTCATCAGCGCCTTTAACCATGGCATCAACTAAGTCGAGTTTAATATCGATGTTAGCAAGCTTTGTTTTACCTGCTTCCATTGGGCCGCCCGATACAAAAATAACCGGTATATTTAAGCGTAGCGCTGCAAGCATCATCCCTGGGGTGATTTTGTCACAGTTAGAAATACAGATCATTGCATCGGCGCAGTGGCCGTTAACCATGTACTCAACCGAGTCGGCAATTAAATCGCGTGAAGGCAGAGAGTAAAGCATGCCACCATGGCCCATTGCGATACCATCATCAATGGCGATGGTGTTAAATTCTTTTGGTACACCGCCCGCTTGGGTGATGGTTTCAGCCATTAGCTCACTAAGCTGATTAAGGTGTACGTGCCCGGGCACAAATTGCGTAAACGAGTTAACTACAGCAATAATAGGTTTACCAAAGTCGGTGTCGGTCATGCCTGTTGCGCGCCATAATGCACGTGCGCCTGCGCGTTTACGTCCTTCAGTTGTTGTTGCACTTCTTAATTTAGCCATAGTTACCTCTGTTTTGCCGCTGTGTAAGCAGGCATTCCTCATTCTAAAAATTGTTGAGTTACTGAAGGTTATACTCAGTAACGCGTAAATGTGTTTCGTTGGCAGTTACACTGCTTGTTGCTGTAAATTTTCTAAGCTGATTTCTTTCACGTCTACCAACTTGTTTAGCTGGTTGGTTAATAGATGAATCGGCTTATCGCTATCGACCGTCATTGCTATCGTATAATGAGCTTCATCTGTATTAAGCTGAAAATGCGTAAGGTCAAAACCACGGTGACGCACAACACGTAAAAAGCGCTCCACCGCAATACTTTGATTTTTAAGTGCAATCGTTAAGCTGTGTTTCATTGTGCTTTCTCCGTAATCATTTCGTCATTTGCAGCCCCAGGTGGTACAAGCGGCCATACGTTTTCTTTATCGTCTATACAGGCATGTAAAATATACGGGCCCTTGCTATTAACTAATGCTGTTATTGCATCGTCAACTTCGTTGGCTTTGGTGATCGTTTGCCCAGGAATACCAAATACTGCGGCTAATTGAACAAAATCAGGGTTATCTGACAGGTTTGTTTCCGAGTAACGACCTTCAAAAAACAGCTCCTGCCATTGACGAACCATACCTAAGCGTTGGTTATCTAATATGAGTATTTTTACCGGTAAATTATTACGGCGAATAGTGGCAAGCTCTTGAATATTCATCATGATTGAGCCATCCCCCGACACCGTTATTACAAAATCATCTGGGCGTGCTACTTGCGCGCCAATAGCCGCTGGTAAGCCAAAGCCCATAGTACCTGCGCCACCACTACTTAAATGATTGCTTGGGTGGTTAAATTTCATGTGTTGCGCTACCCACATTTGGTGCTGGCCCACGTCGCAGCACACTACGCCAGTTTTTGGCATATGCTGGCTTAATTGGTTCAATAAATACGGGGCAAATACTTTTTCGCCTGGGTAGTCGTAACGCCATGCATGCTTTTCGCTCATGAGTTTATTTGTATCGCACCATGCTTTAGGTGTTGCAACACACTCAAGTGCGGGTAATGAGGTTTTTAAATCAGCAACTAAAGACGCTTTAGCGGGTTTGCGTTTACCTACTTCGGCCGCATCAATGTCTAAGTGGATTACTTTTGCTTTGGCAGCAAATTTAGCTAAGTTACCGGTTACGCGGTCATCAAAGCGCGCGCCTATACATACAAGCACATCACACTCTTGTACTGCTATATTAGCTGCTTGTGTGCCGTGCATGCCCAGCATTCCTAAGTAATGTTCGTAATCAGGTAATACACTGCCTAACGCTTTTAATGTTGATACCGCTGGCATTTGTGTTTTATTTAAAAACTGCATTAACTCATTTTGCGCATCAGCGGCTTGCACGCCACCACCTACATACGCGACAGGCTGCTTTGCCTCACTTAATAGCTGATTTGCAATGGCCACTTGGTTTAGATCTAGCTGGGGTAAATATTCATCAGCGGCTAACCACGGTTTAAAAGGCACTTGCGCCATTTGAATATCTTTTGGAATATCTACAAGCACTGGGCCTGGTCGACCACTTTGCGCTAAGTGCATCGCTTCTTGCAGTACTTCGGCTAAGTCTTCTGGGCGCTCTACCATATAGCTGTGTTTTGTACACGATAGTGACATACCTAGTACATCGACTTCTTGAAATGCATCTGAGCCAATAGCGGCAGTGGGAACTTGGCCGGTAATTGCTAACAATGGTACTGAGTCCATCATCGCATCGGCAAGTGCGGTTATTAAGTTAGTAGCACCTGGGCCTGAGGTAGCAAAACAAACACCTAATTTGCCTGTGCTGCGGGCATAACCCACTGCGGCAAAGCCAGCACCTTGCTCGTGACGAGTAAGGTAATGCTTTACAGGCGCGCCATACAGCGCATCATAAATGGGCATAATAGCTCCGCCAGGGTAGCCAAATACCTCATTTACGCCGTGCTTGGCTAATAAATCGATTGTTAGTTCTGCGCCTGTCATTAATTAATCCTCATTCCTCAGTGACAACCCAATTACCTGCTTACTTAAAACTTATAGCTAAAATCTTTAAAACTTTGTGCTTAAAACTAAAAAGCCCTCCGAACGATTAGGTGCGGAGGGCTTTTTAATGCTTAAGTTTATAGCACTACGAAGCCCTCGCGGGAATAATCACCACGATAATAATCAGGACTAGGTTAAGTGCATTTGTAAGCATGTAATTAATACCAAAATGTGTTCATTTGTTACGAAGTAATAATCTTCGCTCTGTATTTGTATTTGTACCGCGCTGAGGCGAGTAAGTCAACACCAAACTTAATTCAAAAAAAACGCTAAAATTCAAATTAAGTGGTTTTTAAATTCATCACAAATCTATTTAAAGAATTTTTTATGCTTAAATTTCAAGCTTAGAAATTCACTATTCTTAAATCTCTCATTTATGGTTTGATTAATTTTTGAGGTTTTTTTACAAATAAAATTTATTTATTCTCTTCAGGGAATGCGTAGGTTCTCTTAAGCAATTCTTAAGTGTTGTTGCATAGCATGGCGTTGTTATTTTAAACGAGCCTAAATATGAACGCACTTAACCATACACCCGTACAAAAAAAGCCAAATCGTAGTAAACGGTTTTATATTCACTGTAGTGCAAACACCTTTGTAGTAATGATTGCTTGTTATTACTGTTTAGTTATAAACATTCCTTTTATTCAAGGTTCGTTTAGCGCCATTACCTCACTTGCGTCTTTTTCATGGCTGTTTTTATTTTCAGTCCCGCTGCTATTGTTATGTCTTTTAATTATTTTCTTTTCGATTGTATCGGTTAGGTGGTTACTAAAACCCATAAATTACCTATTACTGATAATTTCAAGCGCTGTACTTTATGGCTCATTAAATTACGGCGTCGTGTTTGACTATTCAATGATTCAAAACACGTTCGAAACAGATTCAAGCGAAGCGTTGAGCTATTTAAACCCGCAGCTCATAGGCTTTTTACTGCTATTTTGTGCGTTACCTGTTTTTATATTAAGCAAAGTGAAAATACATTTCACTCGCCCCCACCAAGAAGCGATTAGCCGTATAAAGCTTATTCTAGCGTGCTGCTTATTAATTACTTTAGTTGTTGTGAACTTTTACGCCGACTACGCAGCCACTGGCCGTAATAATCGCATTTTGAAAAAAGAAATCATTCCATTTCAGTACCTCTCTAGCGGTTATAAATATATGCGCGATCAACTGTTGTACTCCAATATAAAATTTAAAAGTATAGATGCAGCACCTACCCTAATTGAGCCGACGATTCCCAGCGTAACAGTTATAGTTGTTGGCGAAACCGCACGAGCAGACAACTTTGCTTACCAGGGATATAAACGCAACACCAATCCCTATACACAAAAGCATAATGTAACGTATTTTAATAATGTCGCATCATGCGGTACGGCAACAGCGGTGTCTGTGCCGTGTATGTTTTCGCTGCAAACACATGATAACTTCGATCGATTAACGGCCGATAACCAACAAAACCTGATTGACCTTGCACAACAAGCTGGCAGCGATGTGCTGTGGGTTGATAACAACAGCGGCTGTAAAAACGTATGCACCCGTGTTGTTAACATTGATATCTCAACCACTGCATCAGCGCTTTGTGATGGGAAATATTGTTTTGATGAAGCACTTATTGCTCCACTTAAACGTAAACTAGCTAATTTAAGCCAAGCTAACACCGTGATCGTCCTGCATATGATGGGCTCACACGGACCCACCTACTTTAAGCGCTACCCAGATAAATTTAAGCAATTTAAGCCCACGTGCGACAGAAGCGACATTCAAAACTGCTCACTCGATGAATTAGTTAATACCTACGACAACACAATTGCGTACAGCGACTTTGTTAACGCCCAGGTAATTGAGCAGTTAAAAGCGCTGCCAAAAAACATAGATAAGCAGTTTTTATATGTCTCTGATCATGGTGAATCACTTGGCGAAGCTGGGGCTTATTTACATGGTTTTCCGTATAGCTTTGCACCTAGCACACAAACGCACGTTCCTCTTTATATGTGGGCTGATGAGCATAATCAGCGCATTACGAATGCCTGTTTAGCTAATTTAGACACCCGAGCTGCACGCTCACACAACAATATTTTCCACACCCTTTTAAATTTAATTGGCATTAAAAGCAAAACATATCAGGCATCCCTTGATTTACTTGCTCACTGCCAAACAACAAGCGAAATAAAACTATGAGCAATAAAACCGTTATAAAACGCCAAGGCTTAATGCGCCTTATTTTTACCTTAAACCATTCTTTTAACGGCTTAAAATGGATGAGTCGATTTGAAGCGGCGTTTCAACAAGAGCTAGCACTGTTTTCGTTACTTGGAGTGTTTGTGTGGTTACAAGACATTGCATTAAGCGACAAGTTATTACTGATAGCCAGCCTGCTTTTTGTATTGTTTGCTGAGCTGGTAAATACAGCCGTTGAGGTTGTGGTTGATAGAATTGGCAGCGAATATAATGAGCTTTCGGGGCTCGCTAAAGATATTGCCTCAGCCAGTGTGTTTATAGCCATGCTAATTACAGCTCTTATTTGGTGGGCTGTATTATGGGCTTAACGCTTAAAAGTAATAATTCTAAAGTCAAGCAAGTATTTGGCCCTGTGTGGATTCTTGTTGTATTTACTATTTTAGCTCTGAGTTTTTTAACTCTTGCCCGTTTTGGGTTGAGCGTATGGCAAGGTGAGCGTGTATTTGGATCGCATGCATGGCTTTCTATATTTATAGGTGGCCTAATAGTAGATATAGCGACTTTAAGCTACATTATTATGCCTGCATTACTACTGACTTTAGTTATGCAAAGCATAAATTGGCAAAACAAAGTATGCGGCCTCATTAAAATTTACTTAGTAGCGATGTCTGCTTTACTCGTTTTTTTTGAAGTGATTACTCCTACGTTTATAAACGAATACGATTTGCGCCCAAACCGCTTATTTATAGAGTATTTAATTTACCCTAAAGAAATCTCAAAAATGATTTTTTCAGGCTATAAGCTAGACGTAGTGATTGTTGTTATAACACTTGTTTTAAGCTGTAAGTTTGCAAGTAAAGTATTTAGTCATCAATGGCAAAGAAAATCATCACTAACGAGGCTAAATCAATCAATTTTAGCATTAGTTTTAGTATGTTTGACTATTTTAGGCGCGCGTAATTCATTAGGGCATAGGCCGCTAAACCCAGCTATGGTCTCGTTTTCTACCGATCACTTACTTAACGATTTAACTCTGAACTCACTTTATAGCGTCGTATTTGCGCTCAAACAACTCTCTAACGAGCAATCAAGCCAAGACTATTACGGGAAAATGCCTACAAATGAGCTACTTAGTATTGTGCGTAATAATATGCAAAATACACAAGCCGCATTTAGTGACTTAACCGCACCAACAAAAACATTTCATGCAGCAAGCAATACAGGCAAACCAAAAAATCTAGTCATTATTTTACAAGAAAGTTTAGGTGCCCGTTACGTAGGTACACTTGGCGGTTTACCGCTTACACCTAATATTGATGCCCTTTATAAACAAGGCTGGGGGTTTGACAATTTATACGCCACAGGTACGCGCTCGGTGCGAGGAATTGAGGCGGTAATTACAGGATTTACACCCACACCTTCGCGTGCGGTCGTTAAGCTTGATAAATCACAACATAATTTTTTTACCATTGCTGATTTTTTAGCTAAGAAAAATTACAACACCCAGTTTATTTATGGTGGCGAAAGCCATTTTGATAACATGCGAAGCTTCTTTTTAGGTAATGGTTTTAAAGATATTGTAGATACGAATAACTTTAATAAAATAGACTTTAATGGTTCATGGGGCGCATCAGACGAAGACTTATATGATCAAGCCGATCTCGAGCTCACTAAACTTGAAAAACAGAATAAACCCTTTTTTAGCCTTATATTTTCAAGCTCTAATCACAGTCCCTATGATTTTCCAGATAACAAAATAACGCTGTACGACAAACAAAAGCAAACCCGAAATAATGCTGCAAAATATGCCGATTATGCACTAGGTACATTTATCGAAAAAGCTAAAAAATCAAGTTACTGGGACAACACCGTATTTATTGTTATTGCCGATCACGACTCGCGAGTATCGGGCTCTAATTTGGTCCCGGTTGATCACTTTAGAATTCCAGCTGTTATTTTTGGCAAAGGTATAGCTCACAAACGCGATGACCAACTAGCCAGCCAACTCGATATTCCCGTAACTTTACTCTCTTTAATTGGTGCAAGTGGCGAACACCCAATGATAGGGCATGATTTATCAAAGCCAATTAGCGATAACAAACAACGTGCTATGATGCAATACGACAAAAACTTTGCTTATATGCACGGTAATAAAGTGGTGGTGTTACAACCACAAAAACCAGCAACCACCTATACATACAGTAATAACAAGCTTGTGCCATGTGAAAACGATGAGCAACTGATTAAAAAAGCCCTCGCCCATGCCAACTTAGGCAACCTAGCTTATACAAACGGCTGGTATCATTAACAAAGTGACTTGATTATAAAGCCTTGTTAAAGTAACAAGGCTATTTTTATAAACCGAGCAAACATGAAAATCCTCATAATTGAAGACTCCGAAGCACTAAGGCGCAGTTTGCAAGTAGGCCTTAGTAACCTAGGTTTTACCGTAGATGAAACCGGTGATGGCTCAGAAGGCTTGAGTATGGCACTGAGTGGAAATTACGACCTCCTCGTGCTTGATTTAATGCTACCGAGTGTTGATGGCATGAGTATTTTACAAGCACTACGCAGCAGTAATAGCCAAAGCCGCGTGCTTATTTTATCTGCTAAAAGCGAAGCACAAGATCGCATAAACGGCCTTATGAAAGGTGCGGACGATTACCTTACAAAGCCGTTTTCGTTTGAAGAGCTTCATGCACGGGTTTTGGCTCTACTTCGTAGAGGCGCTCTACAAAATCAACAAAATATGCTCACTGTTGGCGATTGTATTTTAGATCTATCGTTAAAAACTCTCATGTATAAGCACCACCCTATTGAGCTTACCCGCAATGAGTACAAAATAATCGAATGCTTGTTTAATTCACCTGAACGAGTTTTAGGCTTAGAGCTTATAAGCGAAGCTGTTGTGGGGCAATTCGATATGCTTTCAAAAAATGCGCTTGAAGCACACATATCAACCATACGTAAAAAAGTAAGGCAGTTTGATGGCGAGCTTCCAATAAAAAATAAACGTGGATTTGGCTATGTCGCAACAACAAAATAAAAGTCACTCAATAAAACGTAAACTCGTTAATAATATTAGCGCCGTGATCTCGGTTATTTTATTCACAATATTTTTAACCGTTGATATAAGTGTGGATACTTGGGTGGAAGATCAGTTTAATCAGTCGCTCACAAATAAAGCAAATTACTTAAAAACATTGGTAGAAGATGATAATGGCAATGTAGAGTTTGATTTTGCTGGCGAGTTCATGTCTGAATATGAACAAACACAAGCCAGTGAGTTTTATCAGCTCTGGCATGGAGAAGCGATATTTGAACGTTCTGATTCACTCGACTTATTTCCAGGCGCAAACTTACCTTTTTTAGACATGCCAATAAATGAATCCAAAATAATCGATATTGATCTTCCTAACGGACATGATGGCCGTGCACTTATAAGTCATTTTATTGCACAAAAAGGTGATAGAAGCACTACGGGCTTAGACGTATTCAACCGCATGACACTTGCAATAGCAGCCCCTACTGATGAACTAAATAAAGTGCTCATAATTATAGATGTTGTATTTATTTTAACGTGTATATTTGGTGTATTTGGCGTGCGCTACTTGGTTACTCGCATTGTAAATAAAGGTCTATTCCCTCTTAATAATTTAAACGAACAAATAAAAATACTTGATATTACAGGCGTTGCACAAACAATAGAAAGCGACATAAAGGTAGAAGAGTTAGAGCCTATACGTAACGAACTTAATAAGTTTATAACTGTAAATCAAAAGCTCTATAGCAGTGAAAAGCGCCTAACTAACGATATCGCACACGAACTAAAAACCCCTATTGCCGAGCTCATTAGTCTCTCTGAAGTAGCGCTTCGCTATCCTAACGATAAACGCATTAGCGATACATATACCAGCGACGTACTTAATATATCTCAGCGAATGAAGATTATTGTAAATAATTTACTGTTATTACAGCGCTCTAGCAGCAGCGCTATTGAGCTTAATAAACAAAACATCATTTTAAAGCACTTAACTAAGCAAGTTATCGAAGAACTCGCTTTTAAGCATCTAAATATTTCTGAGCGTATTACTAATATGCTCAATGATAAACTAACTATTTTTGCAGATGAATTTAGCTTAAATACTATTTTATGTAACCTTATAGACAATGCATTATTTTACGGTATAACTGATCAAGCTATTACTATAGATGCCACCGAAAGTGAGCATAGTGTAACAATTTCAATAAGTAATAAAATAGACAGGCCACTTAGCGATGAAGAGCTAAGTGCTATTTTCGATCCACTGTATCAACTCGATTCTTCACGAACTAATAATCAGCGGCACGGTTTAGGCCTTTCTATAGTGCTAAGCTTATGCAATTTAAATGGCTTTAAAGTTAATGCTCAAAATAACAAAAGTAATACCCTTACATTTAATTTAACACTACCCATAAAGTAAATTTAGGTTAGTATTTAGGCAACTCAATTAGATTAAGGACAAACCATGCAAGCCCTCACTCGAATTACTCAGTTTTTTATACTGACACTTTTTATTACAACTAGTTTTAATAGTGTCGCAGCGCCGGCACTGTTCAAAGTAGAAAAAAACGGTACTAGCTCTTACTTGTTTGGCACGGTTCATGTGGGTGACGCAAGCATGAAAGGTTTACCAGAAAAAATAACGAAAGCTATAGATCAAAGCGAGCAAGTTATTGTTGAAGTAGATATTAGTAAACTCACACCACTGCAAATGCAGCAGCGTTCAATGCCCTTTATGATGCTTAAAGATGGCAAAACATTACAAACAGAACTATCAAAACAAAACTACAATAAGCTTAAAGAGTACTTTGCTAAAAAATCGATTGATATAGCTATGTTTAATGGCCTAAAGCCTTGGGCTGTAATGGTAACCATGATGCAAATTGAATTTCAAAATGCAGGGTTTTCCGACCAAACAGGCATAGACAAGCAAGTACTTGCTTACGCTAAAAAGCAAAATATCACGATTGGAGAGTTAGAAACGCTAGAGCAGCAACTGCAAATGTTTGATGGTATGGCGCTATTAAGCAACGAAATGATTGAAGAAACCTTTGAGCAGCTTGCCGATATTAACACCTACTTTATCAAGCTCGTAAACGCGTGGAAAAATGGTGATATGGAAACCCTTACCGAGTACTACAACATGAGTTTTGACGATAGTAATTATGGTGAAATAAGCGAGCAAGTAATGCTAGTAAACCGTAATGATAAATGGGTGGAGCAATTAGTGCCTCGCTTGGCTAACGAAAAACTCTTTATTGCGGTAGGTGCACTTCACTTGCCAGAGCAACACGGTTTAATAAAACAGTTAACTGATGCAGGCTTTACTATTACTCGCCTATAAAGTGATGCTAAAGGTTGGGCATAATAAGCCCAGCCTTTAATTAAAATCTTCCATTTTTAAGTAATTCTCTATTCCTTTAATTTTGTCTGCCGCATGGTGATTCACGTAAATCACAGTACTTGTTTTGGCGGCACACACTTTCTCGATTAATACTAACACCCGCTGCCTATTTGCTTCATCAAGCCCTAGGCAAGGCTCATCTAAAATAAGTAACGTGGGGTGTTTTATCATGGCGCGCACAATTAATAGCATGCGCTGATCGCCATACGAAAGTTGCGTAAATGGGCTATTTTGTTTATCGCTTAATCCAATCAGCGCTAACCATTGCTTAGCTGTATTTACCTGTGACTCTGTTGGCTTTTGATATAAGCCAATGCTGTCAAAAAATCCAGAAATAACCGTATTAAGCGCTGAAATACTTACTCGATAATCCATATGCAGCGCATTTGATATAAAGCCAATATGCTGTTTTATATCCCAAATACTTTCACCCGTACCACGTTTAAATCCAAATACTTCAATATCGTTGCTATAGCATTGAGGGTTATCGCCGGTTATTAAATTTAATAAGCAGGTTTTACCTGAGCCATTTTTACCACTTAATTGCCAGTGTTGATGTTTATTAATTTGCCAAGTGAGGTTTTTAAATATATTAACCCCAGCGTAGCTAACCTTAGCATTAGTAAGCTTAACCAATGTATCGGCGGTATACTCTGCTCGAGCTTGGGAGTCATCTGGTTGAGGTATTTCTAAAGTGGTATGAGTTAAATGCAGTAGCTTGAGCAAATCAGCACGCTGCTCTGCAGTTGGCTTATTGAGTACTTGCTGCAACTGCCCCTGATTTACATATGCGTAGTGAGTAATAAAGGGCGGAATTTCATCAAGCCTATTTAACACAAATACAAAGTTAATTGTTGAGCTAAGTGTTTCTAATAAAGTGTTTAGCACCTCACACGAATGTTTATCTAAGCCGTCATATGGCTCATCTAGCACCACTAAATCAGCATCACTACTCAACGCATTTATAAGAAGGAGTTTACGGGTTTCGCCGGTAGAGAGATCTCTAAAATTCCTCTTTAAAAGGGCGCTGTAATTAAAAGCATCTATTAGCTTTATGCGTAGCTCACGGTTGTAACTAGCATTTTGAGGAAAAATAAAATCTTTTACTAAGCTGTGGTGTTCATGTTCAATTTCATGCTTGATTAACTGCTTTTGCACATCAGATGACACAAGCTGCGTGTTATTAAATGTACTCTTAAAAGTACCACTTTGCTGCTTAGCCCCTCCCGTTAATGCGGCGCTCAATGCCGATTTACCTGCGCCATTAGCCCCTAATAATAGCCAGTGCTCGCCGGCATTCACTTGCCAACTTAAGTCATTAATTGTGTAGCGGCTTTTACCTTGCCCCTGTAAATAACCACTAAACTGTTCAAATACAATACTTTGCACAATACTGCCTTCACCATAAGCTAAATAAACAACTTAACGTATAGTAAATTACTTTAGCAAGCGTATTTAATTGCGTATTAATTTATTTCATTAGCTATGCAAACATTTACCAATGCATCAGCCACTGCCTGCTTACTTATGGGTTTATGAATATGCTCACTCGCGCCATATTCATAAATTAAGTCCATGTCTTCGGCTGAGGTATTTGCGGTAACCACTATGATGGGCATAGTTTTATTTAGCTCTTTGCGTATTTTTTTAGTTGCTTCAAAGCCATCCATTATCGGCATGTTTAAGTCCATAAAAACCACATCATAGTCAGTTTTAGATACCTTTTCACAGGCTTCTAGGCCATTTACAACGCATTCATAATCCACGCCTAACGTTTTCAAAATACGTGTAAGTAACAAGGTATTTAATTCGTTGTCCTCAACTACAAGGCAAAAAAGCTTTTTTTCGACCCCTTTTTCTGTTTGTTTATTGGTAATTTCAATTGGTAAATTGAGCGTAACGTGTGCACCGTGCATTGCATTGTTTTTAAATGCGAGCGTGCCATGAAGGGCTTTAACAACATACTGCGCCCGTGTTAATCCCGTTCTTAATCCTTGAAAGTGGTTAGTTTGCTTAAATGAATCAAACTCCAGTTCGGTTATTTCATTAGCAAAACCACACCCACTATCGCTGACTGTTAAATGTAACTGCGAGCTTTGCATGTGTGCTGTAACTTCAACTTTCCCCTTCTGCGTAAACTTAATAGCGTTGCTAATTAGCTCGGTTAATACATGCTGTAAGCGCTGATGATCTAACTTGCAAAAACAATTAAGGGAATCATCAAAATGAGTAATTAACTTAAGCCCTTTTTGCTGCGCTGCGTATTCATACGCTAACACCACTTTGTTTATTGACTCTAGAAGGTTTTCGTTTTTAAGAATTGGCGCCCACTTACCCGTGCTGAGTGCTTGTAAATCTTGTAGCTCATCTAACATAGATAAAAGTCTGAGAGCGCAATAGCTAGCTTGCGTTTTAATATTTTGTTGGTCGGCATTGATGGTGAGCTCATCTATCGATGTAATTAAGCCTTGCAACGGGGTTCTAAACTCGTGACTTGCTCTAGCAATAAAGTGCTCTTTGTTTTGGCTCATTTGCGCTACAAAGTCTTTTTGTTTTTGAAGAGCGACCAAAGTGCGCTCTACCTCTTTTTCCATAGGCATAAACACAAACCTTAGCTCAATAAGCAGTAACACCACGGCCAGTAGCCAACATAACAGCTCTAAATTAGACACGCGGTTAACTTTTTTTAATGCATGCTGTTCAAATAAAGTCACTGCGCGGTCAAGTTTGACAAGTAGGTTTTCTACATGTGCTACGCTGAGCACCTGTGTGTCTATTTCTCCTTTTTGGTATAGCAACCAACTAGCCTGGGTAATAAACTCATTCACTTCGTTATCGAGATTAGCTGGTTCAGAGAAATATAACTTTACTAATTCTGGCGTTAGGTAGCGATAACTGTCGCCTTGCTTTGTAAGCAATACCGCATGAGCTGTTTTGAATTGGGAGAGAGATTGCTCGAGTGAAGAGGTGTGGGTAGCCACATCGATTCGAGACGAAAGTAGTGCATTACTATGCCAAGCAATTTTTTGCGAGAGCATACGCTGCTTACCTGCCATATTAATTATTTTAGCGTCGTACTTTTGTACAGAAAAACCATACTGCAGCAATAAGGCTGAGCCACTTATTAATAATGCTATAGCGATTAACGCCCATCGGTAGCGCTGTCTCAGATTGGCAATTATTTTAAACATACAAGGCCGCTTTTTATTTTAAGTGTAGCCTATATATACAAAACTCAACATCAGCTTTAGTAATTATATAAATAAAAAGCCCAGTAAATTACTGGGCTAAATGTATTACATTAGGCGCAAATCTCTCATTAGAGAGCGCTACGATTATCGGTTTTCTAAGCGGTTATAATCGAACATACCAAACTCTACACCGCGATAATCTTTAGCTACCTTATGCAGTATGTCGCTGTATTTCCAAAATTCGGGGTGTGAACGGCGAATACCAAATTTTACTTTTAAAGCGGCATAATCAGCTTCAATTTGCATCATAGGTAATAGCTGTGCAAATTCACCCACTTCATTTTGATCATTTAAATACCAAATAGCCGCAGGGTAATCGCCAATAAAGCCTGGCACTAGGGTGGCGGTATCTTCATCATAAGCGCGCTGACCATCTTCATTTAATAAGCTGGAAATATTGTAATGCGCGTTGTGGTGAATAAGCGTGTAAGCTTTATGTGAAGCATCGTCTTGCTTAACCAAAATATACGATAACTGCGGTAATAAATTTATCGCTTTAGCGGGCATATTGTTTAGTGCATTTAATGGCGTGGGTACTTTTGTGTAGTCGTAGTGCTCACTCAGTACTGGCGCTAAAGTTTGCTTAACTAAACCATACAGCTCATGCTGTGGATCATCCGTTTTATATTCAATACCGCTAGGTTGGCTAAACTCTCGGTTGTTTTTAAAAAACTTAGATAAGCTTGGTGGCGAC
Organism: Pseudoalteromonas sp. P1-13-1a; assembly: GCF_001401875.1. Taxonomy (NCBI): domain Bacteria; kingdom Pseudomonadati; phylum Pseudomonadota; class Gammaproteobacteria; order Alteromonadales; family Pseudoalteromonadaceae; genus Pseudoalteromonas; species Pseudoalteromonas sp. P1-13-1a. The sequence continues at coordinate 3,738 of NZ_LKDV01000006.1, read as the reverse complement.
TTTCTATACCAACTCTTTTTAATTTGATGGCGCTTAGCTTCAGGTAATAACGCTAAAAAGTTTTGCTCGCCTTCTAAACGTAAAAAGTCCATGTACAAACGGGTCACTAATTGGTGGCCGATATTTCCATAGACATCAAAGCCAGCAACAAGTAGGTAATGAATACGCTCAAACAACGCATAGTCTAAAACCCACATAGTTTTAGGCTCTTGCCCAATAAACCCTTTTACTACAGTAGCACTATCAAAATGGCGAAATATGGTAAGCGCAGCATTTTTGTTATGGCCTTCACCTTTCCATAATAGGTCGGTGGTTAAATGCTCTCCATTTTTAAACATTTCGTTAGCAAGCTTAACTTTAGCCTGTAAGTACTTTTTCTCGCGCACTGAATATTTAACCCAGTTGGAGATAGGCAATGCATTGCTTTCCTCTGCTGCAGGCAGCTCAAGTGCCTCTTCATGTTGTAATAACATATCTTCAACAGCGGGCGTCGCGACTTTTTTCGGGTCTGCAAAAGCCACCCAAAAGTGATCGTTAATCACATTAAGTGCTATTTGCCCCCGACACACAGGCCCCTTAATAAAGCCCATTATGATTAGCTCAGCTTCATCAAGCATAAACTGATACTTAGCATCAATAGGGATCACTTCAAACGTTTTAAAAGGGTTAGATGCTGATTTAGGCTCGTAACTAGGCATTTTAGTTACCGTATACTCAGGGGCAATAAATTGCTCATAAATACGTGCAAGCTTGGCGTCATCAAGCCTTAATGGCAAATGTGTTTTTGATAAAACGGTTGAGCGATCTTGTAATAAGCGATAGTAAACACGACTCACTTTTGGATCATCATATGGTCGGCGCGTATTAATTAGCTTAATTTCTTCGCCTGGCGGCGTACTTGAGCGAACGAGTTTAAAAAAGTTCTGAGGGTTATCAGAATCAAAGTAAATATGGGCTAAAAACCAGTGCTCGTAAATATAACGTGCAGCTAATTGGTATTTTAAGCTGTCTTGATTTAAAAAAGCTTCCCAGTTTTTAACGTTTGTTAGCTCGGTTTCGGTGGGCGGTTTAATATGCGCCATTTTTCCACCCTCTTTGAGCCACTTTTGTAAATGATAAAACTCTTTACTAGACACCCCTGGTAAACCGTAAGGCATGCCGCCGTGAGGCTGCTCAGCTGCTAAACGATCAAATTCGCCAATAGTCGCGCAGGTTTGTGAACGGCTAAGTGAAAAGTCAAATTCATCATCGAGAATTTCATTTTCAGGTAAAGGGGCGCTTTGTTTTAAAACCAGTGAATTAAATAAAACACCGCCGGCTAAATTAGCTTCTGGGCTTTGGTTACGCTCATTTAATACGGGTGTAAAGCCTTTATCGCGCCATTGCTGAGTTGTGGTTGCATCAAATAATAACCGGCTTGGCGTACTTGCTAACAACCGTGTACCATCATAAACCAGCTCTTTGCTCAGCCCCCTATCTATCCCTTCAGGCGAAGAAAGTTTTAACTGGCAAGGCGCATCATAACAGCCATGACACACCACACAACGTGTATCAAGTACTGGCTTTACGTTTTGCAAAAACTCAGCACCAGCACCGGTATCGTGTGGCACAATTCGCTGCTGTGTTTGTTCATTACCAAATAAATCATTGTAATGGGCATTACCTAAATAAGCACACCCACTGAGAATAATAAGGACGAGTGTGCTGATCAGAATTTTTTTCATTCTTCGTCCTCATCACCGAGGTCGAAGGTTGGCATCATGTCCATTTGCGGAGAGACAAAGGTCTGGTTGTCCTGGGTATTTAACACCACACTTAGCAGTGGGCCGTGGGTCAGCGTTATTTGTGCATCGTGCTCGTGATTTAATACTCCATTAAATTCACTACTATGCAGCTCAAGTGCATACTCTTTTAAACTAATAGCAATACTGCTATCGGGTGCTGGGTTTTGGCATATCTGCGTCAGTAGCTCATCATTAAGAGCGAAGGAAATGTCTAAATCAGGCTTTTCTACATCTCGCTCACTAAGCGACTCATTTAAAATAAATAACGGTAAGGTTAATTTACTGTCTTGTTCAAATTCCATTATGCTCTCTTGCTAACTGACGGTGTAATTACCCGTCATTATAGCAAAAAAGAACATAATTACTGCGCCTAAATCACCACACTAAAGTTTAAAATTTAGCCGCAAACGTTGCTGATAGTTAAGTTTTAATATCATCCATTACCGATTCAATGATAGAAAAAACAGCGCCTTGAGGGTCGCAAATAACACTAAAACGCCCTACATCAGGAATATCTGTAGCAGGTACGCACACCTGCCCTCCAAGGCTCGCCACTTTTTTTACATAGCTATCGCAGTTATCTACAGCAAAGTAAATCATCCAGTGAGGAGGGACGTCTTGAGGCCATTCATCAGTCATTTGTAGCATGCCTGCTACAGGCTTGCCCGCAACTAAAAACAAGGTGTAATCCATCCCCTCCATTGGCTTTATTTCGCTTTGCCAACCCAGTAGTTCACAATAAAAATGACGACTCGTTTCACTATCGCGCGTTGCCATTTCATGCCAATAAGGCGTGTTGAGCTCGCAAGGACGCTTACACCCTATATGCTCTTTACCTTGCCATAACGCCACCGTGGCACCCGCAGGATCCTTTAGCATTAACATACGTCCCGCATCCATCACATTATGCGGGCCTGCTATAATTTTAGCGCCGAGCTCTTGCGCCTTCATTGCACATGCATCAACATCATCCACTGCAATATAGGTCAACCAGTAGCTAGGTATGGAATCAGCCACTTGCTCTTTAGGCATTTGATACATGGCTGCAATACCGTCATTTTGCTTTTGTAGCATAGTGTAATACTCATCATCGCCAATGGGTTGATCGTCACTTCCCCACTCAAACAACGCAGTATAAAAAGCCTTCCCTTCTTGCCAGTTGTGAGTACACAGTTCAGCCCAGCAAAATACACCTTGTGGATAGTTATTTTTATTATTCATTGTCCATTTCCTGTTGTAAATTTAAGCCATTTTTAGCTTAGGCTAATACCCTGTAAGTGTCGATAGTTATTCACTGAATAAGCCCCCTTACACACCAGTGACCACTTCCACTTGGGATTTGTAAAGCCGACCCAAACAACATTATTTACATTAACGCCAAGCAGCTAAAAGCTGATAGCTAAAAACTAATCACTTTTATTCAGGCATTAAAAAACCCGAGGCTAAGCTCGGGTTTTTTCAGTATTAATTAGCTAGGCTAATTATTACTCTACGATAGTTGCTACAAAGCACCTACCCCTAAAGGTAACAGCGCCACCTTCACATGACGTAAATGTCAGGCATTAAAAAAAACGAGGCTAAGCTCGGGTTTTTTTAGTATTAATTAGCTAGGCTAATTATTACTCTACGATAGTTGCTACAAAGCACCTACGCCTAAAGGTGACAGCGCCACCTTCACATGACGTAAATCTCAGGCATTAAAAAACCCGAGACTAAGCTCGGGTTTTTTTAGTATTAATCAGCTAGGCTAATTATTACTCTACGATAGTTGCTACAAAGCACCTACCCCTAAAGGTAACAGCGCCACCTTCACATGACGTAAATCTCAGGCATTAAAAAACCCGAGGCTAAGCTCGGGTTTTTTCAGTATTAATTAGCTAGGCTAATTATTACTCTACGATAGTTGCTACAACACCAGCACCTACAGTACGGCCACCTTCACGGATAGCGAAAC
>NZ_LKDV01000005.1:0-163173 GCF_001401875.1 Pseudoalteromonas sp. P1-13-1a | reverse complement strand
CTAACGTAAAGAATAAAAGACAAAAAGACTTCATTGCTGACCTTTAAGTAGTAAAATTAATTATGGGTCCACTAGGGCTTTAAAGCAGTTTTATGTAGCCACCCGAACAACTGCATAATAAATGTTTTTAGCGAGGGTTAGCTAAAGCAATTCTGTTATTTTCAATATACATCTAATACTTAGTTATAAATTTAATAGGCTTGGCTAACTACTTGGTGAATTGGCTATTTTAAGTTGCTCCTACTTGTTTTTATGTTTGCTTGTGTGAATAATAAACATTCGCTCAGGAAAAATAATAAAAGTAATTAAATTAAGGATATATATGAAAATTTACCCATACTCAAAAATTAAAACAGAAAACCTTAAGGGCCTGCTTATCGCTTCTAGAATGCTTGGGTTTTTGAGTTACATACTGTTTTTTGTAGCTATTTGCATTGGTTTATTTGGTGTTTTCTCTAATCTTGGCGCACCTAAAGACTTAAGAAATGGAATAGTTATGTCTGCACCAAATGCCGGTTTACCTGTGATGATAATGGCAATTTGGGGTGCAGTATCGTCAGTCTGTATTTTAGCTTTTAGTGGCTTATGTGCAGCGGTTGTTTCATGCGAATACAAATATACAAAGTCTGTTTAGCTATATACCGGAGTATTTAGATAGTAAAAAAAAAGGGCTTCTACTATCTAAATATTTATTTTTAAGACTAGGTCAACTACCACGAACAACTCTCAACTTTTTGTATCTCCTCCTTACCTCAACAGTCTGAAACTCATTTAAAAAAACACAAAAGAAAGTCGAATCTAGCCTTTATTATGAATGAATTGTAGCTAATTTACCTTGATTAACCCTAATTTATAGTTAAAATGGTCGGCTTATTTAACGAACGTGCCTACTTTATTACTGACACCGTAATAGAATCAGCACTAATAGATGTAAATACCAAGCGTGCATTTTTAAGGCGTGTTATTTACCTCGTTTATTACTAATCCACAATAATACTTGATCATTTTACGGGGCTAAACGTCTTGCTACCTGTTTTAAAAAACCTCATTTAGAGCGGTTAAATAGCGAGCTTTTGCCCAGCTATCAACACGGGTTTCCCTTCTTAAAATAGATTACTTAATTAAGCGAGTTAGTATTTTTAAATTTACGCTAGGACGAAAATTGGTTTGATCTCATTAAACGATGACTTAATGGTAGGTAAAGGGGCGCATAGAACGTGTTATAGGCACCCTGAGGCACATAATTTATGTATTAAAGTAAGCCATGATGGGTTTTCGCAAGAACAAGACCAAGAGTTGGCTTATTATAAGCGACTTAGTAACCGAAATATTCAGTGGCAGTTATTAGCGCGATACCATGGTACGGTGCAAACCAATATTGGCACAGGGTACGTGTTTGATTTAGTGATTGATGCAAATAATCAGCCGGCTAAAACCCTTGAGCATTATTTAAATCAGCCAAATAGTGAAGCACTAGTCGAGCCGCTATTAAAGCTAAAAGATTATTTAATACATAATTTAGTGATCACCAAAGAAATAAAACCACGCAATATAGCGTGTGTTAATAATAACGGCACCATTGAGCAATGTGTAGTGGTGGATGATATTGGTAATACTGAGTTTTTTCCTATTAGTAATTATGTGAGCTCATCGGCTAAGCGTAAGATAAATAGAAAATGGCAACGTTTTGAAGCGAGTTTAAATGAGCTTGGCTTAAGCCTTAATTAAGTTTAAAACACCGACTTTAAATACTGGCTTTAACTAATAATCACAGCCAAGTTTAATACGCAGGGCTAAGCTAACAGACATAACTTTACCCTGCGGATGCATAAGCGTTTGTTACTTTTCTAACTCTTTTACATACAGCATAAGGGCGCTGTACATTACGCTAAGTGCTTTTGTTACATCCTCATCAATAACAGCTTCTGCGGGGTGATGGCTTATTCCGCCAGGGCTGCGTATAAACAGCATACCAACAGGGCAAATAGGGGCTATTGCCATGGCATCGTGCCCAGCGCCAGAGGCAAGTGAAGGCGAGGCTTGGTTATTCAATTTACAGGCACTGCTAAACAATTGTTGAATTTGAGTGTCGCACGCTACGGCGTCGGCCGCATGTGTCCATTGCCAATCGAGCGTTAAATTACGGCTAGTTGCAATTTGCTCCGCGCGGGTATGTATTGCATTAAGTAAAACTGCAAGGTCGTTATCGTTTTGTGCGCGTGCATCTAGGCTTATAGTGGTTTTACCGGCAATGACATTTGTTGCGCCTGGGCGTGCTTGAATTTGCCCTACAGTGGCTACTTCACCATTACTGGCACTTTTTGCTAGTTGCTCTATGGCAAGGGTAAGCTCGGCGCAGCCTGCTAACGAATCTTGGCGTAAGTTCATTGGTGTAGTACCCGCGTGGCCGCTTTGGCCTGTTAGCGTGATCATAGCGCGCTTTGCCCCTGCAATGGCAGTAACAATGCCTAATGCTTGATTTACCGACTCAAGCACGGGGCCTTGCTCTATGTGGGTTTCCCAGTAACCGAGTAACTCGTTTTTATTAAGCGCTGCTTTTGCGTAATCATTTGGGTTTAGGCCAAAATCAAGCATAGCTTGGCGCATAGTAATGCCGTTTGTATCCTCTATATTTAACCACTGCGGGTCAAACTCGTTAGCCAGTGCTTTTGAGCCAATTAATGTGGTGGCAAAGCGGGTGCCTTCTTCATCACAAAAACCCACAACATCTAAATGAAACGGTAAATCAAGCTTAAGTGTATGCGCAAGGGCGGCGATTTCAATACCCAGCATCACGCCTAAAATACCATCAAATGCACCGGCGTTTGGTACGGTGTCTAGGTGTGAGCCAATAATTAAACGTTTAGCGTTTGGGTTAGATGATGCTAAACGCCCCCATAAATTGCCGACTTGGTCTTGCCACGATTGCATGCCCGCCTCAGCCATCCACGCAGCAGTTACACGGTTACACTCTTTGTGCTCTTTAGATAAATACACACGGTGAATGCCACCTTGCATTTGCGATAGGCCACTGAGCGTTTTACAGCGCAATAACGCGCGCGCGGCAAATTTATTAGCCAGCTCAGTGTTTAATAATGGCTCATGGAGGGGGCTTGCGATCGTCATGCTAAATCCTTTTTTTATTTATAATGGGCAAGGGCGGCAATAGCGGCTTCGCCTTTAGGGCCTTTATAGCCGTTGGCATGTAAGCAGGCATCTAGGCTTGCCAATGTTTGTAATACGGCATCTTTGCGGGCGTTGTAACCCATGGTGCCAATACGCCAAATTTTGCCATGCAGCGGGCCAAACGAGGTGCCAATTTCAATACCAAAGTCGGTTAGCATTTGAGCGCGGACGTGGTCAGCATTAATGCCCTCGGGGATATACACACCCACTACGTTGTTCATTTTATGGTTTAAATCGCCAAATACATTTAAGCCTAGCGCTTGAATACCCGTTAGCATGGCATCGCCGTGTAACTTGTGGCGGGCAACGCAGTTGTCTACGCCTTCTTCAATAACAATGCGAGCGCATTCTGATGCGCAATACAGCATGCTGGTGGCTTCGGTGTGGTGGTTAAGGCGCTCCTCGCCCCAGTAATTCATGATCATGCCTAAATCAAAGTAGTTTGAGCGTACAAATGGCTCGGTGCCGTCGGTATGATCGGCCGTGCGTATACCCGCTTCTACTTTTTTACGTTTTTGGATCCAATCGGCGCATTTATCGCTCAGTGTTAAAGGCGCAGAGCCAGAAGGACCGCCTAAACATTTTTGCAAACCAACCGAAAGCGCGTCGAGTTTCCACTCATCGGCGGGTAAATCGTTACCTACAATCGAAGCGGTGGCATCGCAGTAAAATAATACGTCGTGCTTTTGGCAAATATCGCCAATGTGTTCAAGCGGTTGGTTCATAGTTGTAGAAGTATCGCCCTGTACCATAGCAAGTACATGGGGTTTTACATCAACAATGGCTTTTTCTATTTGTTCGGGGGTAAATACCTCACCCCACGGAACTTCTATGGTGTGTACTTTTACGCCTACGCGCTCGGCTATTTCAGCAAGCAAGTGGCCAAAGCGGCCCATAATGGGCACCAGTACTTTATCGCCTGGGCGTAAAATAGAGCATAAAACGGCTTCTATGCCTGCGCGCGATGTACCGTCAACTAGCAGGGTCCATTCGTTTTTGGTTTTAAAAATTTCGCGATAGCGAGCCATGGTTTCGTTCATAAAACCGGTCATTACTGGGTCGTATTGGCCAATTAGCTGCGCCGACATAGCACGTAGCACGCGTGGATCTGCGTTTATTGGGCCTGGGCCCATGAGTAATCGCTGTGGCGGATTTAAAGTTTGAATTTGCGTGTCGCTAAACATGTTTAGGCTCCCAGAGTCTGAATAAGCATACGAATGCCCGTTATCATTAATACAACGGCAAAGGCGCGTTTTAATTGTTTTTGATCTAGCTTGCTACCAATTTTTACGCCAATAGGCGCAAACAAAATAGTAAGCGGAATAATAAGTATAAAAGCAGGTAGGTTTACAAGGCCCCACGTGCCAAGCGGTGCATCGGTGGGTGTAGTACCAATACTTAATAAAGTAATAACGCCCGGTAGCGCAATTAATAAGCCAAATACAGCAGCGGTGCCAACGGCAACATGGGCGCGTACGTTAAACGCGTTTAGCATGGGCACGCCAATAGTGCCACCACCTATACCAATCATTACCGATAAACCACCAACAATACTTGCCATAATGCCTTGGCCAAATTTACCTGGTAATTTACTAACTAGGGCAGGCGCGCCGGCTCTAAATAACATGTTTAAACTTACTAAAATAGCAATACAGGCAAACATAAGTACCAACGCATTACCGCGTATTGAGTGCGCTAAGTAGCTACATACAACGGCCATTACTAAAATAAACGGGGCCCAGTATTTAATTAAAGCAAGGTCGATATTGCCTTTTGCATGGTGCGAACGTATAGACGAAATAGACGTAGGCACTATGGTGGCAAGCGAGGTCGCCGTGGCTATCATCATGGCCGACTCGGGGCTTACGCCAAAGCCTTGCAATAAAAAATACAGCACAGGCACAATTACTATGCCGCCGCCTACACCAAATAGGCCTGCTAAAATACCTGCAAAAATGCCGGTTGCTATTAAGGCCGCTATAATGGGCCATTGATTTATTATTTCTGTCATTGTGTTCCTGCTGTAGTTACTGTTGCACGACCATCTGAACGAGGGTCGGTGGCTGCTTCAAGGCTGGTAGGTGTATCTAAAATGGCACCCGCGTGGCCCATCATTTCATTGTTATTATCAACGCTTACCCAGTCGTGGTCACGTTGATTTAATTCATGTTTAACTTGAATTACTAAGCTTTGCTCTACCTTTAAGTTTGTGCTTGTATCGCCCCAGGTGCGCCCTAGTAACCAACGCGGATCGCTTACTGCTTGGGTAATTGATTTATTACGCCATGCGTAACCACTAAATACGGCAGCTTGTGTTTGTGGTTGGCCTTCGCCGCCCATGGTGCCGTAGGCAAGGCGTCTGCCATCATCAAATTTTGCTAAAGCAGGGTTAAGTGTATGAGCTGGCTTTTTATGTGCTTTTAAGGCATTGGCATCGTTGTTATTTAAACTAAAGCTCAAACCACGGTTATTCCACACAAAACCACCTTCACTCATTAATATGCCGCTGCCAAATTCCCAGTAAACACTTTGAATAAAGCTCACGAGTTGGCCGTTTTTATCACGTGCTGCCATCCAAACGGTATCGCCAGGCTCTGCATTAAATGGCCATTGCTTGGCTTGGTTCATATCAATATTGCTGGCAAGCGCACTTAAGCGTTCATCGGTTAGTGCATTTTTATAATCATCACCAAGCGCATCTGGGTCGGCCCAAAGTGTGGGACGGTGAGTAAAGCTTTGTTTGGTTGCCTCAACAATTAAGTGCATCCAATCGGCCTCTGTTTTGGCCAAATGCTTTAGTTTATTAACGGCGCCAATTATTTGCAGAGAATGCACGCCTTGCGTGGGAGCAGGTAAGTTAAAACACTGTATGCCCGATAAATTAGCATTAAGTGGTGTTACTACATCTGCTTTTGTATTGGCTATGTCGGCTGGGGTAATAACACTGCCTGCGGCTGCTAAATCGCTTGCAAATGAGTCGGCAAGTTCTCCTTCATAAAAAGCATTTAATCCCTGCTCGGCCAAGTGCTCAAAGGTACTGGCGAGTTTTGGGTTTTTAAAATGTTGCCCTGCTTGTAGCGGTTTACCATTGGGTATGTAAAGCTCTTTAAATGCAGTGTTAGTGTTTGAAACGGCGGCAAGCTTTTCGCAGCCTGCTTGCAGGCTTTTTGACACTGTAAAGCCTTCGCGCGCAAGCTTTATGGCAGGCGCTAAAATAGTACTTAGTGGTAGAGCTGCGTGCTCATCTACCTCAAGGGCTTTTTGCCAGCCACGAAGCGTAGCCGCTTGGGTCAATGCGCTTAAACCACCGCGCTCTGGTATGTGTGGCTCATTGCTATAGGCGCTTATATCGTTTGGTGCGCGCCCGCAGGCATCTATAGCTGTGGGTGTGCTTTGGTTTAGGTTATCAATAAGCCAAAAGCTGTCGCCGCCAATTGAGTTCATATGCGGGTATACCACGCTAATAGCAGCGGCGGCTGCTACCATGGCCTCAACGGCTGTACCGCCTTGCTTTAATATTAGGGTGCCTGCCTCGGTTGCCGCAAAATGCGGGGCAGTAAAGGCAATGTTGTGTGTGCTCATGCAAGTGTGTCCTGTTTAAAGTGGGCAGCTAATTGTTGTACGCAGGCAAGTAGGCTTTTATCGTTGCCATGGCTCATCATTAATGAAAACCCATAAGGGTGGCCATTTTCTAAATTAGCCAATGGTAAGTGTACTTGCGCCGAGCGGCTCAAACCCGCTATGGCCGATAAGGTGATTATTTGCATGCGTAAGGCGCTTGTGTCGGCGCCCAATTTAGGTGCAGTTATGGGTGTGGTTGGCAAAAATAAACAACTGTTTGTATTTAGGTTTTTAGCAATTAATGTTTGCCATTGGGTTTGTACATTTAGTGCTTCTTGCTCTTCTTGGGCGGTTAGGGCAAGCGCCATGTTAAAACGTGCCGCAATTGCCGGAGCAAACTGGGGAAGTTGCCCCGGCAATTGAAGCCAATCTTTATGCGTTTTTGCGATTGCTCGCCCTTGCAGTATTCTAAAGCTGTCAGCCAGTTCGCTTAATAAGTTGCTGTTAGGCAGTTTAAATTCTTTATGGTGTTTAAAATAAGGTTTGGTTTTTTTAAGCAATTGTTTAAGCGGGGCTTGTAATGCAGGGTCAACCAGCTCAAATAATGGCTCGCAAATAACTAAAGTATCAACGTTATTAATAGCTTGATTTGGCAACAGTATATTGCCTATATCGCTTAGCAGCTCTGCACTTTGCGTAAGCCAGCCTATGGTATCAAAAGGGGGGGCGAGCGGTATTAGGCCATCTTTTTCAATGACGTTATGGCTTGGCCTTATGCCAAATAAGCCACAATAACTTGCGGGTATTCTAATAGAGCCGCCGGTATCGGTACCTAAGCCAATATCAGCTAGGTTAGCAGCTACGGCGGCCGCCGACCCCATACTTGAGCCACCACTTGCATGGCCCTTAAGTTTTGGGTTTTGTGCTGCACCATAGTGAATGTTATTGCCCTCTAAGCTGTAAGCCAGCTCATCGGTGTGGGTAAAGCCTGTAAAGCGACAACCTTCATTCATTAGTTTATTTACGGCACTTGCTGTTTGCTGTGCAGGTTTTGCTGCTTTAAACCAGCTTGGGTTACCCGCGCTGTTGCGCTCGCCTTTAACAGCAAATACATCTTTTACCGCAAGGCGCTTATTTACAAGTTTGCCGTGGGTGTGTGTTTGCCATGCGTTAGGGCCATGGTCACAAAAAATACCGGTAAAATTATTATGTGTTTTGGTACTCATATCACCACTCGTTATAAAGTAAATCTGACCAACTGGTTATAATCAGATTTAGGGTGATTAAAAAGACGAATTAGTTATTATTATTTTTCAGCCCACTGCGTAACATCTTATTTTTATTTTACAGAGCCTGATCCGCTTTTTAATCGGTTAGCTATTATATTGCCTAAAAGCTAAGCAAAAGCAATGCCAAATGCAAATAAAGTTGTCCGCTCGGTCAGGTTTTGTTTGGTTTACATGGGGTTTAGCAGATATTTATAAAAATATAAGTATTAAAGAAGGCGTAATTTAGAGGTGAAAACACACCAAGTTGGTGCGTGATTGCACCAACTTGGTTGCAAATATGGCGTTTATAGTAATGCGTTAGGGCTAATAATTAAGCCATTTACATCGGCGTATAGCCAATCGTTAGGGTTAATTGTGGTACTAAGCATGGTCACTGTTTGATTTTTATCGCCAAAGCCACGCTTTAATGTACTGCGCGGGGTTGAGCCTAGCGCCATGACCGGTAAATCCATAGTGGCTAGTATTTCAATGTCGCGGCAACAGCCGTTAATAACAACGCCTTCCCAGCCATTTTTTAACGCGCGCTCAGCCATAATATCGCCTATAAAAGCAAAGCGTTTGCTAGCAAAGCCATCAATAAGCAATACTTTACCCTCACCGTTTTCATGCAGTATATCGGCGGCAAACGAGTTATCGTCTGGGCATGTAACGGTAACTGCTTGACCACTAAAGGTGGTTTTTTTACCAAAGTGGCGCAGGCCGCTGTCGGCGACTTGTACGCTTTCGCGGTGATCGTCAAATAAGTCTGGGGTGGTAAAGTTATTCATGGGTTAGGCCTCACTGTGCTCAGGTATTTTTAAGCCAATACCTTTTAAAATTATGTGGGCAGTTGATTGCGTTATTTGTGCCACATCGGTTTCGTCGTATTCTAATTTGTTCATTACCAGTAGCACTTCGGCCTGAAAGTCGGCGTAGTACTGCGTAGTTGACCAAATGGTAAATAATAAATGGTAAGGGTCAACATTATCCATTTTGCCTGCATCTATCCAGGCCTGAAACATGTCTACCTTTTGTTTTACCCACGGGCGCGTGTTAGTTCTAAAGTAGTTTTGCAAATATGGAGCTCCGCGCAGTATTTCACTGGCAAATAAACGTGATTGCAGTGGCTGGTTTACGGCAAGTATTACTTTACTTTTAATATAGTGATAAAGCACATGTGCAGGGTCGTCCTCAGGGGTTACGTTATCTAAGCCTAAGTTCCAGTGCGCAATTATGCGATCTATTACGTTTTCGTATAGGCCGTCTTTGCTTTTAAAATAATATAAAATATTGGCCTTAGGAACGCCTGCTTCTTTGGCAACCATGCTCATACTGGTGCCATCGTAACCAAGCTGAGAAAATAATTGCTCGGCGGCATCGAGTATTAATGTTTGGTTTTTTACTCGGGTGAGTTCTTTTTTATTTGGCTTTGTTTGTGTGCTCATTATGGCGATGCTGTTTTTAACGTGTTGAATGATTGTAACTTTACTGACCAAAAGGTCAAACACTTAAGTGCAGGCTAAAAACACCTTTATAACAATAAATGATGAGCAACAATTGTTTAAAGCATTAATTACTGTTAGCGTAACGTCAAACATAAGTAGTACTTTTAGGTAGTTAATGGACTTTTTTTCTAATCACAAATACACGCTTTATGGCATTGCCGCTATTTTATTATGGAGCTGTTTAGTGGCTCTGCTCAGGGATGTTTCGGAGTTATTTGGCCCTATAGGTGGGGCGGCACTTATGTATAGTGTAAGCGCGCTGTTTTTAATTTTGGTAATGGGGCGTCCTAAATTTGCTGGGTTTAATAAGCGTTATATTATTTGGGGTACTGCTTTATTTGCACTTTACGAGGTGTGTTTAGCACTGTTTGTGGGGCTTGCTAATAATCGCCACCAAGCAGTAGAAATGGCGGTTATAAATTATTTATGGCCCACGCTTACCATTTTGCTCAGTATTGTTGTTAACCGTAGTAAAGTAAGTGTATTGATTTACCCCGGTATGCTGCTCGCCTTTTTTGGCGTGGCATGGTGCGTGGGTGGCGATAGTGGGTTGTCAATTAACAGTATTATGGGCAATTTTGCAAGTAACCCAACGGCCTACTTGCTGGCGTTTGTAGCGCCTTTTATTTGGTCTGTTTATTGTGTGATTACTCAAAAAAATAGCAATGGGAAAAATGCCATTGTGCTATTTTTTATCGCCACAGCACTGAGCTTATGGGTATTGTATGGATTAAGTGACGAGCCAAAAATGACCTTTACACTACACGCTACCATAACGCTTATTTTAGCTGGTGTGGTTGTTGGCAGCGGTTATGCACTTTGGAACCAAGCAATTATTGGCGGTAACTTAATGCTGCTTGGTACGCTTTCGTATTTTACGCCGGTTTTTTCGGCGATTATTTCGGCGCTTTATTTATCAATTACCCTTAGTGCCTCATTTTGGCAAGGAGTAATAATGGTCACTGGTGGTTCACTCGTTTGCTATTTTGTAACACGTGAAAAACCAGCTAAAAAGCCACTAAACGCCGTAAATTAACGGCGTAAACGCATCCTTTTTTAACTGTGTTTGTTTAGCCAGTTAAGTGCCAGTGGCCATAGTCCGTCTGACTTTTTACTAAAAAACTTCATATGGCCAATTTCCTTCAAACCATAGTCGTGTGGGTTTAAGGTGAGTGTTTGTGCTTTTAATTTAGGAAAAACCGAGAGCATATCGGCGACATTCGCGTTATTTGCAATGTCGTCGTCGGTAGCATTAACCCAAAGCGAGGGCATAGAAAGCGTGTTGTAACAGTGTTGAAATACGGTATTGCCAAATGCTGATTGCACATACCCTTGTGCGTTACACCATTTTTGCCATTGTTTAGCTACGCCTTTAGGTAGTGGCTCGCCCATGCCAAACCATTGTGATTTAGTATGGCCAAATAGTGCATTACTAAGGGGGATAACTCCATTCATAAAAAAGTGCGCTTTAACCTGATACGCCAAGCGCATATTAGTTAATTTACCTGACGAGCAAGCAAAGTTAAACGCAGATCTTAGCTCGTTGGCGTTATGCATTAGCCCCACTAATTGTCCGCCGGCGCTATGGCCCACTAAATGATACTGCGTATTAGGAAATACCCTTTGCAAATGCTCAAGCACCGCAGGCATGTCTTGCTCGCCCCAGGTTTGTAATGTGGCTTTGCTTTTTTTAATACTGCGGTTAAGCGATTGGCCAATACCACTGTTATCAAAGGTAATTACGCCAAAGCCCTGTTGTTGTAAGTAAGTAGCAAAATTTGCATAAAACTGTTGTTTTATACCGGTTGCAGGGGCAATCATCACCGCACCTTTAATAGGGCTGGTGGGTGTAAATACACGGGCGCTTAGAGTTTGCCTGTTATTACAGGTTATAGTGGTGTGCTCAAAGTGTGGTGAGGTCATTAGAATTATTATTTCCCATATAAAGTACACAGGTTAAAAACAATAGCTGGTAAGACCAGTTTAAGCAAGAGGGGAAGGCGTTGTTTATACCTACTCCATTAAGTATGTGCTCTTAATTTTACGCCGACAAAAAATTCAGCTTTAGGCATATATTGATGTAAATGGTTGTTCCCTTGTCGAAATTACAACAAAAAAATGAGTTGTTTTAGCGAGTAAAATAGGCCAGCTATTTATTGGAATTGGTATAAACCACGCCCCAAATGAAGTGGGGCGAGAGGAAGGTTTAAATAACTACAGGGTACTACTTATTTTGCTAAAGCCTTGTTATTGGCAGTTAATGGAGCCTTATTGCCATTAACAATAACGGGCTAATAGGTATATTAAAAGTTGGTTAATTAGATTTACTGTTTACCTGAGCGAGTAAGTCGAGCACTTTTTGTTGGCCAAATTTTTGTGCAAATTGCTCGGCTGTTTGGCCTGCTTTGTTTTGATGTGCGTTGTCGCAATCAAGGCCTACAAGTGTTTTAGCGATACTAAATTCGCCTCTAAAAATGGCGGCCATTAGGGCTGTGTTACCGCGGTTATCTTCAAGGCAGGCATTAGCACCTAGTTGCAATAAAGTGTTTACCGTATTTTTATTGCCGTGGTAGGTGGCAATCATTAGCGCGGTGTAACCTTTGTTGTTGTAGCTATTAATAGGAATGCCAGCATCAACAAATTGCGTTATTACGGCGGTGTCGTCGGTGCGTGCGGCTGCAAAGTAATAAGCAAGTAAGCTGTCGTATTGCGACTGGGCGGTGCTTTGTTCATTTACAGGGCTTTGTGGCTCATTGGCAAAGCCTGAAAAGCTCATCACTAAAGTAAATATAATAAGTAATTTACGCATACTGGTTACCTTTTTAAAAAAGAGGAAAGCTAGGCTTTCCTCAATAACTTACAGGTTGGGTAAAATATTAAAGCTTAGCGGCTAGTTGCTTAACTTGTTTCATGTCGCCGTTTACAGCGTTAGTTAAGCGTGTACCGTATTCGCTATCTGCTTTGTAGAAGTGGCTAAGCATTTTGTGCATAACTTTGCTGTCTTTCACTTTGCCTAAATCGCCGGCTAAGTTGTTAACTAAGTTAGTGCGCTCTTGCTTGCTAAAGCTGCGGTAAAGTACACCCGCTTGAGCAAAGTTTTGCTGCTTTTTAATAGCTGCTTGTTGTACGTAGCCTTTTAGCTCTGTGTTACTTCTGCGTGCAATTGGGTTTTCTGCAACGTTTTCGTGACTTGGTTGGTAATTCACGTTACTTGTTGTATTACCGTAGTTCATTGCGCCGTCTTGGTTGTAGTTAACCACTTCAACTTTTGCACGGTTAATTGGCAATTGTTGGTGGTTAGCACCTAAGCGGTACATTTGCGTATCGGCGTAAGAGAAAACACGCCCTTGTAATAGTCTGTCTTCAGATGGCTCAATACCCGGAATAACATTTGCCGGTGCCATTGCAACTTGTTCTGTAGATTGGAAGAAGTTAGTTGGCATACGGTTTAGGGTCATGGTGCCTACTTTAGTTTCTTTCACGTCTAACCACATTTTTGTTGCATCTAATGGGTTGTAGTCAAAGTCATCTAACTGCGACGGATCAAGGGTTTTAATGTATAGATCCCATTTAGGGAAATTGCCTTTACCAATCTCACTGTATAGGTCGCGTGTTAAGTGCTGGAAGTCTTGGCTTTGCACTTCAGCTACTTCTTTTGAGTCAAGGTTATCAATACCTTGCTGGCTCACCCAATGAAACTTAACGTATTTAACATCGCCTGACTTATTAATCATTTTGTAAGCATGTACGCCCCAGCCGTCCATTTTACGAAGGCTTGCAGGTGTGCCGTAGTCGCTGTATACCCACGTTAACATGTGAGTAGAACCTGGCTCGTATGAGAAAAAGTCAAAAAAGCGGTTAGGATCTTGAATGTTATCAACCGGTGATGGCTTTAACGAGTGAACCATGTCTGGAAATTTAATCGCATCGCGAATAAAGAATACCGGTAAGTTGTTACCTACTAAATCCCAGTTACCTTGGTCGGTGTAAAACTTAGTCGCAAAACCACGCGGGTCGCGCAGTGTTTCTGGGCTACCTTTTGAGTGAATTACTGATGAAAAACGTACAAATACGTCTGTTTCTTTACCCGCTTCTGCAAACGGTGCAGCAATTGTTAAGTCATCTAACTCTTTAGACGCTACAAACACACCGTGAGCACCTGTACCACGCGCATGCACTACACGCTCAGGAATGCGCTCACGAGCAAAGCGTTGTAGCTTTTGAATTAGGTGTACGTCTTCAAGTAATACACTTCCGCGCTCACCAGCGGTAATAGAGTTTTGGTTGTCGCCAACAGCCGCGCCGTTGTCTTTAGTTAAGGTGGTAGCGGCACTTGCAGGTAATGCCATTGCTAGCGCTAATGCACTTAGCGTTAATGTAGATTTATTATTAATCGTGTTTTTTTGAGTATTCATTGTCGACCTCATCTGTATAAAAGTGCCGGCAGTGTTGCTGGCTGTTTAACTGTGAATGAGTGTATTAACAAAAGTTAGTTCGGTAAAATTGATTGTTTAGATTGGGGTAATCACTAATTTAGATTGTTATTTGTGAGCTGCCTTCTATTTTCTAAATAGCGTTTTTGTAATGTTCGACCTTAGTCGTAATTGCAATTTTGAAATCAATGAAAATACAGACAATTTCATATTTAATGAATAAATATTCACCATCGTGGTGCGTTTTTCACTAACAAGATGTTGACTTATTATAACAATAAAGAGAATATGCTCACTTGCTGGGCTTATGCTCAAGTTGAGGTTGCACCAAACTAGGTGCATAAAAAGGGGCAATATGAATACTAAAATAGAATTAGTTATTTTTGATTGTGATGGCGTTGTTATAGATAGCGAAATATTGAGCGCGCAAGTGTTAATAAACATGCTTGCAGAGATTGGCGTTAATATTGACCGAGCCTATGTACAACAATATTTTTTAGGCTGTAATTTTAAAACAGTTACCCAAAACTTATTCGATACCTTTAACGTGACATTAGCTGAGAGCTTTGAAGCCGATTACCGAGAAGCATTATTAAACGAGTTCGAAACTGCATTAATGCCAACTAACGGCATTAAACACGTGCTAGAGCAATTATCTGTACCTTGTTGTATTGCAACAAGCAGTAGTCCTAAACGCACTGCTAAAGCGCTTAATGTGGTTAATTTATCGCAGTACTTTAATAAGGTATTTACCTCAAGTGAGGTAAAAAATGGTAAGCCCGCACCCGATTTATTTTTACATGCTGCAGAGCAAATGGGTGTTAACCCAAGCAAATGTTTAGTGATTGAAGACTCAAAAGCCGGTGTGTGCGCTGCACTTGCCGCCAATATGCAGGTTTTGCATTACAGCGGAGGTGGGCATATGCAAGATGCAGTGAACTTTGTTCACCAAGCTTACCCAGAGGTCGCACATTTAACCCATTGGGATGACTTTTATAAGCAGTACCCAGCATTACAAACACAGTAATAGAATATTAACGTTGAGCTTTATGACACTGACAAAGCTTAAGGTAAAATGCATTAATTATTAGATAGTTATAGTAGTAGCATTATAAAAAGGCACGGCGATTTACTCATTATTAATTTAAATAAAAAAACACTTATTTAAATTAATAGTTAACCTGAACTTTGGTTAAGAGATTTACTAACATATTAAATCAAAAGTGATATCTATGTTTATTTTCTCTAGCCAGAGATTTACAGTGAAAACAAGGCGAAATTACGCGTCAATAGCTAGCCTATTGCAAGTAAATTTAACGTAGTTAGCGCTGGAAATAGCTGCTTGAGATAGATTTATTATCCAGAGTTCAGGTTAGTTAGGGCTGTGCTTAAAACAATAGGAAAATACCATGGCATCAAGTCCACACACACAAACATTTAACGATGTTAACGAAGAGCAATTGCCCGTTGCTAATCATAAGCTTCATGGTTGGAAGCACTTTGCCGGCTTATACGCTGGTGAGCACGTTGCAGCCACCGAATTTGTTATTGGTGCAACCTTTGTTGCATTAGGCGCATCGACCATCGACATTCTATTAGGTTTATTAATTGGTAACCTATTAGCAATGTGTTCGTGGTGGTTAATTACTTCTCCAATTGCGGTAGAAACACGTTTAAGTTTATACAACTACCTAAATAAAATTGCGGGTAACTCAATGACCAAGCTCTATAACTGGGCAAACGTGGTCATATTTAGTGTGATATCCGCCGCGATGATCACGGTATCGGCAACCGCCGTTCGGTTTTTATTTGATATACCCGCACAACTCGATTGGTATCCTAACAGCTTAGCATTTGTGGCCATTGTATTATCAGTTGGCTCTATTGTTGTATTTGTGGCTATGTATGGTTTTTCTACGGTTGCTGATTTTTCTAAAATTTGTGCGCCGTGGTTGTTTGTTATTTTTATAGCGGGCTCGTTTGCATTGTTTCCTGAGCTTTCTAATCATGTATTAGGGGTAACCACGCTAACAGGCTTTGACGACTTTATGGCAATAGGGGATTCATCAATCTGGACTGGTACCACTGCTGATGGCGAAAAAGGTATTGGCTTATTAGAGGTTATAGGTTTTGCATGGGCTGCAAACTCTATTACCCACTTTGGCTTAATTGATATGGCTATTTTTAGATTTGCCAAACGTAAAAGCTACGGTTTGTTTTCTGGCGTAGGTATGTTTTTTGGCCATTACTTAGCGTGGATATCGGCCGGTATTATGGGCGCGGGTGTTGCGGTATTACTTAAAACCACTATTTCATCGCTTGACCCAGGTGACGTTGCTTACCACGCATTAGGTTGGACGGGTTTTGTAATTGTAATTATTGCAGGCTGGACAACAGCTAACGCTAATCTTTACCGCGCAGGGCTTGCAGCACAGTCTATTTTTGTTGACCAATCACGTGAGCGTACAACCGCCATTGTGGGTGTTGTAACCGTTATTATTGCGTGTTTCCCGTTTGTATTTTCGCAAATGTTACCACTACTTACCTACGCAGGATTATTAGTAGTGCCTGTGGGCGGTATTGTATTTGCTGAGCATGTTTTATTTCCTAAAATTGGTTTAACCCGTTACTGGGCTAAATATAAAAACATTACCCGTAGCGTACCGGCTATTGCTTCTTGGGCGTTGGCACTTGTGTTTGGCTTTGGTTTAAATGCAATTGATGTAATGTCATTTTACTACCTATTTATTCCTACTTGGATATTCACCATTGTGGTTTACACCCTACTGGCTAAAAAGTACGGCGCAGGTGAAGACTACAGCAAAGAAATTGCAGCAGAAGAGCAAGAGCAAAAAGACATAAAAGAGTACCAAGCAGGACTGGCTAAAGAGGTTAAAGCGCCAGTTGTTGATAACTCATTGCTAACCAAAGTGTTAAATGGTGTGTCTACTGTTTCGTTACTTATTATTTTTGGCTTTGCCAGCCAAGTCATGTTTTTTAGTGACAGCATGAGCATTTACGCAGGAAATAAAACGCAGTTTGAAATTGCCTGTTTTATTTGCACCATTATTTATTTTGCAACCGCTTACTGGTCGCTATTGCGCCATAAAGCACTCAACACTGCATCTTAAGTTAAATTTTTAATATTGTTTTAGTAAGGTCGCACCATGACGCAACACCAGCACACTGACGCTCTTGTTAAAGGGCTAAACCAACAAAGCTTGGCAGATATGCCAAGCCATGTAGATACACCAAACTACGACCGCAGCAAGCTAAAAGCGGGTATAGTACATATTGGTGTGGGCGGCTTTCACCGTGCTCACCAAGCGGTGTACATAAACGAGCTATTAAAAACGCCAGGTGCTGAACAGTGGGGCATTTGTGGTGTGGGCTTATTAGAGGGTAACCGTGGTCTGCGCGATATTTTAAAGCAGCAAGACTACCTTTACACGCTAACAGTAAGACACCCAAATGGGCAGATAGATAACAAAGTTATTGGCTCTATGATTGACTTTTTGTTTGCCCCAGAGGACAAACAAGCGGTTATTAATAAGCTTGCGCACAGCGATACGCATATTGTGTCGTTAACCATTACCGAAGGGGGTTATAACTTTAACCCTGTAACGGGTGAGTTTGATTACTCAAATCCAGACATTATTAACGACATTAATAATCCTAACGATCCAATCACGGCGTTTGGTTACATTACTGCTGCGTTAAAACTGCGTAAAGAGCAAGGCCTTGATGCGTTTACTGTACAGTCGTGCGATAACATTCAGCACAACGGTAATGTAACGCGCAAAATGCTACTTGCCTTTGCAGCTGAGCAAGATAAAGAACTAAGCGAGTGGATTGCCGCTAATGTAACCTTTCCAAATGCAATGGTTGACCGTATTACACCGGTGTCTAAAAAGAGCGATATTGACTACGTTGTTGATGCGTACGGTGTTAGCGATGAATGGCCAATTACGTGTGAGTCGTTTACTCAATGGGTGATTGAAGACTCATTTTGCTGCGGACGCCCAGATTGGGATAGCGTAGGCGCACAATTTGTAAGTGATGTAACGCCTTATGAAACCATGAAAATACGCTTATTAAATGCAGGCCATTCGGTACTGGGTTTATTAGGCTCTGTACATGGCTATAGCACAATTGACGAAACAGTATCTGATCCTTTATTTGCGAAGTACCTACGTGCGTTTATGGATAAAGAAGTAACGCCTAACCTAGCGCAACTAGAAGGCATTGATCTTGAAATCTACAAAGACACGCTAATCGAGCGTTTTGCTAATCCAAACATTAAAGACAGCTTATCGCGCATTTGTTCAGAAAGCGCAGCAAAGCTACCTAAGTTTTTAATTGCCACTATTAACGAAAACCTAGTGCAAGGCCGTGATGTGTCTCTTGCGACTCTTGTTATTGCTGCATGGTGTTTTTACAGCGATAAAGGGGTCGATGAGCAAGGCAATACACTTGAAATAATCGATGCAATGCAAAGCGAATTGCATGAAGCCGCGGCTAAAACAGCCAGCGATGACCTTGCATTTTTGTCGCTAACAAGTTTATTTGGTGATTTAAACACGCAAAGTGCTTTTACGTCTCACTACAAAAACAACATAGAAGCGTTATACGCACCGGCAAGTAAAATTAAAGCAATTATGAATAACGTGCTTGAGCCTAAAGGTAACTAATAATGAGCATTTTAATTGATTCTAAACAAGGTAAAGACGTAAGCGTAAGTTGCTTTGGTGAAGTACTATGGGATTGTTTTGAAAACGATAAACGCTTAGGCGGCGCGCCGCTTAACATGTGTGTGCGTATTAACTCACTGGGCATTAAAGCCGACATGATAAGCGCGGTAGGTAACGATGAACTTGGTACTGAGCTATTAGGCGAAATTAAAAGCAAAGGCGTTAGCTGCGAATATATTGGCGTTAATAACGACAAAAAAACCAGCACCGTGCAAGTTACCCTAGATAAAAGCGGCTCAGCCAGCTACGAAATAGTTGCCGATACAGCATGGGATAACATTGAGCTTACAGACTCACTTATTGAAAAAGTAAAAGCCAGTGATGTATTTGTATTTGGTAGCCTAATTGGCCGAAGCGAAGCCTCACTTGCTACCTTAAACCAGTTAGTTGATGTAGCTAACTTTAAAGTGTTTGACGTAAATTTACGTGCGCCACACTACACGTTAGATACATTAGTAGATTTAATGAATAAAGCCGACTTCATCAAATTAAACGATGAAGAGCTTTACGAAATTGCCAAAGCAATGGGCTGTAAGTTCCATTCACTTGAGCAAAATTTAGCGTTTATTGCACAGCAAACAAACACCGAATACTTATGTGTAACTAAGGGCAGCCACGGTGCACTACTAACCATTAAAGGCGAAAATTACTATAACTCAGGTTATTTAATTAGCGTTGTGGATACAGTAGGTGCGGGGGATTCGTTTTTAGGGTCGTTAATTTATCAGCTTTGTAGTAGTGATTGTGCACAACATGCTGTTGATTTTGCGTGTGCAGTAGGTGCTATGGTGGCAGAAAGTGCTGGTGCTACACCTACACTTACTCATGAACAAATTAACGAATTTATGAGCCCAGCGTAACGTAAATTACACAGCTATACCCAATCATTGTGTGTGTAAGCGGTTTTACTTTTTATAGTAAAGCCGCTTTTTTTTGCTTTTATTTTTATTAATGAAGCCGTTTAGATTAAGTGTTGAGCAAGGTGCACAAAAAGTGGCTGGTGTATTAGCTAATCGTCTTATAGCGGTGGCATTAATACTTTGTTAATGTTCGTCGATTATTCATGGATTGAAAGGCGGGGCGTTAATTACACGCTCTATACTCCAAATACAAAAAGAGAAACGTGCTTTATGATCATCTTTTTTATCTGCATAACAATCTTAATACTGGGATATAAGTTTTATAGCCCGTTTGTTGAAAAACAAGCAGGTATGGATACAACGGTTGATACACCACAAAAACGCTTTAGCGAAGGTGTTGACTATGTAGCCATTCACCCTGTGCGTGCATTTTTAATTCAGTTTTTAAATATTGCGGGTGTAGGCCCTATATTTGGCCCAATTTTAGGTGCACTTTACGGACCGGTAGCACTTGTGTGGATTGTGCTTGGTAACGTATTAGGCGGTGCAGTACACGACTTCTTCTCAGGTGTGATGAGCATTAAAGAAGATGGCAAAAGCTTACCAGAAATAGCAGGACACTATTACAACGTTGTGTTTAAAGGCTTTATGCTGATATTTACAGCCATGCTGCTGTTTTTTGTGGGCGTTGTATTTATTATGAGCCCAGCGGGCTTATTAAGTAACTTAGATGTATTTGAAGGCACTTTTTTTGCTAATAATACTTTTTGGGTTTTGGCTATTTTAGCGTACTACTTTTTAGCAACGCTGCTCCCTATTGATAAAATTATTACTAAGTTTTACCCGCTATTTGGCTTATTAATGATTGTAATGACTACATTAATAGCCGGTGCGCTATTACTCGATGCGCCACATTTACCAGTTGCAGGCGACTTTTTAGCCTACTTTGAAGCCGACCACGCGCATGACTTTTTAGAGCCAAACCCTGATGGCTTACCAACCTGGCCATTACTGTTTATTACCATTACTTGTGGTGCCATTAGTGGCTTTCACTCTACCCAAGCGCCTATTATTGCCCGCTGTTTAACAAACGAAAAATACGTACGCCCAGTATATTATGGCGCAATGATGTGTGAAGGCATTGTAGGTTGTGTATGGGCACTTGCGGGTATTGCTGCATTCCCAGAAGGTTACGCTGGCTTAAAAGCATTGCTTGACCAAGGTGGCCCAGGTTTAGTGGTTAACCATGTAGCAAATAGTTACTTAGGCGTAATGGGTGGTATTATGGCCATTATTGCTGTTGCGGTGTTCCCTATTACCTCTGGCGATACGGCGTTCCGTTCACTGCGTTTAACCGTGGTTGATGCGTTTAATATTCCGCAAAGCTTACGTAATCGCTTATTACTGGCAGTGCCTATTTTAACGATTGCCTTTTTTATGACTAAATTAGATTTCTCAGTGATTTGGCGCTACTTTGCGTTTTCAAACATGCTGCTTTCAACAAGCGTACTATGGCTTGCTACTAAGTACTTGTTTGATAGACGTGCCTTTCATTGGATCACCAGCGTACCTGCTGTAATTGCAACGGGCGTAACTCTTTCGTACATAATGACCGCTGCAATTGGCTTTAATTTATCGGCCGACCTAGGCAAACCTATTGGCGCAGCAGTCGTTGTTATTGGTTTAATTGCTTTAGTTTTTGTACACTCTAAACATAAAAAGTTAGATGTAGCATAACAGCTTAAAAATTTAAGGAAGCGAGCTTAGTAAGCTCGCTTTTTTTATGCGTAAAATTTACTCTCACACTATGCAATTTTAAAGGTAAAAAAATGAAAATAGCCGCCGATTTTTCAAAGCGTGTCGTTGTTCATAGTGAGCAGCTTGATTGGATTTCCTCACCAATGGCAGGCGTTGATAGGCGCCCTCTTGATAGAGTTGGCGCAGAAGTAGCCCGCGCTACAAGTATTGTGCGTTATGCCCCTGGCAGCGAGTTTTCGCCTCATGTGCATACAGGCGGCGAAGAATTTTTAGTACTAGAGGGCGTATTTCAAGACGAACATGGAGATTTTCCGCAAGGCTCGTATATTCGTAACCCGCCGAAATCAAAGCACAAACCAGGCTCCGATGAAGGCTGCATAATATTTGTGAAGCTCTGGCAATTTCAGCCACATGATAAAACCCACGTACGCTTACAAACACAGCATATGGGCAGCGCACAACACGCCACATTTAAAGGGCTTGCCATTACACCGCTTTATAAAGATGACCTTGAAGAGGTGAGCCTATTGCATTTTGAAGCCGGTGCTAACATGCAAATTAGTGCAAGCGATGGGGCTGAGCTACTGGTGCTTGAAGGCGATATTCGTGAGCAATCAGACACTTTAACAAAGCACAGTTGGTTAAGGCTGCCTATTAATAGCGAGCTTAATATAACTGCTGGTAAGCAAGGTGCAAAAGTATGGCTTAAATTAGGCCATTTAACAGATGTAGATAAGCAAATTGAGCGAGTGCAAAACGCTTAGTAAATACCCTTATTTAGCAGTGTTGTTTGATCTAGTTCAGTACTAATTAACTTAATAGGGTGTAGTTTTATAGTTTAACTCAGTAAGTGATGGGTATTTTTGGGGTTTTTATTTTTTTAAAGGGAATAATTTCACTTTATAGGCTTTAATTACCTCCAACTTTCGTTATTAAACCCACTCACACAGGCTGTAAATAACATAAGCGCACCCGATTAAGGAGAGCTGCATGGTACACACAACACATGGTTTATCTATTGGTATTGAACGCGCAGGCCGAGAATTCTTTTTAAAATTAAAAGCAGTGGGTACACTCACTCACGAAGACTATAAAGTCATTACCCCCATGATCGACTCAGCCCTTGGCGAGGTTAAACACCCTATTGCCAACGTGCTTATTGATGCTAGCGAGCTAGAAGGCTGGGAGCTTCGCGCCGCATGGGATGATTTAAAGCTTGGCGTAAGGCATTCAAAAGAATTTAATAAAATTGCTATTTATGGCAATAAGGAATGGCAAGCCCGCATGGCCAAAATAGGCAACTGGTTTATTTCAGGTGAGGTGCAATACTATGAAAACGCCACCGCCGCTATTGATTGGCTAGATGAATAACGTGATTAAAAACGCTCTCAAGAGCGTTTTTTATTATTTAAAGCACCTTGCACTCTACTTAAGAGTTACATTACATCAGCGAGCACTGGTAACGCCGGAAAAGCACCTTTAGCTAAACACGCTTTAGAGCCACATTTAAGTGCAAAGTGCAGGGCGCCTTTTACGCTTGTTTCATCATTTAGTTTATCTGCTAGCGGTAAATCACGTCCTAGGTTATTTAAGTAGTATAAAACTCCCGCTATAAATGCATCACCCGCACTTGTTGTATCTACTGCGTTTATTGTTGGTGCCGACTCGTTAAGTGTAAATGCGCTGTGGTAAACCTTGGCAGGCTCTGGCCCGTCGGTTAAAAACACCAGTTTTACTCCCGTATTTAATAGCGTTTTAATGTAATCGTCGCCCGTTGTATCGCTATGCTGTGCTAAAAAATTAAGTTCATCACGCGAAAGTTTTACTATGTCGCAATAGGTATAACAGGCTTGTACATTGCTTGCTATATCATTTGTGTTTTGCCACAAGCTATAGCGTAAATTCACATCAAAACTAACGAGCTTATTATGTGTTTTAGCAAGTTCTAGCGCTTTAAGTGTTGTGCTGGCAATTGCGGGGTCGGTTAGGGTGTTTGAACAAAAGTGTAGGGTGCTAATGTCTTGCCAATTTATATGCGCTAAATGCGCTTGGGTTAATAATACATCGGCTGTGTTATGGCGATAAAAGCCAAAACTACGCTCGCCGGTTTCATCAAGGCTGACTATTACCATAGCGGTTTGTGAGCCTTCAATGGCAAATAAATAGTCTGTATTTACATTATATTGCGCTAATGCATTGTTTAATTGATTGGCAAAATGATCATCCCCTTTACCACCACAAAACGCGGCTTCACCACCGAGTTTTGCATAGCCAACAGCTACATTGGCAGGTGCACCGCCAGGTATAGGTAAATAGGCCGAGTTATGAGCATCTTGTGGCAGCATATCAATTAATAGCTCGCCTAAGCACAGGAGTTTTGTCATTTTGAATATCCTAAAAAGCCTAGCAAGGCTAGGCTAAAAACGTGAAGGGGGTTATTTATTCATACTTTAAAAGGCGCTACAGTGATTACTCACTGCAGCGCAATACACACATTTAGTTAAAAGCGTATTTTAAAGTAACCGACGTTGTGCGGCCGTTAATTGTACGGGCACGAATAATGTCGTTTTCAGGTACTGAACCTTCTTCAGCTTCTGTAATACCTACTGTATCGAATAGGTTGTTTACATTAAGCGCAAGGTTTAAGTTTTCTGATAAGTCGTAGCTTACAAATGCATTTACTTGCGTGTAGCCGTCAAACTTAAGGTCGTTGTTATCTTGTGCGTAAGCATCGGTTGTGCCAATAAAGCTTACACCTGCCGCGCCTTTATCGTAGCTGTAACGTGCCATTAGTGAGTAAATTAAATCCGCTTGGCGACGTGGTGTGTTACCTACAACTTCAGGGGTTAGCGCATCTTTTGCAATTTCAGCATCGGTCCAAGTAAAGTTACCTCTAAAGTCCCACGCATCCATAAAGTAAGTTGATTCTACCTCAATACCTTTTGCTTCGTATTCGCGGTCAAAAAAGGTTTGCGAAGTTGCTTCAAAGTTTTGCTCTTCTGTTTCTGCATAGAAGGCCGTTGCAAATACTGAGAACGAATCAAAACGTTTTTTCACACCAATCTCAAATTGATTTACTTCATCTACTGCATCTTCGTCAGCAACACTGCCGTCACTGCGTACTTTACCAAATAACAAACGGTCTGCATTGGCACGGCCGCCTTTACTGATACGCGCAAACGTAGCAAGGCTTGGGTCAATTTGGTAGTTAGCACCCACTGAGTAAGATGAGTAGCTCCAATCGTAATTTACTGGGCTGGCGTTAGCTATATCAATACCAGCTACGTTTTGCTCAGGAATAGAAATAGTACCGTCGCGGTTCATATCTACTGTTGAGGTTACAGCACCTGCGTAGTTACCGCGTGCTTCACCGCTGTCGTAGCGGGCGCTTGCATCAATGCTTACATCACCAAGTTTTGTTGAAAAGGCAACGTACGGGGCGCGTGTATCGTACTCGGTGTCGTAATCGCGCTGACAACAGTTACCCCAATAAGGCGTGCCATAAGCGTATAAACCATTTTCTGAATATTCAGTGCCATCGGCTGCGGTTACATTTAAAAGTGCAGCATTGTCGCCTTTAAGCTCCATTAAGTACGAGTTCCATAACCACGACATCGCAATATTTTGTGTAGAGGCAAAGTAACCAAAAGTTAGGCTGGTGTCATCGCTAAACGATTTAGTTAGTTTAAAGTCGTTAACAATAGATCCAAAGTCATTAAGCGTTACATCAAAAGTGTGAATACGCATAGCAAGTTCATCATTAAACGCCTCACCCGTATTTGCGTTACTCAGTGTTGCACCTGCACCACCAATACTTTGTGCAATAGACGATGCACTGCCAACTTCCGCAGGAATTAGCGAGTTAAAGTTGCCGCTAATTGACGATTTACGAAAACGGTTTTCGATACGCCAATCGTTATCTAAATCAAATACAGCTTCAAAACCTACCGCATCTACATTAGGGTTCATACCGTCGCGTAAATCGCCACTGCTAATTTGGTTTTCGCCATTTAAGCGCACTGTTTTAGTAAATAAAGCAGAGTGTGGTGTATCTGATTGTGCATCAAATCCTGCAATAGAATCACCATTTGAGTACATTGGCATAGGTAAGTAACCTACGCTTTTATCGTCTAGGTGTTTGTAGTAAAGGCGTACGTAGCCGTTTTCAAAATCTTTAGTAAGGTTAGCTTTAATTTGGCCACCCTTATTTGATGTGTAGCCTGTTTCGCGCGGGCCTTCGCCTTGGCGTACAAAACCGCCTACATGAAAACGTACACTATCGGTTAAGTAGGTGCCGTATTCAAAGTCGGTGCGAACACTGTCGTAATCAAGACCAACAGTAGAAGATACGCTACCCGATTCGTTTTCGCCGTTTTTAGAAATAAAGTTAATAATGCCACCGGGTGCATTACTAGCCGAGGTAGAGGCAGAGCCACCACGGATTGATTCGATTGTTTGCACCGTGTTATCAAGGCGCATAAAAATATCGGCGTTACCAAAGGCAACATCACCAAACTGCATCACAGGCAGGCCATCTTCTTGCAGTTGTAAAAACTTAGCGCCACCCGAGGCTACAGGTAAACCACGCACTGCAATATTTGCGTTACCTTCACCGCCTGTTGATTCAGCGCGAACACCCGGGATAATTCTAAATGCCTCAGCCGTTGAGCGCGGTGTAGATACCTCTACTTGTTCAAGCGATAAACTGCTTACTGATGAACTCGACGCCATAATAGTTGTGCGGCGAGGAACGCCGGTAACAACAATTGTTTCAAGCCCTTGGTTAGCTTGCACTTTGGTTTCTTGCTCGTCTTGTGCATGAACGCCTTGGCTTACTGCAAGTGCTAAGGCACTGATTAAATATAAAGGTGTGTGGTGTGTTGTCATGTTAACGCCTCATTGTGTTGTGTGAGTTTGTTATTTTTACTTAATCGATTAAGTAAAAATAACAAAGTTTTTACAATAAGCAAATTATTTTTGTGTGTAATTTGCTCTTATTTTATTTTTGTATTGATTTTAAAGGTGTTTTTTATACTGGTTTGAGCAGCCATTTATGCATTTTTAGTTAATGCTTTTGCCGCAGGGTCGCGGTAAAAGTTATAAAGCATGGCTAAAAATAAGATCACAGCAAAGCCGGTAGCTAAGTAAAAGCCATAACGTACGTGGCCAAAGTAATCACTTATCACGCCCATAAATAAAGGTGCCAATGCGGCCGAAAGCGCGGTAAAAAATAAAATAACACCTGCTACTGCACCATGTTGTGCAACAGGAAAGCACGATATACCTTTAGAGTTTAAAGTAGGGTAAACCATCGACATAAATAAACCTGAAAGCGGAAGTAATCCTACAGCCCAATCCACACCGCCTACCAAAGTGCCTACATAACACAGTGCGATACCTAAACTTAAATATGCCATAACGCCCTGCCAGCTAAAGTGATTTAAAAGCCATACAGCAATAAAGCGCCCAGCAGCACGTAATACAAAAAATACAGTAAGTGCGTAGGTTGCAAGTAAAGGCCACGAGCCTGTGTAATCTTTTAAAAGGGTTGGCATCCACACGTAAATCGCAACCTCGGTTGCCACATACAAGGCAATTGCTAGTGAAAAACCAAGTGCGTACGGGTTTTTAATCATTTTCATGGTGGTGGCAAGTGAAGCGGGCTTCTCTGTATTTTTGACAACGGCAGGGTAGTCGGCGCGCCATGCCATTAATGCTAAAATTAAGCACATAACACCGGCAATAATATAAAGGTAAGTCCAGCTCACGTTTTGAGTAAGTAGTACGCCTACCAGCGCAGGGCCAACAATGGCACCAATACCAAAAAAGCCTTCTACTTTATTCATGGTTTTAGTGTGTTCTGCGTTACTTGCTGAAATATCGCCAAGTAGCGCTAGTGCGCCCGTTTTAAATAAACCAATGGCCAAACCGATACAGCAAAGCAAAATTAAAAATATTGAAAAGCTGTTACTAAAAGCAAACAAAAAACAACTGCCAGAAAAAATAAGTAAGCCCAGCATTATGGTTTGTTTACGGCCTAGGCTGTCGGCTAAAAAGCCTAAAAACAAGCCACTAAAGGCAATCAGTGCCATAGGTGCGTAATGAAAAGCACTGGCTTGGGTCATACTTAAACCAAAATCTGAGATTAACTCTGGAATAATCATTCCTACCGCATCAGAGGTCATCGCAAACATAAAAAACATCATGTAAGTGAGTATTCGTATGCGCTGCATTGGGTCGCTTTGCGAGTGTGTGTGTAAATTCGTCATGTGATTTTTCCTCGTTGTGGCTCAAGTTATAGTAATAACTCAATCACTTACTCTAGTTAGTATTACCGTTGCCACAACTTTTGTATGTAAAATATTTAAAAATTACTTGTAAAATTGTACGTGCTAGTTAAAGATATATCTTAATCGATTAAGTTTCAACTTGGTAATCACACATGATGAAGAATAAAGTTCAATTGATCACATACGCTGATCGAATTACAGGTCAAGATATAAACGCACTTACAACATTGTTAAAAGGTCCTTTGAAGGGCGTATTTGGTGGTGTGCACCTTTTACCTTTTTATAATCCTATTGATGGAAGCGATGCGGGCTTTGACCCGATTGATCACAGCGAAGTAGATTCTCGCATTGGTACATGGGCTGATATTCAAGCACTGGGTGAAAACCATGATCTAATGGCTGATTTAATCGTTAACCATGTATCGGCGCAGTCTTATCAGTTTCAAGATGTGCTAGCTAAAGGCAAGCAATCAGAATTTTGGGATTTGTTTTTAACAAAAGAAGACGTTTTTCCAAATGGTATTAGCGAGCAAGAGCAACAAGCAATTTATCGCCCGCGTCCCGGTAGCTGTTTTACGCCAATGCAGTGTGGCGATGGTCAAACGTATGACTTTTGGACCACGTTTACCGATAACCAAATTGATATAAACGTAAAAGTTGAAGCGGGTATTGCGTATTTAAATAACGTATTAACTAAGTTTTCTGAAAATAACGTAAATATTATTCGTTTAGATGCAGCGGGTTACGCAATTAAACAAGCCGGTACAAACTGTTTTATGCTAGACGAAACATTTGGCTACCTAGATAACTTGTCAAAGCAAGCAAACGAGCTTGGCATGGAAACCATTGCTGAAATTCATAGCCACTATCAAACACAAGTAGAAGTAGCAAAGCGTGTAAACATGGTTTACGACTTTGCATTACCGCCGCTTATTTTGCATAGCTTATTTAATAACGATGTAGATGCATTACTTAAATGGTTACAAATTTCACCACGCAACTGTTTAACGGTACTTGATACGCACGACGGCATAGGCATTATTGATGCAGGCCCAATGGGCGACAAGGCAGGGCTATTAAATGCACAGCAAATAGATACCCTTGTAGAAACCATGCATGCCAACAGTAACAACCAAAGCCGCCAAGCTACAGGTGCTGCTGCCAGTAACGTTGATTTATACCAAGTAAATTGCACGTATTACAATGCATTAGGCGCTAACGATTTAGATTATTTGATTTCGCGTGCCATACAGTTTTTTGCCCCCGGTGTGCCGCAAGTGTACTACGGCGGTTTATTTGCCTGCGAAAACGATATGGATTTACTTGCGCGTACCAATGTGGGCCGTGATATTAACCGTCCGTATTTAAATACTGAAACAATTGAGCACGCACTCAATAAACCTGTAGTAAAAGGTTTAATAGAGCTCATTAAATTACGTAATGAACACCCCGCTTTTGCAGGAGAGTTTAGTGCTCACGGCACCCAGGGAATATGTTGTTTAACGTGGCAACTAGAAGATAAGTCTATTGCATTAAGTGTTAATTTTAAAACGCGAGACGCGCTTATTACCCAAGTAAATGGTGATGAAGAAACAACGATAAGTTTAAACGCATTGTTAGCCTAACAGGCTATTAAAACACAAAAGCCAAGCACTTGAGCTTGGCTTTTGTTTACCCAGTCCTTTTTAACATAACCTATTAACCACTTGCGCCAATATCTAGCTCGTAACTTACATCACATATTTTTTCTTCTTTAGATATAAAGAGCTCGGCGGCCATTACGCCTTTTTCTTGGCTGTTTTGATGAATAGTGGTTAGGCGCGGCACAAAACGAGCGGCTTCGTCTATTCCATCAAAGCCGACAATACGCAGTTCTTCACCTATTTTTATGCCTTGTTTTATCGCTTCTCGCATGGTGGCAAGGGCAATTAAATCACTCATACAAATGATAACGTTAGGCCGAGGGGAGGCACTTAACACCTCTTTAGCGGCTATGTTAGCAAAACGCTCGCTGCTCTCAGGTATATTCCAAATGCGGTCATCAGCTACCGTTATATTTGCCTCACTTAAAGCACGTTGATAACCCCGTAAACGTTGGTGCGAAATAGATTGCCCTGTTTCAAATTCGTGATGCTCATATACGCGGCACAATACGTTTTCATCAAGTAATCTTAAGCCTAAAATAGCGACTTTATCGCTTGGGTTTTTTAAAACATGCTTGGCTATTTCGTAACTTGCTTGCTCGTTATTAATATTTACTGAGGCATTGCGGGCTATATCAAAATCAATAGTTACCACATGTTTAGAGACCGTTTTTAACTGCTCTACTAATGCGTTATTTCGAGGGCGGCCATAACAAATAAAGCCATCTACAAAGTCGACCACACTGTTAAGGTTATCGCTATTTCCTGAAAACAATAAAACATTAATGCCGTTTTTTTCAAGCACCGAGGTTACACCCCGCATAAAGCTACTGGCCACAGGGTCCGACACCATATATTCCACGCTATCGGGCAGCACTAACGCTACAATATTAAACGTACCACTGCGAAGCGATTGCGCGGCTTTATTGGGCCCGTAATAGCCCAAGGTTTTGCACGCTGCAAGAATATCGTCTCGGCGTTTAGCCGATAGCTGATCAGGGCGATTAAACGCATTAGAGACTGTTGCGTTAGATACACCTAACTCTTTAGCAATACTTTTTAGGGTCCAGCGGGTTTGCTTACTCATACCAATTCTTTACTCAATACTCATGTTAATAAACTAACATATTCAGGGCGTTAGCAAAGTAAAAAATAAGGTTTTAGCCTTAATGCCGGCACTCTTTAGGCGCAATGCCAAAGGTTTGTTTAAATACACGACTAAAGTGGCTCGCGCTATTAAACCCAACATCAAAGCACACTTGGCTAATTGCATGGCCTTGTAGTAATTGATTGCGGGCTTTTTTAAGTCTTAATTGTTGCTGCCAAAGGGCTGGGGTAGTGCCAAATGCCAGTTTAAACTGCTGATAAAACTTACTGCGGCTCATGCAGGCTATTTTACACAAGGTATTTATGTCGAGCGTTTCGTTTAAGTGCTCTTCAATATAAAGCAGTGCATCGCTTATTTTTGTTTTAAGGCGTGGTTTATCGCTATTAGCGAGTAATAAGTCGCGACTTTGTTGTTGTAACAACCGGGTGATCAATTCGTTTAACGACAAGTCAATTAAGTAATGTCGCTGTGCGCCTTGTTCGCTAAATAAATGCACCATGCGCTCTAATAATTGCTGTGTTTGACTATTATGTTGGCTGTGTACCAATTGCGGCACATACTCGAATAAGTCGCCATCGTGTGCAAAGCTTTGCTGCATGTTAAGCGCACTCGCCACAGCGTTTATTTTATCTTTGCTTATTTCAATTGCTAAACATGTGGTTGGGGCGTGCATTGATGCCTGTGGAAAATCAATTAATACACCTTGCTCTGGCGCTAATACAAACGACTCGTGGGGTAAAAATGCTTTATGGTATTGGCTACTTTCTACGTGCATTACTTTTTTACCGCTTAGCATGGCACAAAACAGTAACTCCTTTGAATGCAGTGCCACCTTTTGTGCGCGTTGGTACGTGTCGTAAATGCTCAACTCGCTGTTATCTGCTGCAAATGTCACTTTATTTTCTATTAA
Source organism: Pseudoalteromonas sp. P1-13-1a (assembly GCF_001401875.1). Classification (NCBI taxonomy): domain Bacteria; kingdom Pseudomonadati; phylum Pseudomonadota; class Gammaproteobacteria; order Alteromonadales; family Pseudoalteromonadaceae; genus Pseudoalteromonas; species Pseudoalteromonas sp. P1-13-1a. The sequence goes on along the minus strand of NZ_LKDV01000005.1, from coordinate 131,900 downwards.
AACATCAAGTTGTTGGCGTTTTTTGTTTAACTGAGATGTGTGCATATCAATCCTTTAAATTTTTATTAGTGTGGACTCACAGACAACTTTTGTGGACAGCTAATCAAGTTTTTAGGTGCTCGTTAGGCTAATGTCAAACAACACTGATTAAATATAAAGCATTTTGTTTTATATAAATGTTCGACCTTTAGCTAACAACAATAAAGAGAGCACACACATGATATATGCAAATCCAGGCAGCGATGGCGCACTAGTAAACTTTAAAAACCAATACGCTAATTATATTGGCGGGGAGTGGGTAAAGCCTGTAAACGGCCAGTACTTTGATAATATAAGCCCGGTAAACGGTAAGGTATTTTGCCAAATACCTCGCTCCGACAAAGATGATATAAACCTAGCACTCGACAAAGCGCATGCCGTGCGGGAGCAGTGGGGAACAACATCAGTTACTGAGCGCAGTAATATACTGTTAAAAATAGCCGACCGAATTGAGCAAAATCTAGAATTACTAGCCGTTGCCGAAACATGGGATAACGGTAAAGCCATTCGCGAAACACTCGCGGCTGATATTCCGCTAGCGGCCGATCATTTTCGCTACTTTGCAGGGTGCCTGCGCTCGCAAGATGGCAGTATTGGCGAAATTGACGAAACCACGGTGGCGTATCATTTTCACGAACCGTTAGGTGTGGTTGGGCAAATTATCCCGTGGAACTTCCCTATTTTAATGGCCGCATGGAAACTTGCCCCAGCTCTTGCTGCAGGTAACTGTGTGGTACTAAAACCAGCCGAACAAACTCCAGCATCTATTTTAGTTTTAATGGACATTATTGGTGACTTACTGCCTGCAGGCGTACTTAATATTGTAAATGGGTTTGGTAAAGAAGCAGGCGAAGCACTGGCCACAAGTAAACGCATTGCTAAAATTGCATTTACAGGCTCTACACCTGTTGGCTCACATATTTTAAAATGTGCTGCTGAAAACATTATTCCCTCAACGGTAGAGCTTGGCGGTAAATCGCCCAATATATTTTTTAATGATGTAATGGAAAAAGACGACGCGTTTTTATCCAAAGCTATTGAAGGCGCCGTACTTGCTTACTTTAACCAAGGTGAGGTATGTACCTGCCCGTCACGATTATTTATTCAAGAAGATATATACGAGCAGTTTATTGAGCGAATACTCGAGCGCACTCAACAAATTAAACGCGGTAACCCACTCGACAGCGACACCATGGTGGGCGCTCAAGCTTCAAAAGCACAGTTTGATAAAATACTGAGTTACATAGACATAGGTAAAAAAGAAGGTGCAGAGGTACTTACAGGTGGCAATGTAGAGCAGCTAAATGACGATTTAAACGGCGGTTATTATATACAACCTACGCTGCTTAAAGGCACCAACGACATGCGTGTGTTTCAAGAAGAAATTTTTGGCCCTGTTATTTCTATGTCGACCTTTAAAGATGAAGCCGAAGCACTTGAACTTGCCAACAGCTCAGAATTTGGCTTAGGCGCAGGGGTGTGGAGTAGAAACATGAACCGTGCTTATCGTATGGGTCGTAAAATAGAAGCAGGGCGAGTGTGGACCAACTGTTACCACATGTACCCAGCACATGCTGCATTTGGTGGGTATAAAAAATCAGGAATAGGGCGAGAAACACACAAACTGGCACTCGATCACTACCAACAAACTAAAAATTTATTAGTGAGCTATAGCGAAGACCCGCTCGGCTTTTTTTAATAAAGCAGTTCAAGCTTAAACACAACAACCATTAAGTAATGAGGGCGCTGCATATTTGCAGCGCTTTTTATTCACAGTGCTCACAACGCTACTTTAAGCGTGTTGTAATATATAAGTACAATATCAGCCGTATTAGATACGTTAACAAAACGGTTGTATGGTATGAGTTTTATAAAAAATTAATTCATAGTTAGCTAGTTATTTACATAAGATTATTTGATGACTAAGATAAGCACATTGTAATTTACGAAACTTTTACCGTCTATAAAACGATAAAGGCCTCAGAGAGAGTAACTAACTTTTTATCAACGATATGGAGATCACTATGTACCCAAAAGAATTTTACATCCTACCTGAAGAGCTTTTCCGCCTCGGAAATGCTTCAAGTCCTCGTCTATCGAATGTTCGAGCTCGTGATGTTGATGTTACAACCGTAAATGGAATTAAGGTTATTATCGCAAATGGAAAAGGGATCAGCGTTTTCGATATAGAAGGTATAAACAATGCACCAATGACTGGTTGGGTTTGGAGGTTTCCACCGAATACCCAGCCGCCTCATGGATTGAAGATGGTTCAGGATAAGCCACACCATTACTGTATTTCTCCCACTCGGAATATGCCGGTTGATAAGTTCAAGGGGCTTCTTGAGGAAATGGCTCTAAAAGCATCTCGAGTATTTAAGAAAGAAGGAAAGGTTGTATGAGTCAGTTCAAGCTTGAACTTGCAGGATCAGAGCTAAAATACGTGCTAGAGGGTCTCATAGCACTTGAACAAGAAATGGCAAAAATATGTGAAACGTCAGATGACTCAGATGAGGTTGCTGATGTAGGCAATGATTTAATTGAGCTGCGCTTGTTACTAAACCCTTTGAAGGAGAGAGCTATCAGTCAGTTCGGAGATAGTATAACTGATTTTTCGCGGGATGAGTTATAAATTAAAAAGTAAGTTTGGTGTCAATATCTAATTTGAACCCATTTAGGGTTTCAGATGACACCATATCTCACCATTGAATTCATGATCGCTACCAGTTTTCGTATGAACGTAATGATAAATAAATTACAAAGCACAATAATCCACACCCATCTTAAACTTTGCAACTTACGAATCCCTAGATTCTAAATAGGTTAAATAAAGTGGGTGTCATCATAATTTGTTTTCTTTATTATTTAGAGTTTTTTTATTTCAACGTGCTTTTATTCACAGTGCTCACAAGGCTACTTTAAATGTGTTGTAATATATAAGTACAATACCAATCGCGTTAAATAATTCATCACTTGCGCTAAAAAAGGACTTTATGATATTAACTTTTTATAAAAAGCGGCTCTAAAAATGTGCAGTGATTTATGCATTGTCGGATATTACTGATCTCCCCCATTTTGGTGTGTTACAGCATTAATGGAAATTTCTTTATAGTTAACCAATTGTTTACAGGTGGTTATTTGCTGGCTAAGATAAAAACATCGTAATATAGGGGCATTTATTGGTTTATAAAACGACAAATGTTGTAGACGAAGTTGTTATGCGCCCCAAGAGGATGGATGGTAATTTATGAGGAATAAGATTTGGCGATAGAATCACCTTTATTTCAGAGCGCTATGGAGTTACTTGGTCACTCTATAACCCACTACAATGGTAAGAAAGAATTAGATCGAAAATTGCTAATTTTGCATTTAGCAAATGCTGTAGAACTAGTCTTAAAAGACTTAGTGCTTGACGCTGGTGAATCAATATACAAAGGGCCCAAAGAAACAATTACTATCCAAGGTTGCCTTAAGGTCTTGCAAGATAAATCAATAAGCTTACCTCTGCTGAACAAAATAGAGCTCTTGATAGATGAAAGAAATGCTCTACAGCATCGCTTCGGTTCACCAAACGAATTGACTAGCATTTTCTATATGAATATCGCAGAGAACTTTTTTCGAGAGGTGCTTAAAACTCATTACGATCAGGAATACGATGAAGTTATCAATCAATTCGCTGACGAATCAGACTTGCTAGAATATAAGCTAAATGACCCAACTAATGATCAAGAGCTAGATAAACTTAAAGATTTAGCAAAAATACACCCATTGGGTGCATTGCTCTCTGCTTGGACTTACATTGAAAAAGAAATCGAAGAATTTGCAGAGAAAACAAGCTTAAATTTCCTACGTCGTCGTCCTTCAACAATAGACTTAGTCAATGGGCGTTGGGAAAAATTTGGTGTCGTCGTACCAAACGCACTTAGTGAACGTTTTAACGAAGCACGTCGATTAAGAAATATGGCTGCACATGGCCGCATCGAACCGACGACGGAAGATGTTATATCCTCTGTGGAGACAATCGAGGTATTTGAAAAGTATTTACTAAATCTAGATAAAGCTAGCATCAAGGAATACGCTGAGATTGAGAAAGAAAGGCTTGAAAAAGAAAGGCAAGAATATCTTGAAAAACGAGCAAAAGAAAAGCAACAGCTAGAAATCATTGATATGTTCGGCGGTACAGGCGCATAACAAACTGTTTAAGAGTGATTTGCAACACGTGGCATTTTCACCATGCGTTGGTTTTAGTGTTTAAGGTGGTATGCGGGAGCTTCGGTATTGCGTTGCTCACACCTTAACAGGGCGTTAGGTGCTTCTGAGAAATTAATGGTCAAATCAGAGATAAGACAGTTCTTAAAGGAAATCCGCACTAAATTTCCCGACGTTGTGCCTCTCATGGAAAAACATGAAAAATGGGCACTCACATTCCTAATGGAAGAGTTCGCAAATTTGACAACCATTTTGTTTAATCAAGGTAATTTAGAAGAAGCATTAGAACAGTTGCAGTACATGAGCGAAAAATTAGATACGGCAACCAAAGCAGAATTCGAATACATAGATGTATATTATACAGAGCACTTATTCTGGAAAGGTACAAAAGAAGGTATTGAGCGTGGCTGGCCTCTCGTGCCAGACAATCTCAAAAAATTATACTTGGGCTTTCATGATAAAGCCCCTAGGGTAGTGGTTTAAATATGCACGTACCTAATAACCCAATCAACACACTCACTTCGTTCGCTGGGACGCAAACACATGGGCTGCGTCGCTTCGATCCAAATTATAGCCCATGTGTTTCCGCCCCTAAGCAGGGTGTTATGAGGTGCTTTAGATAGTATGCAGAATATAAATCCATGGCTTTGGTCAGCTTTTGTTTTGTCTCTTTCAGGAGTTTTTTTTAGGTGGGTGTTTGGTAATACGTTTGTGAGCTTTTTTCTTGCCGTATTGTTAGCTTTAGCGATAGTACCTTTAGTTAAAAAAATTCAGAGAAAGAATTAACAAGACACCCATCCAAACTTTGCGTTTTTTGATGCCCAGATTCTAATTGGTTAAATAAAGTAGGTGTCATCATAATTTGTTTTTTTGGGTACAAACTAATTGCCTTAACACATAAAACTATATAACTTATTAAAGTGGATACATTTTATAAAAGTCATTTTATTTATTAGCAGGAACGCCGAATGAACAATAAAATACTCAAATCATCTACCGCTACGTATCAAAGTGGTGTTGCAAAAGCCGATGGTAAATTTTATGTAACGCAAGGTGAAGTACGTTTTGAGCCATACAATGAAAGTGCTGGTTTAGGGCCTCATACTTTTACACGAAGCGCAATCGTAAAAATTGAAAAGTCAGCAGGGACAGGCGCAGGCATTTTACCACTAACAAGCGATGCCATAACAATCACTTTAGATAATGAAGATACTTATGACTTTATTTTAGCAAACCCCGATGAATGGATTCGTCTACTCAAGCATTAAGCAATCTCTAGAGCTGGCATTTAGGTAAAAATAAACGAAGCACCCATCTTAACTTTGCAGTTTAGTAAAATATGCATTAGATTTTTGCCTAAAAAATAGACTAGTTGTTTTGTGGTAATTGCAATTAGGCTTGGTTAAAACAAAATACAATCACTGTATTATGCGCTACATGGGGCAGGGGATTTTTATAAGCACGATGTGGCATATAACGGCATTGATTGGACAACTAATGTATTGCTTGAGCAAATAAAAGCGTTATAAAAAAGCCGCTTGTTAAAACAAGCGGCTTAACTATTCTAACTAGGGAATAATTTAAAACGTGTAACGGGCACCAATTGAGTAGCGTGGGCCGTACTGATTAGCAAATAAAAACTGCTCTTCGTAACGGCCGTAGCCTTCTTCGGTGGCATTATTTAAGTTTATGCCATCAAAAAATACGGTTACGTTTTCGTTTACATCGTAGTTTACGCTCATATCCCATTGGCCGTAGGCTTTAGCATATTGCGGTGGTGCATCGGCTGAGCCTTGTGCTTGGCCAACACCAATTAAGTACGAGTCGCGCCATGCGTAAGTAATTTTAACCGATAAGCCGTCTTTTTCGTAAAAGCCTTGAAAGTTAGCAGAGTCACTTAAACCTGTAAGCGGCGCTTGTTGGTCTAGGCTTTCGCTATCAAATTCTACATCGCCATCTACAAACGTGGCGTTAACACCTACACCAAAGCCGGTTTCGCCAATTAAGTGCTGAACAGCCACTTCAAAACCATCTACCGATTTGCTGTCGGTGTTTTGTGGCTGGCTTATGTTCCATACCATAAGTGGGTCATCGCTATTTGGCTCAATAACGCCATTCGCATTGCCATAACCATTGCTGATCATTTGCGCAAAAATTGCGTCGGTAGTTGCTTGCTCGCCGCGCGATTCAATGTCGCTCACAGCTTGTAAGTAACGCGGGCCGTTTAAAATGTCGTATAGGCCTTCAATTGTGGTTTGCGTAATGGTGGTTTGAATAAAGTTATCTACGTCTTTTTTAAAGTAACCAACAGAGGCATAGCTGCCTTCTGCGTAGTAATACTCTAGTGATAAGTCGAGATTGGTTGATTCAAACGGTAGTAAGTTTGTATTACCTTGGCTACCCGTGCGCGAGCCTGGTTTAGGGCTGCCTGTTAAGCTACGGCCACCGGCTAAATCACCCAGTGGTGCACGCGACATAGTTTTACCCCATGAAACACGGGCTACAACGTCTTCGGTTAAATCAACACTTACATCGATTGACGGTAATAGTATGTCGTAATCGCCTTGCTGCTCTAAGAAGTTATCATCGCCGCCGGCTGCATATTGCATTATCCACTCTGATGCGCTGATCCAGTTTACTTGCTCTTCAACACGTTGGCGTACTGTGCTGGTCACATCTGTTTGTTCGTAGCGTAGACCTGCGTTTACTTTTACGTAGTAATCGCTTACGTCAAACTCCCAGCTTGATTGAATATAAAAGCTGTTTGTGATTTCTTCTACGTAGCTTTCGCTATCAATACCATCCATGTAAGCGTTGGCTGCGTATGCATCGCCACCGGTTACATCTGCTGTTAAATAAGCCATTTGGCGAGCTACGGCTTCATCAAAATCAAAGGTGTAGTAGTAGCTTGGTTGTAAGTCGCTGCCGCCGCCATCAAATTGATCTAAAAGGCCTGATGTATCCTGGCGAGTAAACATGCTGTCTGGGAATATTTCTGTGTACGATGGGTTAAAACCAGGGCCACCCACTAAGCCACTCCATGCAGTGTAACCGCCGGTGTTTTGCTCAGTGCGTGATGCACCAAATTTTACTTTAACCAGGCCAATATCAAAGTTTTCGTTGTACCACGTGGTGTGTAGTTGCAACTGCTCAATATTTGATTCACCCGGCGAGTGCGTAAATTGGCTAAAGTTAGAGTCAATTTCGCCTGGCGTTAATTCGCTTGTGCCGTTTAACCAGTTAACTTGAGCACTTGGGATTTCGCCTGTGCGGTAATCATAAATTTTGTTTGCTAGCTGATCAGAGCCTAAAATAACTTGGCCAGTACTGCCTAGCCCGCTGTCGGCGCCGTTATCGGTTTCATTTTTAGAGTCATGGTAATCAAGCTCAACGTGCCATGTGTCGTTAATTTCCCACTCTAGGTTTAAACCAATAGAGCGTGCTTTTACTTCTGTGGTGCCTTTGTTGGCTGTAAACGAGGCATCATTACCGCTAATATCGGCATAAACAGCGGTGCCGTTTTCATCAAGCTCGTAGCCATTAATATTGCTACCAAAGTCGTTCCAAATACCCCAGCCAATACTTTCGGATCCCGTAACCGCTTTACTTGCTGTGTAATCAAGTGTGGCTACAAAGCCATCAACCGGTTCAAATTGAAAAGTAACTTGGCCGTTAGTACGTTCACGCTCTACATCTTCAATAGAGTAGTTCATGTCTTTAGGGAAGTAGTAGTTACCTGATGGGTCTGTACGGTTATCAACAACGTTACTGCTATCTAATTCAGGTAAATCAACATTGGCTTGCCAACCTTGGATATTGGCGCGTTGTTTTTGAAAGTCGCGTTCTTGGTGCGAAAACGAAAAACCAAAACCAAATCTGTCATCTGCAAATGTGTTGCTATAAACAGCAGAAAGCTCAGGCGTTACATCATCACCGGCTTCGTTTGATGAGTCGTGATTTGCTTTAACTGTGGCTGAAAAATTTTGACCTGGCTTTTGAAAAGGGCGCGCAGTAGAAATGTTTACCGTAGCACCTAAACCACCGCTTGGTACATCGGCGCGCGCTGTTTTAAATACTTCTAAAGCACTTACGCCTTCAGAAGCAATGTTTTCAAGGTTGTACGAGCGCGTATAACCTGTGCCTGGCATTTGGCGGCCGTTTAACGTAATTAAGTTAAACTCTGGGCCAAAACCACGTACGGTAATTTGGCTACCTTCACCGTTTGCACGACTCACCGATACACCGGTAATGCGTTGTAATGATTCTGCTAAGTTGGTGTCTGGAAATTTACCCATTTCTTCTGCTGAAATGGCATCTACTACGCCCGATGAGTCTCGCTTCATATCCATAGAACGAATAAGTGAACCACGAATACCTTTTACTTCAATAACTTCTACATCAGGAGATGCTGCTGTGTCTGCTTCGGCGGCAATAGCCGTATTTAACGTGCTCGCAGCAATGATAAGAGACACAGAAGCCGCAAGTTGGCTCTTTTTAAAATTGAATGTGTTCATAATAGCTCTGCTTTATAAAATGTTGTTGTGTAGCAATAGGCGCCATGCGCCTATTGTAGTGTGTTTTTATGGATTCGCGATAATCACGTTATCTATGCGGTATAGTGCGCCGTTGCCCATATCCCACGTAGGAAAAACCATGATCACGTTTATAGCGCTAATATCTAGGCCCGCATCAAACAGTTGCCCAATAGGGAAGGTGTATGTTTGCCACTCACCTGTAACCGGTGTTTGCCCTTCAACGCTTTGATTTAATGCCAGCTCTACTGCGCTTGAAGCGCCAATTGATTCAATTTTAAATAACCATTGAGCATCTACATTTGAGGGTGCTGTTATTACTTTTAAATCAAACTGTACAACGCCATTTTCTAACAGGGCTGATGCATCAAACGATACGTCTTCATCGGCTAAAAAGCCCATTACAGTAGGTGTTGTACCAATGCTAAACTGTGCCACTGCGCCGTGCTGATCATCGTCGGTTTCTGTAGTCGGTGTAGAGCCGCCACAGCAATCCCAAATACTCCACTGATCGGCGACTGTATCTGTAAATACGTTTAGTTCACCAGAGGCAAATGGCGCTGCATTAGGGTTGTAAATTTTAACGTTATCTACACGGTAAACCGCGCCTTCACCTGCGCCCCATGCCGGAAAAATCATAAGTACATCAATTGCACTTACATCAAGGCCTGCACCTGCGAGATCTGATAACTTAAATGTATAAGTTTGCCACTCGCCAGTTACTGGCGCTACACCTTCAACACTTTGCGTTAGTTCAAGCTCTGCAAACGATGTTGCGCCATTTGCTTCTACTTTAAATAACCACGGTGTAGCAGGGTCGCTTGGAGTAGATGTTACTTTTAGGTCAAACTGAATAACGCCTTCATCTAAAATGCTGCTAGCATCAAATGATTCACCTGCACCACCTGCTTCAGTACGGCTGTTAAAGCCCATAACTGTAGGCTCTGCACCAATACTAAACTCGGCAGTTAAACCGTGTTCTTCATCGTCCATTGCTTCAACAGGTGTTGAGCCGCCACAACAATCCCACATTGGCCATGCTAGGTTTTGCTCATCTTCAAAAATGGTTAGCTCTGGTGATGCGCCTAGGTTGTCTTGTGTAATTTCAACGTCGTCAATTAGAAAGGTTGCGCCTTCGCCCGTGCCCCACTCAGGAAATACCATAAGTACGTCAATTGCACTTACGTCCAAATCTAAGTCAGCAAGGTCAGAAAGTAAAAATGTGTAGGTTTGCCACTGACCCACTACAGGTGCTTGGCCTTCAACACTACTTGTAAGCGGCATATCTGCATCGGTTGAGGCTTCTGTGCTTTCAAGTTTTACAAACCAAGGTGTGTCTGGCACGCTTGGTGCGCTTGTTACTTTCATTTTAAAGCGTACGTAGCCTTCTTCTAGCATAGGTGATGCATCAAAAGGCGTTGCAGCGCCGTTTTCGTCAGTAATAAACGCATCGCGGCTAATAAAACCAACTACTGTAGGCTCGCTGCCTATTGTAAATTCAACAACGTCGCCTTGTACTTCATCACTTACAATTGCAGGTGTAGAGCCACCACAACAATCCCATGCTGGCCAGTTAGGGTTAAAGCTGTCGCCAAAAATAGTTAATGGGGTCGCAATACCGGTAGATGGCGGGCTAGGAATAGGCGCTTCGCCCTCTAGCAGGGCATCGTCTAGGCTATCGTAACCTGGGCGAATAGTTTCACACCCTTTGCCGGTATCTGGGTTTGATGCACATTGATAAACGCGTACGTAGTCAATTGCAAACGTTTGACCGTTTTCAAATGCGCTGGCATCTACGCCTAACTCATTTACATTTTCTGGCCAGTCGCCACCTACGGCTAAATTTAACAATAAGTGAAAGTCTTTATCGTAAGGTGCGCTATCCCAGTGGGTTTCAAGCTCCCCAGAGCCTTGTTCGAAATATTCTGCAAACCAACCGCGGTGAGCAAGGCCTACCGCTTCGCCATTGGCATTAGTGCGTACTTCTGATTGGCGCTGTGTGGCGTATAGGTAGCCATCAACGTACCAGCGTATTTCACCTTCTTGCCATTCTACTGCGTAAGTATGAAAATCATCTGCTGGGTTGCTATCTTCCGGAAATTTATATTCTTGGCCTGTGTAGCTGTTATCTGGCCATGCACGGCCATAGTGCAATGTTCCATGAATGCTTGATTCAACACCGCCATCTTCGTCAGCAGTTTTTAGGTTTACTGATTCTAAAACATCAATTTCGCCTGAGCGTGGCCATGTACCGTATTCTTCATCGGTTGGTAACATCCAAAATGCAGGCCAGCTGCCTTGTCCCGAAGGTAGCTTTGCACGTACTTCAAAGCGGCCATAAGTAAAATCAGCATTATAGCGGGTATTTAAACGCGCAGAGGTGTAGGGCTTTTCAGCGCCTTCTGTCGCTGGTAGGGCAACAATGTTTAACACACCGTCTTGTATAAAGGCGTTTTCTTCGCTGTCGGTGTAACATTGTTTTTCGTTGTTACCACCGCCATCGCAGTTTAATTCAAAGTTCCATTTGTTAGTATCAATGGCTGAGCCTTCAAACTCGTCGCTCCAAACTAATTGCCAATCTGAAACTGGCTCAGAAGCGTCGATATTTTCAAAATTAGATGTTGTGGCAGAGTCGCCACCACAGCCTGCTAAAGATGCTAATGAAATAGCAGCCAGTAAGCGAGCAATGTGTGTTTTTTCAATGTTCATAGCTGAACCCCGGTTTCACAGAATGTTGTCAGAATGTGTGCTTAAACTTATTTAAAAGAACTCTATTCATTTTTTTGTAAGCGCTTACATTTGCCATGTGTTTTTGTAAGCGCTTACAAATAATGTTGCGCGCTACGTAAATGGTCAACATATTTGTGTACTTTATTTACATTTAGTTTACGGTAAGACCAGTTTACCAAGCCGGCTATTTATTAAAATAGTAGTTTAATCATGGGGTTGTATTTTTACTCTAGGTTTTGGTCAGCTAGTATGCAACATTTTTAAAGCGCACTTAGCGGAGTAAGAGAGTCATTAACCGGGTTTTTAATCGGTACATTTGTAAGATTATATTGCGTTATTTCACCTGCTTACGGTGTGTAAGCAGGTAAAATATAGTTACAGGCTAGTTATTTTTAAAAGGCATAATGAGCAACGCCCAAAGGGAGGCATTTTGTTTTTGGCTTGGGTATTCTTTTAAGCCAATATCGATGTTGTTATCGGCTTTTTGCGCTTCATTTTTGTAACTACCAAACAGTTTGTCCCACCAAATAACGCTAAATCCGTAGTTTGAATTGGTTTCGCTTACACGTTGGCTATGGTGAATACGATGCAGTATTTGGGTCATTAAAATTAATCGAAGTGGTTTTTCTATAGCTTGTGGTAAGCGTATATTTGCGTGGTTAAACAGCGCTAAACCGTTAAGTGCTATTTCAAATATTAATACAGCAATAGCGGGTACACCCAAAGCGGTAACGGCAATCAATTTTATAACTATGCTGAGCACAATTTCGATAGGGTGAAAACGCAAACCTGTGCTGGTATCTACGTGCGCATCGGCGTGGTGTACACGGTGCAAGCGCCACAAAATAGGCACCTGGTGAAATAGCCGGTGCTGCCAATAAATAAGTATATCAAGCAGTAATATGCTTAAAATAATAGCAACACTACTTGGTATGGCTATTTGATTAAATAAACCGATACCGTGCTCTTGGTTATAAAGCGCGACGGCAGTTAAGCCTATTGGCACACTTAAGCGCGCAATTAATGATGAAGCAAACACCAGCCCAAAATTAGCAAACCATCGGGTGTTATTTTTTATAGGTGATTTACGTGCAGGCATGCGCGATTCTAGCAGCATCATAATAACCAAAATGCTAAAAAAGAATCCTAGTCGCCACCAAATTTCATTACTCATTGGCTTGTGTAACCTCATCAGCTTCTTGGCGTTTTAACGTGTTATACCCACCATGTATACGTGTAAAAATGGTAATAGCGCATGCAGTGGCAAAAATACTCGCCATTATGGTAAAGTGCTGCGGCCAAATACAAAAAGCAATAAACAGCGCTATGGTTTCTGTGCCTTCGGTTAAGCCATTTAAATAGTAAAAGCTTTTGTATTTAAACTGGGGCTTATCGAGCTTAAATTTTTCGGCTGCAATGGCAAAGGCTAAAAAGCTTGAGCCAGTGCCTATAAAGGTGGCCAATAATACCGCACCTGCAATCGCGTTTTGCTCGGGGTTTGCCAAAATAAAGCCAAGCGGAATTGCCGCGTAAAATAAAAAGTCGAGGGTAATATCTAAAAAACCGCCAGCGCTTGAACTTAAATTTGCATATCGTGCCAATGCACCATCTAGCCCATCTAAAATACGATTTAAAGCAATAGCCGCTAACGCTGCGTACCACATTTCATATGCAATTAATGGCACAGCTAATAGCCCTATTAAAAAGCCTGCCACAGTGAGTTGGTCGGGCGTTATACCGCGCTTGTGCACTAACGCTACAACAGGGGTTAACAATGGCTTTATTACTGGGGTGATGTATTTGTCTAACATGCTTAGTGCCTTGTGCTTTTTGTGCGTTTACTTGGCTAAATTTAAGGTGATCAGTTTGCCGTTTGCGGCCTCTGCATCGCTATGATCGTGGGTGACCAGAATAGCGGGCAGTTTATACTCACGTACTTGGTTAAAAACCAGCTCGCGCGTATCTACTCTTAATTGGGTATCGAGCTTGCTAAAGGGCTCATCAAGCAAAATAGCTTTTGGCTCGCTTAATAGCATACGCAGTAAAGCAACGCGGGCTTGTTGCCCACCAGAGAGGTTGTCGGGGTGGCGATTAGCCATGCCTTTCAATCCTACTTGTTCAAGGGCGTGCTCTATTTTTTCAAGGCGCTGTTTTTTATTGCCTTTAGGCATAGCAAAGGCAATGTTACCGCTTACCGACAAATGCGAAAATAATAACGCATCTTGATAAAGCACGCCTATGTGGCGTAAATGTGCGGGTAAGTTATTAATATTTTCGCCGTTAAGCCACACTTCGCCATTTGCGCTAAAGCCGCTGGGTAATGTGCCGGTAAGCCAGTTTAATAAACTTGATTTACCACTGCCTGATGGCCCCATAATAGTAAGTATTTCGCCGCCTTTTACCTGCTCGTTTAAGCTTAGTAATTGCTCGTGTTGACGATAAAGCTCACAATTTTTAATCTCTAAAGATGACTGCATTAAAAACCTTTTAATTTATGGGTTAGCGATGTGCGCTTTTAAAAAAGTACTTAGGTAAAACCCACGCCAGTATAAAGCCAATGAGTGGCAATGCCATTTGCATAATGGCATACACCGCACTGGTACGCCTACTTGCGCCATTTGCAAGGGTAACCGCTTCGGTTGTGATGGTTGCTATGCGCCCGCCACCGGCTAAAAGTGTAGGTAAATATTGGCCAAAGCTAATGGCCAAACCAAGTGCGGCCGCAATTAAAATAGGGGCAAATAACTGGGGTAATTTTACTTGTAAAAACACTTTGCAGGGTGTTGCGCCAAGGCTTGCTGCTACATGAGCAAAGCGAGGGTCTAATCGCCTATAACTGCTCGCAAGCGATAAAAACACATACGGCAGTACAAACAATAAATGGGTAAATACCACATTAAAAAACGCGGCTTGGTTATTGACTAGTTGTTGCAGCCACACTAGGCCAAATAAAAACGCAATACTTGGCACAAGCAGCGGTAAATAAATAATTAAGCTGGTAAAGCGCGACATGGGTTTGGCACTTAATTGCTCTGACTCTAAGCACAAAAGCGTAATTATAATGGCAAATAACGTTGTTACTAACCCTATAGCAAGGGTATTAAAAAGCGGGCTTTGCATTTGCATTAGCGCGCTTTTAAAGTGAAGTAGCGTAAGCTGCTCAGGCAAAGCCGCCGGAAAGCGCCAAAAACCAGCGACAGACCACATAATCAAGCCAATTAACGAGAGCAATATAAAGCTAATTACAAATACTGTAAGGACGGTCGTTATTTTTTGCCAATAAATGCCGCCGTATTCTCGCTCGCCATTGGTGAGTAAATCATTAAATAATGCTTTTATCGCTTTTTCGCCGCCAAGCCAAAATGCTAACAATCCAGCAGTAAGCACAAGCTGCAATAACGCCCCAGCAGACGCTTTAATACGCAGGTTTAAATCTACATCGTTAAACCAGTGCATAATCGCCACGGCAAGTGTTGGCGGGGTATTTGGCCCTAGAATAAGAGGCATTTCTACACTTGCGCTGGCATAAGCCAATACGGCTAAAATGGGTAGGCGCAGTAATGGATAAAGGCTTGGCAATATTACTTTAAAAAAAGCAGTCATAGGGCAGTAGCCTAAATTAAGCGCTACTTTATGTTGCTGGCGCAGCTTTTTGCCAAGCTCAGGTTGGGCAAGCACACCTAGCGCCATTAACAGTAAAAAAGGCAGCTCTTTAAGCGTTAGCCCTAAAATTATACTAATGCCAAACGAGTCATGCGGAAACATGCCGTTAGGGGCAAGCTCCCAACCACTTAACCACGGCGATACTAAACGCGAGATCATACCCGAAGGAGCAATTAAAAAACCAACGGCTATAGCCGCTGCCGCGTGGGGTATTACCAATATTGGGCTCAGTAAACGTTGAATACGGTTAAGCCACGGGCTATTAAAAAATGCCGCTAAAATCATTAACGTAATGACAAAGGCAAGTAAGGTACTTATTAATCCGGTGCCAACACTTAGCATCACCATATGTGTTAGGCCGGGTGTTTGCATAAGCATAGTAAAGCCATGTAGGCCAAACGTTGTATGCTCAAGTACCGGTGCATAGCCAAAAGCGGGCAATAGCACGCTGATTAAACCGCCTATTACAGGCAAAATTAGCAATGCCAGTAAAAAGCGTGGGCTTAATTTTACAATGCGGGTGAACATATCAGTGCTGCAATGCGTTGTTGCTTTAGTATTTACAGCTACACTTTTTGAAATAACGCTCATTGGTTTACTCCATAACGCGCTTGCCACCCTTGCATAATAGCGTTTACCCAGCTTGGGTGTGGCTCGCTAAGCGTGCGTTTAATACTATTTAAAGGCAGCGCGCTTGGGTGTGGTTGCGTTGTTTTAAATAAGGCTTGTTGCTGTGGTGTTAGCGTTGATTGAATAAGTACTGTTTTATCGCCCCATATATGCGCTTTTTGTTTTTGAGCTTGCGCCTCTGGGCTTAATAAAAAATTAGCCACTAACTGCGCACCTTGCTGGTGGCTTGCATTATAAGGAATAGCCACAAAGTGGGTGTTAGTTAAACTGCCATCTTGCATTGCATAACTGCGAATACTTTTTGGTAAATCATAACGTTTAACGGCGGCAGGTACTTCGGGCGCAGAAAACGTAAACGCGATGCTTAGCTCGGTGTCGCCTACTAAACGGCGCATTTGCGCGCCACTTTGCATAAAGTGTTTGCCACCGCGCCAAAGTGTTGGGTGCAGCTTATTTAAAAAGTCCCATAATGGACTTAATATTTGGGCTGTGTTTTTAGCTGTAGCAGGCTGATTTAACTGCGCTTTAAGTGTGTCATCACTTTGTTGATGTAGCATAACAAGCGCGTATTTTAAAAAGCTCATGCCTAAAAAATCAGGGGGTTTGGGGTAACTAAAGCGCCCTGGGTTTTGTGCGCTCCAGCTAAGCAATTGGTTTAAGGTTGTGGGTAGTGTGTTATTGGCAGTGCCGTCAATTGCTAAACTGTCGTAGTAAAAGGTGAGCGAAGCTTGGCCCCAAGGGGCTTCCATTCCATTAGTGGGTATTCCAAAATCAAAATTAACCGCAGGGTTATTGCTAGGGTCGGTGTAGCTAAAATTAGGCAGCTTATTAGCCCATTGTTTAAGTAATAATGAGTGCTCGCTCATGGTGGAAAAGTTAGCACCGTTTATCCAAATTAAATCTACGCTGCCTTTATCGTTATTATTTGCTGATTTTTCGGCCAGTACGCGGCTTACAGCTTCGCTGGTATCACTGAGCTTTACGTGTACTAAGTTAATGTTGTATTTAGCTTTTACTTGTTTTGCAGCCCATTGGATATACGCATTTATTTGCGCATCACCGCCCCACGCATAAAAATACACGCTTTGGTTTTTACCTAAGCTTTCAACTTGCTGCCAACGGCTTTGTAATTGTGTACTTGCTAGGCTTTTAAAGCTAATAACTAGGCAAATGCAAAACGCGACACAGCATAAGCTGTATCGCGATAATGTTTGCCATAATTTATTGGCGAGCATTTAAATCCCAGTTGTAATCTAAAAACTTAATCTTCATGTTATCGTTTTTAAGGGCTATTTGCTGTGCAGGGGTTAAGTTAAGTGCTTTAGGGTGTTGCAAAAAAAACTGCTGCAATGTGTTTGCACCTTTAAAACCTTGTTCAAAATCATCGCCGTACCACTTAAATATTGAAGACACACTGAGCGTGTTATCTTGCGCTATATTACGGGTTGTGTCTGATAAAAAACGTACCGTTTGCTCTTGTAGTTGTGCTTCTAATGTATCAGCAGTATACGCTTCTTCACGAAGTGCAGGGCAGCCAATACTTGCACAATTTACAGCAAAGTGAATACGTGGATCGTTGTATTTACCACTGCCACGTATTAAACCATGTTCTATATCATCAAGGCTGCGCGTTTTACCAAGTAATGGCACAAACTCTTTGCTCCATGGTGAGCTAAAAAAACTGCCTAAATCTTTAATCGATTTAAGGTTTGGGTATTTTGTTAATATAAGCTCAACAGTAAAGGCGTTATATGCGTTGATTAAAAACGCCAGCTGCTTTGGTTTTTCCCATTTATCAAACTCATTTTGCGTAACCGCCGATAACGAATCTAAATAGGTTTTAAGCTCGCTGTGCTTAGCTTTAATTGCTGCATAATCAACCTCTGTGCTGTGGCCATGATTAATAGCTACAACATGATTGTTTAATAACGCATTCCAGCTGTCGTGCATGTTTTGGGCATTGCTCGCAAACGATGTTGCAAGCAAAGCAGACCCTAATAAGAGCGCTTTTAAAGGTGTTTTAAACATATTAGCCTCTGCGCCATGTGTGGTATTTTTCAAGCATGTTAAGTACTTTTTCAGGTGCGTGAGCGCGTTTCCACTCACCCGCTGCGTACTTATTACCTTCAGCCCACGTAGGGTAGCTGTGAATAGTGCCTAGTATTTTGTTAAGGCCTAAACCGTGTTTCATTGCCAGTACAAACTCAGCAATTAAATCGCCAGCGTGCTCAGAGACCACAGTAACACCGAGTATTTTGTCTTTACCCCTAGGGGTAATTACTTTTATAAAGCCTTTTGTTGCGCTGTCGGTAATGGCGCGGTCTAGCTCTTCAAATTCAAAGCGAGTGATTTCATAATCTATGCCTTTATCAATAGCGTCTTGTTCGTTTAAGCCAACACGTGCTACTTCAGGGTCAATAAATGTGGTCCATGGAATAACACGGTAATCGACTTTAAACTTTTTAAGGTTACCAAATAAGCCATTTACTGCTGCGTACCAGCCCTGATGAGCGGCTACATGCGTAAATTGATACGGGCCTACAATATCGCCTGCCGCAAAAATGTTAGGGTAGAGCGTTTCTAGGTATTCGTTAGTGACTACAGTGCGATTAGTTTCTATGCCAAGCTCTTCAAGGCCGTACCCTTTAAGACGAGCGCTTCGGCCAACAGCACATAGGAGCTCGTCGTATTCAATATCGATTTCGGTATCGTTATGTTTTACCACAATGAACTTTTTACCATCGCGTGCTTCACAGCGCAGTGCCTGATGCGAGGTTAAAATGTTTACGCCACTTTCGGTTAGCGCTTCGTGAGCAAAGGTAGACACTTCTAGGTCTTCTTTGATCATAATGCGTTCAGCCATTTCAATTTGCGTAACGCTTGAGCCTAAACGGGCAAAGCTTTGAGCAAGTTCGCACCCAATTGGGCCGCCGCCAAGTACAACCAGTTTTTTAGGGGCTTCATCTAGCTCAGCAAATTTAGTCCATAATGTATCGCTTGTTACATAGCCTGTTTCTTCAATACCAGGAAGTGGAGGTACAAATGGGCGTGCGCCGGTTGCAATAACAATTGTACGAGCAGTTAACGTTTGCGTGCCGCCATCGTTAAGTTTAATTTCTACAGTCCACGGGTCTAATAATTTACCGTAGCCTTTAACCACATCTACACCTAAGTTTGTGTAACGCTCAACGCTATCATGTGGTGCGATGTCGGCAATAACTTTATGTACACGTGCCATTACTTTTTTAAACGAAAACTGCGGCGTCGCGTTTTCAAGGCCGTAGTGTTCCCCGTGGCGAATTTGCTCAGCAATTTTAGCACTTTTAATAACGGCTTTACTTGGCACACACCCATAGTTTAAACAGTCGCCGCCCATTTCGCCGGCTTCAATTAGGGTTACTTTGGCTTTAACGGCTGCTGCAATGTAGCTTGTTACTAAGCCGCCAGCTCCAGCGCCAATAACAATCATGTTGCGGTCGAACTTTTTAGGCTTAGTGTAATTTTTGTATACGCGACGTTTTTTAAACACGTTTAGGATTCCTTTAGCAATAAATGGGAACACACCCAATAAAGCGAACGACAAAATAAGATCGAGCGATAAAATGCCAGATAAGCTTTCAATTTGCGCAAGTTGCGTACCTGCGTTTACAAATACAAATGTACCCGCCAGCATGCCTACTTGGCTTACCCAGTAAAAGGTCCATGCTTTAATTGCAGTAACACCCATCAATAAGTTAATTAAAAAGAACGGAAATACTGGCACTAGCCTAAGCGTAAATAAGTAAAAGCCACCTTCTTTTTCAACGCCTGCGTCAATAGCGTCTAGGCGCTCAGGAAAACGTTGTTTAATTGTATCGCGCAGTAAGTAACGCGATACTAAAAAGGCAAGTGTAGCACCTACCGTAGAGGCAAACGATGCAACCAATAAGCCTTCAATTAAGCCAAATAACGCACCTGCGGCCAGTGTTAATATAGCCGCACCCGGTAAAGAAAGAGCCGTTACCACTACGTATAATAAAAAGAAGCCCCCAAAAACCAATAATGGTGATTGCGCTTTATATTGGCTAAATTGATCCATCGACCCTTTTAAGCCTTCAAGCGTAAGTAGCTGGTGTAAATTAAAGTGAAAGAACATGCCTATTACGACCGCTGCAATCAATATCAAAAATAGTTTTTTTATCATGTTCTCTCTCTTAAAACGTCCTTAAAAATTATGTGAAAGTGTTAGTTTTGCGTTAATTGGTAATTCTGGAAAAGCCAGCGTTGCGCCAAAGTAACCACCTTCAAATACTGGGCGCCAGTTTTTTTGATTAGTGACGTTGTTTACATCTAATCGCAACTTAGTGCTAGGCGTAAATGCGTAGCTAGTATTAACGTTTAGTGTATATTGATCACGAATTTTAACTGTTGCCAAAAAGTCTAATGGGTAACTCTTTGTATATAGACCTGAAAAACCCATTTGCCATTTCGAATTAATTGAATAATTTCCGTTAAAACTGAACGACTGCTCAGGAATGCCCTGAACTTGGCGGTTTGAAGGTGCAAACGCGGTAAAACTTGGCGCGCCAACACCGGTACCTGCAATAATATCTGGACGCGAATTGTCAAACGCATCGATTACCTGAGCAGAATCTTGGCTGCTTGCAGAATTGTCGTAACGAGCATCTATGTAGCTATAACCCGCACTTAGCCAATAAGGGTAAGCATCGTAAAATATTTGGCTTTCAAAACCTGTAGTACGAATACCTGTATTGCTGCCGTCGCGATTACGTAAACTGCGGCGCTGGCTAAATACCGCGCCATCAGCGTACCAATCGCTGTCGGTTGGGGCGTACTTTAAACCAAACTCAACTAATGTGTTTTCGGTTGCAAAATTTTGTGCGCTAATGGTGTTATCGCTGCCAAGCGATGTACCGCCAGCCATACTGTTTGATGTTGCTTCGTTATAACTTGCTGTACCATAGGTGGTGTAATCGGCATTTAATTTATAATTAAAGCTAACTTGGCCAGAATGCAGGGTTTCGTTAATGCTATCGCTTGCAGCAACTTGGCCTTGTGGTGCAATAGGGTCGTTTGCTGCTACATCGTAAAAGTCAACGCGGTAACCCACGCTAGTATGAAGTTTATCGCCCCAATCTGAGTCTTGTTGAATAGCAAGCCCTGTTTGCCATGAACGTGAGTCGGTGGTGTCTGATAGGTTAAAGTCGCCGCTGCCATCGTTATCTAAATCGTATTGGCCGCCAGGCGATACAAATACACCAGGACTTAGCTCTACTAAACGCGCCTTTTGTGCATCGGTTAAAGGAATGCGGCGGTTTGAAAGTGGGCCTGTTAAATCAATTGGTAAGTCGGCCTCGGTAGTAAATTGGCTGTAGCCGAGCACTTTATTGTAGCGCACGTCAAAAGCAAAAATTGTTTGCTGGTCACTGTTCCAGCGGTACGTAAGCTCCGTTCGGTTTTGCGCTGTATCAGCGCCGTCTATAATTTCTACAAAGCTGTTTTGGGCTATTTCTTCACGCTGTAAATGCTGAAAATACGTAATGTTTTTAAGTGAGGCATTAGCGCTTAGCTCACGCTTATAAATGCTGTGAATTAAGTAGGTTGTTGCTTCGTTTTGGTTATCAGGGTCGGTAAGTACGGTGCTGCGATCTATTTTTACTTGCCCAGTAGGCGACACAATAGAACCCGCTGCGGGTACGGTACTGCCATTGGCTTGCACGCCTTGGCCGGTAATATAAAGGCCATCATCAATTAAGGCTTGGGTAGGGCGGTTAATACCGGCGTTATCGGTAAATTCAACTTGGTATAGCTCAAAGTTAATATCCCAACTGCTTTTGTCGTCTGGTAATATCCGTAGTGCTGCAAAGAAGCTGTCGCTTTTAGTGCCTGAGTAATCGTAGTAACTGCCTTCATCGAGGTGCTCGTAACTTACTCTAAGGCCAACTTTGTCTTTTATAATCGGCGCTGTGTAATCTACTTGGGCGCTGTATTGATCCCATCGTCCTGCAGAGAGCTTAACCTTACCCTTACTTTCATCTGTAGAAGCAGCTTTAGAATGTAAATTTACAAAACCACCGTTACGTTGGCTTGAGCCAAATAAAACCGGCGGGGCACCTTTTATTACATCTATTTGTTCTATAGAGTTGAACGATAACGGCACACCAAAGCCGTTATTACCTGCTTGGCGGCGTGTACCATCTTGATAAAGCTCACCCAGTTGGCCACGAATAGTCGGTAAACTTGGCGCACCAAAGCCACTTGCAGAGTATGTGTTTGGGCTAACTGCTAGTACGTCTTGTAGGGTTGTAATGTTTAATTGCTCTATCAGCTCGCTTGAAATAGGCGTAACTGAGCGAGCTATATCTTGCAATGCTAGGTTGTCGCCGAAGGGGCCGTTAATAGTGGCATCTTTTACAGAAAGCCCTTGAGATTTAATCGTTTGGCCCGCTACTTCAATACGCTCAATTGAGTCGGTATTAGCTACAGATTGTGCCGCATAAGCATAAAAATTAGGTGTGAGTGAAGCAGCTATAAAAAGTGCCAAATATGAATGTTTCAAAAGGGTTCTCATTTTGGTTAGTGTTAATGTGGCAATAAAGACCTGTAGGTTTGTGAATAACTTTCAGCAATTATTAATTCTTTTTGTTTTTTAGAACGAAACGTTAAAAGTCTAGCATATTGCTTTAAAGCGTTATTCAGTTTTAAGCACTATTTATTGTTTAATAAATGCTGTAGTTAGTTATTGTCTTAATAAGGTTGTAACTTACAAATAGCGGTTTTATACGCATTTAAGCACAATGCAGCGCACCCAATTTATTAAAAAGTTATGCATAAAATGAAATAAAATATGTGTTAAGCGGTCTTGCTAGTTTCACATTAGATTATTTAGTTTTAAGGAAATTTTATGACGGGTACAACAGGTACTGACTTTCAAAATCGTCTGCAATGGTCGCTTTTTTCGCTACGCCTTGGCGTATTTATTGTAATGATTATGTGGACGTTCGATAAGTTTGTTAACCCAGGGCACAGCGCACGAATTTTTGAGCACTTTTATGGGATCAGCGGCTCTACAGATATGGTTGCGTATGTACTGGGGGCGTTACAGCTTATATTAGTATTGGCTTTTTTAGCGGGTATTAAAAAACGCCTTACTTATGGCGTTATATTTGTAATGCACGGCTTATCTACGCTCTCATCTTATAATCAGTATATTGATGGCTTTAATAATTTATTGTTTTTTACAGCGTGGCCAATGTGGGCAGCCTGTTTTGCACTTTACCTATTACGCGAGCAAGACGTTAAATTTACAATTAAGTAGCAGAGCAAAAAAAATGGTTATAAGCCGTAAGGCTTATAACCAATAAGTACACAAGGGAGTGTATGGAAGTTGGTTTAAGTTAAAACTAATGCATGGCATCGTTATATTGTTTAGCTAGGCTTTCTTTTTGCCCCTCAGTTAGGGCTTTACCCGCTAATTGAAATACCTCATGCTCTTCTTCATCTAAATGGTGATGTACTAAGTGGTGCAGTTTTTTAGCTGCAACTAACCACGCCGATGAACTCATTTCGGTGTCTTCAAGTTGTTCTATTAGTTCGTCAATTTCATGATGCTCGGCAACGCTGTGGCGTGCTTTTTCATGTGTTAAATCTTCAAACATAAGTGGGTTATAAAAATAACGCTCTTCAAATTTTGCGTGATCTTCTAATTCGGTTTTTAGCTTGTCCATTAGCTTGTGGCGTTCAGTGGTATCGCCGTGCGTTTGAATAAGAGCATCTACTAACTCGCGTTGTTTGTCGTGATCGTGACGTAGTGCTTCAAAAATATTCATAACTCTTTCCTTGCTGTAATTGCTTTACAAACTTAAAAGCAAGCGAAATGCCAAAGTTTAAGTTGTTGATATATATGAATTAAATGAATTATAAATGCTTGCTATAGAATTGCTCTGTAACTTTTACACATAAAAAGCTGCAATTTTTTCAGATTAAAAGAAGAAGGTTGCTTATCACGCTACATAAGCTTACATATTTTTACTGGTTGGGTATTTTAAAGGGGTGTTAAAGTGGCGCATTATTTAGGTACGAGTTGAAAATACTCGCCTTATATATTTTTTATAAAACTTTAGATATTAGGATAGTTTAAGGATGAACTTAAAAAGCCCCACTACAGCATTAATATTGTGTGTGTTATTAAATGCATGTACTACAGCATCGCATTACAGTAGCCGTTTATGTAGAGAAGAAGCTGAAATGACCGAGCTAAAGGGAATTCAAACAAGCTTAAAGGTTTACAATGAATGTATTAGCGCTCAAATAAAAAAGGATGCTAAAGACGACGCTTTTGTAGATGAAGTAGGTGTGTTTTTTATTGATCTACTTGTTTTGATAACCGACTAACTAAGCAAACTTACAGCTATAATCTAAAGCAAAAGGGTGCATAAAATAGGATTGATGATGAAAGCGGTTTTAGCTTTATTATTGCTGAGTATATTTTTAACGGGCTGTGCGGCAAAGCCTTATGCGGGCTCTGCAAAATGTATGGAGCAAGCTGATATAGCTTATGAAACCAATATACATAAAAATGAGCCGCTAAATAATGAATGCAAAGCTACAAAAGTAAATACGCCTAATAAAGAGTTTGAGAATCATAGTATTGTTGATAGAAGTCTTTTACAGCTAATTGTTAGTTTTTTAAACGGTATATTTAGATAATTAAAATACAATTAAATAAGGTATGTATGCAGGAAGAACTAAAAGCAAAAATTATAGCTGTATGCGATAAAAAAATAGCAGCCAAAGGCGAAAACGTAGGTCTTTCTTTTTACGCTTTTTTTGCAAATAAAAACGACAATCCAGAGCTGCTGATGCAAGCCGCTACGTGGTGGATACACACCCATAAGTTAGATCACTTTGAAAAAGCGATAAAAATAAAACAAATGATTATAGAAGGGCAGTAATAACGTATATTTACGCGATTGCTATTTGGTTTCTGCCATTTTCTTTTGCTTTATAGAGCTGTTGGTCTGCACGTTTAATGAGCTCACTTAGTGAGTCGCTTTTAGCATGACTTATTGCCACACCAGCACTAAAGGTAATGTATGTTTTACTTGGCAATGCTTCAATATCGCTGCAGTACTGCGCTAACTTATTTTCAAGATTTTTGAAAAAGTTGTTTATTTTATCGCGATTTTGCGTTTTTAAAACAAATAGCCACTCTTCGCCGCCATAGCGTCCAAACTTGTTAGTAGTATTTAGAGTGTCTTTTGCTGCTTGAGCAAAGTTTATAAGTACTAAATCTCCTATATCGTGGCCAAATTTGTCGTTAATAGCTTTAAAGTAATCTAAATCGACAATAGCTATTGCTAGGCTCTGCTGGGATAAGCACTCATCAGCTTTTTGCAAAATGCCACGTCGGTTTAGGCTGTTAGTTAAGTAGTCGGTTAATGCTATAGCATGGTATTTTTTACGTTGGCGCATTTGTCGGTAAAATAAAAATAGCGATACGAACACCACAATAAAGGCAATAGATGCACTTAACCGCCAAATTATTTTTTGTTGGTGTTCTTCTGTAGCTTGCAATTTGTTTATGTTTTTTTCGTATTCTAGCTGTAAAATCTTGTCTTCTTTTTCTTTTACTTCAAATTTAACCTGCAAGGTTTTTATATTGGTTTCGCTGGTGGCTTCGTAATGTTTTATTGTATAAGCAAGCTCATCTTCAATGGCGTGAAAGGCATCCTCGGTGTAGTTAAGTTGACGCTTTAATTTATAGCGTTTGCTTAAAAAATCAGCCTTATAAATGCTGCGACTAAATTTATCGAGATTTAAAAATACCTCGTCGTTTACTTGGTTGGCTTTATTTAATAAATTTTGTTTAATGTAAATGTCTGATAATAAAATCATTGAGGCTAAATGCATATCGTTAATGCCGGCGGAGCTTGCAAGTGCAATGTTTTTGTTTGCGAGTATTAAAGCCGTATCGTAATTACCCTGCAGGTATTGAATATTTGCAATAGAATATTGAGCAAAGGCTAACCCTTTTTTCATATTAACTTTACTAAAATAAGCCAGCGCTTTATTTAAGTATACAAGCGCGTTTTTAGGCTGACCGACCTCTAGTAATACATTTCCTAAGCTCCAATAAGCCTTTGCAGTAAATAGACCATCGTTTGTTTGCTCGTAGGCATCGACCGCTTTTTGGGCATAATAAATGGCTTTTTCTTTATCATCTTTATAGAGGTAGTTATAAGCGTCGGCAATTTTTCTGAAAAAGTAGCCCTGCGAGGCTATGTCTTCTTCTTTTATAGCAAACTCTAACCCTATTAATGCTGCGCTTAATGTTTTTTTAAGTTCGTCGGTTTCGGTGTAGTAATAGGCCATAGCCCGAAAAACAATAATTTGCTCGTTAGGAGCGAGTTGTTTTACCTGGATTTGAAGCTGCTTAGCAAGCGATTGCGCATTACTTAGCTCTTTGTTAATTGCATAAAGCTTAAGCTGAACCTCTAAAAGTAGCAGGTGACTACTTTTATAATTAATAAGATCAGTATTATTTAAGTACTCAAGTAAATGAGTACTCAGTGCGGTGTATTTTTCTTGCCTAAAAAGTAGCTCTGAATATAAGGCTGCCGCTTCAAGGTGCAACTGTTTGTGCTTTGTATGTTTAGTGAAATTATAAGCGTAGGTTAGCTCTTTTTGGTGCAAAAGGTAATCTAGCTTGTTGGATTTTATATCAGCCAGCAGGCTTTGGATTGACTTTATATCAGATGAAATTAGTGAAGAACTATTAGCAAATGATGAGTAACTGGTAATTAAAAATAAAACGAGCCCGAACAAGCAAAGGCATAACGGGTTGATTTTTGTTATTGTATTGTTCGTCATTTATTGTTTTCTGAATTAAAACTTAAATCTAATTGGCTAACTATAGCATTGCTTGTAAATAATAAGTTAATACTTTATTCGGACAGTCTCATCGCGAACATTAAATATAGCCTTATCTCGCAAATAAGTATGGGATTTACTAAATAATAGTCATGACACCCATCTAAAAATAATAGACATGACACCCATCTAAAAATAATAGTCATGACACCCATCTAAAAACTAATTTAGACACCTACCTAAATAATAAAAAGACACCCATTAGATAATTGTATAAAACACTGGTTCAAACTACGCTTTAGATTAAATGATAAACAGGGTTTTGTAATGGCTATTGCTCGTAAGCGCCAAATAAGTTTGGCAGATACAAAATATTATCACTGTATTTCCCGTTGTGTTCGCCGTGCCTATTTGTGTGGTGAAGACCCCTTTACTGGGCAAAGTTATGCGCATCGAAGAGAATGGGTAGAGGAAAAGCTTATCACCCTCGCAAAGGTTTTTTGTATAGATGTATGTGCATATGCCGTTATGAGTAATCATACTCATATAGTGTTGCATGTAGATGATAATAAGGCGAATAGGTTAAACGATAGAGCAATAGCAATTCGTTGGCATAAGCTTTTTAAAGGCACTGCTATCACACATAAATTTACAAGTGGTGAGAAGCTATCGGCTACCGAGCGTTGGTTTTTAAACGAAAGCATAAAACAGTACCGTGAACGATTAAGTAGTATTAGTTGGTTTATGCGTGTATTGAATGAAAATATTGCAAGGCGAGCTAACAAAGAAGATGGCTGCACAGGCCGGTTTTGGGAAGGACGGTTTAAATCTCAAGCGTTACTAGATGAAGCTGCTTTGTTAGCGTGCATGGCATATGTAGATTTAAACCCAATACGCGCCAAAGCGGCTGTCACGCCTGAGGGTTCGCACTTTACAAGCGTAAAACAACGCATACAATTAATTGCTTCTAAAAGCGACCAGTCGTTAAAAGTTAAGCAGCCAAAACAGTTATTACGCTTTGCGGGTAAACCCAAAAAATACATGCCAAAAGGTTTACCATTCGAATTAAAAACATATTTAGAGTTAGTTGAATTAACAGGCCGGTGTGTTCGTGCTAATAAAATAGGTTTTATTGCGCATTCAACACCTGAATTATTGATACGTTTGAATATAGCGCCAGAGAACTGGTTAAAACTTACAACTAAATTTGGCAACATTTTTTATGGAGCGGTGGGGCGTGTAAGCTCATTAGATAGTTATTGTAAACATCAAGCTATTAAGCGAAGGCCTAGCTATTCAAACAGTAAAAAATTATTAGCCTAATAAAACCATTAAATAAATAGTATGTCACTTAGCTTTGCTGAGCTTTTACGCTGCGTTAAGTTTCTTAATGGCCATAAGATTACGATAAAAAGCTCAAGTCTATAAATTTAAACATCTCTATTACCACTCAACATCTCAACATATAGCCCCAACCAAATATTTCTCACTACATTGTTTGTTATAAATAATTAGAATGGGTGTCATCATATTATTATTTATATTTGAACTCGAGGGCTTTCCTCATCTTAATTTTATAATGGGTGTCATAGTTATTATTTTTTAAATTTTAAGATGGGTGTCAAAGTAATTATTTTGTATAAATCTGTATTGGTTGACATGTAGAATGAATGCTCTACCATATTAAGTAGAGCATTCATTCTACACAGGTTGAACACTATGCTAAAACAAGAAATAGCAGCTGCGCTTGAGGTGGCTTTTAGTCAACATGGTTTTGCTGAGCCAAGCGTAGCTAAGCTCCAAAAGCTCAGTGGCGTTAGTTTGCGCACTCTCTATAAATACTATCCGTCAAAGCAGGCAATGATCATTGCTGCGCTAGAGTACCGCCATAATCGCTATATTAATTTTTTACTCAAAGATGTGCCGGCTCCGGGCTTAGAGGCGGTTTTGCACATGTTTGATCAGCTAAAAGGGTGGATGGTGGAATTTGCGCCTAACGGCTGTTTATCTATCAATGCGCTGTCGGCGTTTCCTGAGGATGAAGCTATTAGCCATGCGGTGCAAACTCATAAAAATGACGTAAAAAAACTGCTAGGTGAGCAAGGGTTAAATTCATCATTGGCTAGTAGCCTGTTTTTGTTACACGAAGGCGTGTCGAGTGCGTGGCCAGTTATGGGCGATGAGGCGGTAACATCAGCAAAAAACAGTATTCTTAAATTAATATAATGGAGCTATTAATGGCAAATTTACCTACTACAATGCATGGCGTACAGCTTACCGAACATGGCGATTTTGATGTATTAAAGTATGCAACTAACTTACCGCTGCCAACGCTTGCACAAACCGATGTACTAATAAAAGTTATGGCGGCGGGTGTTAATAACACCGATCTTAATACTCGCACAGCTTGGTACGCTAAAAAACAAAGCAGTAAGGACGATGCAAGTTGGTCTGGTGATGCGTTTGTTTTTCCACGTATTCAGGGAGCAGATGTGTGCGGTGTGATTGTGGCTGTTGGTAAAAACGTAGATCCAAACCGTATTGGTGAGCGAGTAATAGTTGAGCCATGTTTAATTAAAGCTAACGGCGAAACACTAAAAGCACCGTGGTACTTTGGCTCAGAGTGCGATGGTGGTTTTGCACAGTTTACTCGCGTTGACACTATTCATGCGTATAAAATTAATAGTAACTTTAGTGATGCTGAGCTGGCATCTTTTCCGTGCTCATATTCTACAGCCGAAAACATGCTATTTCGCTCAAACCCACAGCCAAGGGAAACTGTTTTAATTACGGGGGCCTCGGGCGGGGTTGGCTCTGCGGCGGTGCAATTAGCTAAAGCGCGTGGTGCTTTTGTTATTGCTATTACAAGTAAAAGTAAGGCACAGCAGCTTGAAGAGTTAGGTGCCGATAAGGTTATATTTCGTGAAGATGATTTAATTCAAGCTATAGGTAAAAACAGTGTTGATGTAGTAATTGACCTCGTTGCTGGCGAGCAATGGCCGACGCTTTTGGAAGTATTAAAGCCAAAAGGGCGTTATGCGGTGTCGGGCGCTATAGGCGGGGCATTAGTAGAGCTTGATATACGTACTTTGTACTTAAAAGATCTAACTTTTTTTGGCTGTACAGTTATAGAGCCTGAGGTATTTAAAAGCTTAGTTAACTTTATTGAACAAGAAAAAATTAAGCCCATAGTGGCGCAAACATTCCCACTGAGTGAAATTGTTACGGCGCAAAAGGTGTTTGCACAAAAACTACACGTAGGAAAAATTGTACTAACCATCCCCCATAACGAATAGCAGTTTAAACAACACAGCCCGTTACAAAGTTAACGGGCTTATTAGTTGTAACGAGTTTATAAGCTTTTTTTAGGCGGTAAAGCCACGTTTGCAAATATGAGCCCTGCTACAAGCGACATAAATATTAAAAACGTTTGCTGGCCTATATGTTCAGCATAAACAAAATCTTGGCCTTCAATAAGCGAGTTTAAGCCAATATAAGTTTTACTGCCGGGTACCAGTACAATTAAGCCCTGCATGGCAACAATGGAGGCTGGGGCATTTGCAACGCGATTAAATAAGTTACTAAATACACCAACCGAGAGCGCACCAACAAATGTACCTAACGTATAATCAAGGTACATTGCTGAGCCAATACTCGTGCCATAGGCTATAAAACCAGATGCGATAGACCAGCCCGCATGCTTAATTTTAGTTCTAAATATAACAACTAAGCTGCTACAAAGCAGAAGTATTGCTAGCCAAGCAGTCCATTTAGGAAGAGGCTCAGGTTGCACAAAGTCTGCTTGGCCAAAAATGGCAAAGCCAATGCCTATGCCAATAAATGCACCAAAGTACAATTTAAACAATAGCATAAACGAGTCCATTACCCGCGCAGTTCCCGACACCAAATGCCTAGCTGCAAGTTCGGCTAAACCAAGTGCAAGGGCTAGGCCTGGTATAAATACAATAATGGCTGAAAGCACCACTAAACGTATATTAATTTCGGGGGTTATATACACACTTACCGCACAAGCTAATATAGCTGAAATAATGGCTACAAGTGGCTCAAGCATATGTGCAACACGTTTAGAGCGACTTGACCATAACACAAATAAATATACAACTAAGGTGAGTAACCCAGACCAAATAACGTCTGTCCAACTGGTGCCCATTAACATAGCAAACGCGCCACCCGACGTTGCAAACGCAATACCGGTTACGAGTTTGTTGTACGGATTTGGCATGTCGTAAATGGCATCAAGCTGGGCATCAACCTCTTGTAAAGTGAGCTTGTCGTCGAGCATTTGATTTACCAAATCGTCGGTATCGGCTAGTGAGCCTAAGTCGTGATCGCCCGGGTCTACGCGTGCCACGTGGGTGTATTCGTCTTCGTGGCCATCAGTCCAAATTACAAACGTTACTGAAGTTGGCGACATAACAAAAGACGATTTAAGCCCTAAGTAGGTGGCCACTTCCATTAAGTGTGCTTCTAAACGGTACGCAGGGGTGCCGTACTTGTGTAGCATTTTACCTAATTTAACGATAAATTTGCGCTTTTCAGTAAAGGTTGCAGTTTTCAAATCTTGTATGGACCAGTGAGTAAATAAATTAGCTAAAAGTATAGGCTAAAACGCCCATTTGTAATGGGCGCGATTTTAAACACAAATTTGTAGGAGTCTAGTCATTTTTAATCTAATTTTTTATTTTTTTCAGCAATCCATTGCGCCATATATTGCGTACTGCGCATAGTATGGTGTTTTAACATTTGTCCTGTGAAGTTTTTTTCCCTGTGCGCTTTTAAATCCTTGCTTATTGAGTCAATTTTATTAATTAACCCCGTGCTTAATTTTACTTTGTCGTACAGGGTATTAAGTAGTGTTTTGCCAGCTTGTTGCGCGTGTTCAAAATCGGCTTGATTGGTGTAAAGCTCAACGGCTGCATTTGCAAAATCGTCGGTATTATTAGCCACTTTACCAGGCCAGGGTAAATCGTTGTGCATTCCCTCTGCACCAATATTAGTGGTAACGCTGGGCGTTTGCATTATCATCGCTTCTAGCAGCTTGCCTTTTATACCTGCGCCAAAACGAAGCGGTGCTAAACACACGCGCGCGCTTTGCATTACCTCATAGGCGTCGTCGGCCCAGCCTTTTATTAAAAACCCTGTTTTAGGGTTATTAAGTGCAGTTGCTTTTGGGGGCGGATAAGAGCCATAAATGTGTAGCTCGGCTTTTGGTAGTTGCTTGCGAATAAGCGGCCATATTTTTTGTAAATACAGCACGGCGTCCCAGTTGGGGGCATGTCTAAAGTTACCTATGGTCATAAAGTGCGCGCGTTCATCAAAGCTTTTTGTGGTTTTAGGTAATGCACTTAAATCGACCATAAACGGTAAATGGTGTAATAAGCTTGGTTCGACCTTAAATACACTATTGAGCAATTCCATTTCGTAGCTTGAAATAATTAAGCTGAGATCGCAGCGCAAAATAGCCGCTATTTCGCGTTTTGCTATGTCGGAATGTAAATCGTTGGTGGTAAACTCGCGCTCGCCTTTATGCGCTTCGTGGCGCGCATTTCGTAGGCATTGTAAATCTTCTGTATCGAGAATTTTAATGGCATTAGGGCAATGTTTGTCTACACGCCAGCCAAATTGCTCTTCCATCATAAAGCGGTCAAACATCACTATATCTGGATTGTACGCTTTAACGTACTCATCAAAGCTTTCGCAGTTTAGGGCTATGCTTTGGCTGGTAATACCGTACTCGTCTAGGTTTACCATGTGCTCGGTGCGTTGTGCTGGGGTGGCAAATTCTACTTGCCAATTTTGCGCTTTAAACGCGTTTAATAACGACATCATGTGCGTACCCGCAGCAGACGAATTTGGTTCTGGCCATACGTAACCAATTACCAGCACTTTTTTCATTACGGTGTTTCTCTAATTTGAAGGTTTACATTTACCAGCGTTTTTACTGGTGCTGTGTGTGTTTGGAGTTGTTCTTGCAGCACTAAAATACTGCGCTTAGCAAGCTCTTGTGTGCTTATATTAGCGCTAGTAAAGCGAGGCTGCATTTCGGTAATATCAGGAATATGTAAGCAACTCACTATACTGTTTTTTAAATGCGGGGCGGCGCTTAAAACGCCATGTGCAATAACAGTGTTAGCGCATACTACCGCGTCAATACTCGGCTTATTAAGTAATGTGTTACTAAATACTTGCTTAGCATGTAATGGGGTGCTTTTTGTGCACGTAATTGCAGGCTCGGGGGTTATATTGTGTTTTTGACACGCGCTATTAAAGCCACTTAATAAAGCCTGTGCCGATAAGCTTTCATCCCCTATAAACAGCATGTTTTTAGGCGACTCATTTATTAGCTGCAATGTGACTAGGTGGCTTGCTTTAGTGTAGTCGGGCAAAACACACGGGGCTGAGCTGTAGGCCACTTCGTGCATTAGGCTAATGACAGGGTAGGCAGTAGTAAGGTTGTCGAGCCACTGTGCACAGGTATTTTCCACAGGGCAAATTATAAATGCAGCTACTTTGTATTCTTTTAAATTATTTATTAGCTGCGTTTGGCGCTCTACGCTGTTGTTACTACTAACAATAATGGCTTGAAAAAAAGCCTCGCTTAAAGCCTGCTCTATATTTTTAGCAAGCAATGCCATAAGCGGGTTTGTTAAATTGTCAATTACTACAACCACTAAGTTAGTGCGCCCAGAGCGCATAGCTGCAGCATCACGATTATACACATAGCCTAGCTCTTCAATGGCTTGTAACACTTTTTGTTTGCTTTTATCGGCTACCTTATTGCTGTGCGTAAGCACCAGCGACACAGTCGATTTAGACACCCCCGCGTGGTGAGCAACATCAAAAATAGTGACCGATTTAGCTTTATTAGGCATGGAATTTTAAGCGCACAGTAATGAGTAAATAGCTGCGTAGTGTAGCGTAAATAATGCATTTAAGTCATCTTTTAGCCCTGCAATTTAAAGCTTAATACTTTATGAACAGGGCAAAACATGTTTATATACCTTTTATAATCTTAAAAATAACAAAAGGATAAAAACATGAACGCATTTAGGCTGTTAGTTGCCTTTATTTGTTGTGTTGTAATAATGCCAAGCAGTTATGCTGAGCAAGGCTATCAAACACCTTCGCCAGAGCTTGCTGCTGTGGTAGATGCCAAATTAGCACCGACTAGTTTTTTATCGAGCGATGGCCAGTGGCTTGCTTTATTTGAGCGAAAGCGCGTAGTAACACTAGATGAGCTTGCCAAAGATGAGCTCAAACTTGCGGGTATTAAACTTAACCCGACTAACTTTTCGCGTTCACGTGTTAGCGCAAAATACAGCGCAGTTGAGCTAAAGCACGTGCAAAGCGGCACCGTTATTAATATTAACAATTTACCAAACGGTATTATTCGCTCGCCTAAATGGTCATCTAATAGTAAATATTTAGCGTTTGTTGTAGAGCAACAAAGCCAAGCAAATTTATGGCTTTACAGTGTAGAAACAAAACAAGCAAAAATGCTCTCAAACGCAGCGCTTAACTCGGTTATTACCGCTACGCCTTACCAATGGCTACCCGATAGCAGCGCACTTGTGGCAAATTTAGCAGTTAATATAGATAAACCCGCGTTAAAAAACAGCAGTCAAAATGTAGTGCCGGTTATACAGCAAAGTACCGGCGAAAAAGCCCCCGCGCGTACCTATCAAAACTTATTAACCAGCCCGTTTGACGAAGCACAGTTTAAATTTTACGGCCAAGGGCAATTAGCTTATGTAACGCTTGATGGCAATACACAAGCTATTGGTAGCCCAGCGTTATTTAAAACGTTTTCGGTATCGCCAGATTCAACCAATATATTAGTTGCTGCGATAAACGAGCCGTTTTCGTATCAAGTACCTTACAGCCGTTTTGCCAGTACGTGGCAAATATGGGGAATGCGCGGTTACGCATTAGCCGAACTTGTAAAACAACCGCTTGCCGATAACATTCCACAAGGCTACGACAGTGTCCGCACTGGCCGACGCAACTTTGAATGGCGCGCGGATCAAGGCGCTGAAGTTATTTGGGCCGAGGCGCAAGATGGCGGTGACATGAAAACCGATGTTAAGCACCATGATTATATTTACAGCTTACGTGCGCCATTTAAACGCGAGCCTAAATTATTTGCTAAAGTAGAGCGCCGTTTTGCAGGTATTGAGTGGGGGAACCAAAATGTTGCCATGCTTGTTGATTGGCGCTTTAGCGACCGCCAAGTACGCACATTTGTTATTCAACCGCGTAATGCCGATAAAAACCGCGTGCTGTTTTCAGAGCGAAGCTATAACGATGCGTATAAAAACCCAGGTAGCTTTATATACGAGCGCAACGATTTAGGCGCCAACGTGATTAAAATTGTTGGTGGGCGCTATATGTACCTGCGCGGCAATGGCGCATCAGAGCAAGGTAATATTCCGTTTTTAGACAGGTACGATGTAAAAACAAATAGCAGCAAGCGTTTATGGCAGTCACAAACGCCATACTACGAGCGCGTTCGTGCATTGCTTGACGACGAAGGCGAGCGCTTTATAACTGTGCGCGAGTCTAAAACCGAGCAACCTAACTTTTTTATTCGTGATTTAGATAACGATACACTTACCCAACTAACTAACTTTGCTCATCCGTACCCTGCATTTAAAGGCGTAACAAAAGAGCAGCTACGTTACAAACGTGATGACGGCGTTGAGCTTTCTGGCACGCTTTATTTACCGCCAGGTTACGATGTAACCCAAGGCCCGTTACCCGTACTTATGTGGGCATACCCGCTTGAATACAAAGATAAAGCCGTAGCATCACAAGTGCGTGAGTCGCCATACGAATTTACCTACATTGGCTATTGGGGCCCTATGCCTTACCTTGCAAAAGGTATTGCCGTATTTGACGACCCTAAAATGCCGATTGTAGGCATTGATGGCAGTGAACCAAACGATAACTTTAGAAAACAGTTAGTATCAAGTGCACAAGCAGCGGTTGATGTATTGGTTAAAAAAGGTGTTGCCGATAAAAACAAAATAGCTATAGCAGGGCATTCGTACGGTGCATTTATGGTGGCAAACCTATTAGCACATAGCGATTTATTTAAAACCGGTATTGCCCGCAGTGGCGCGTATAACCGTACGTTAACGCCGTTTGGTTTTCAGGGTGAAGAACGTGATTTTTGGCAAGCTCAAAGTGTATACGCTAATATGTCGCCGTTTTTTCACGCTGAAAAAATCAATGAGCCAATGCTGATGATCCATGGTCAAGAAGATCCGAATTCGGGCACCTTCCCAATGCAAAGTGAGCGTATGTACGCTGCGCTTAAAGGCCTAGGTAAAGACGCTCGTTTAGTAATGCTTCCTTACGAAGCCCACGGCTACCGCGCACGTAAAAGTTTATTACATGTACTGTGGGAACAAGAGCAGTGGCTAGATAAGTATTTGTTAAATGATACAGCAGAGCCAGTAGAAGTAATTACTGAGCCAGTGGCAAGTACTGGGCAAGAGTAATCACATAAGTAAGCAGCAACGCGGCTACTTATAGCCGCGTTTTTTGTTTTTAATACAAGGTAATTTAATGATTGATGTAGCAGCACTTGCGGTTTTTATTCCAACGTTCTTTTTTGTGTCTATTACTCCAGGTATGTGTATGACCCTTGCCATGACACTCGGCATGAGCATAGGTGTGCGCCGAACCTTATGGATGATGATAGGTGAGCTATTAGGCGTAGCAACCGTTGCCGTTGCTGCGGTACTCGGTGTAGCAAGTGTAATGCTAAATTACCCTGATGCGTTTGCTATTCTAAAGTGGGTAGGCGGCGCGTACTTAATTTATATTGGCGTAAATATGTGGCGCGCTAAAGGTAAAATGTCGGTTAATACACACAGCCCAACCGATGTAAGTAGGCAGTCGCTTTTTACGCAAGGGTTTATTACCGCTGTTTCTAACCCTAAAGGGTGGGCGTTTATGATTTCACTACTCCCACCGTTTATTAATGTTGATCAGGCCGTTGCGCCACAATTAGTGATTTTACTTAGCGTAATTATGGTAACCGAATTTGTAAGCATGTTAGCTTACGCAACGGGTGGTAAAAGCCTGCGTCTGTTTTTAGCCCGAGGCGATAATATTAAATGGATGAACCGTATAGCAGGCAGTTTAATGATGCTTGTAGGCGTTTGGTTAGCCTTAGACTAATAAAAAGAGCCCTAGGCTCTTTTTATATTATGCATATTGCTTTTAACATTTTAATTAGCGCGTGCGTCATTTAACTGCGCTTTTAAAAATGGTGCCGTTTTACTTTTTGGGGATTTAGCGACGCTTTCAGGTTTACCTTGTGCAACTATTACTCCGCCTTCGTCGCCCGCACCTGGGCCTATATCAATAACCCAATCACTGTTACTGGCTACTTGCATATCGTGCTCAACCATAATGACGGTGTTGCCCGCATCAACTAAGCCATTTAGCTGCGTCATTAGCATAGCTACATCTTTTGGGTGTAGGCCTGTGGTTG
Organism: Pseudoalteromonas sp. P1-13-1a; assembly: GCF_001401875.1. Classification (NCBI taxonomy): domain Bacteria; kingdom Pseudomonadati; phylum Pseudomonadota; class Gammaproteobacteria; order Alteromonadales; family Pseudoalteromonadaceae; genus Pseudoalteromonas; species Pseudoalteromonas sp. P1-13-1a. Next base: position 94,700 of record NZ_LKDV01000005.1, on the reverse strand, counting down.
GTTCATCTAAAATATAAAGCGTATCGCCGCGCTGTGTGCGTTGCAACTCTGTGGCAAGTTTGATGCGCTGGGCCTCGCCGCCCGAAAGCTCAGTAGCAGGTTGGCCTAAACGTAAATAGCCAAGGCCCACTTGTAAAAGCGCATTGAGCGCACGTAAAATAGCGGGTTCATCGGCAAAAAATGTATGCGCAGACTCAACGGTTAAATTAAGTACATCGGCAATGGTTTTATCTTTATAGGTAATCTCGAGTGTTTTTTGGTTGTAGCGCTTGGCGTTACACACAGGGCAAGGCGAATACACGCTAGGTAAAAATAACAGCTCTACGCTTACAAAGCCTACGCCTTCGCAATTTTCGCAGCGTCCTTTTTTAACATTAAACGAAAAACGGCCTGCGTCGTACTTACGTGCTTTTGCCTCTTTGGTATTGGCAAACAGTTTACGTACGTGATCGAACAAACCCGTATAAGTTGCAAGATTTGAGCGAGGTGTGCGACCAATGGCTTTTTGATCAACCGTTATTAGGCGCTTTATGTGCTCAATGCCCCCAGTTATTTGCCCGCCGGTTGTTATATCGAGCTCTTGCTCGAGCAGTTCGGCTTCATCGGTAGGTATTTGTGGCTGCAATTTTTGCCCTAGTGCATCGTAAACCAGCTCAACAAGCGCTTGGCTTACTAAGCTTGATTTACCTGAGCCAGAGACTCCTGTAACACTTGTAATAACCCCAAGCGGAAATTCTACATTAAGCTTTTGTAAGTTATTACGCTCAACATTTTTAAGCGTAAGCCATGCTTTTGCTGGGCGTTGTTTACCTTGTAATTGAGCTTGCTGAGATTCGTTATTTTTAAATAAGTATTGGCTCGTGTGTGAGCTGCTAATTTGCTTTAAGCCCTCAACAGGGCCGCTATAAACAATATTACCGCCACGGGAGCCCGCATTTGGCCCTACATCAACCACCCAATCGGCATGGCGAATAACACTTACGTCGTGCTCAACTACAAACACTGAGTTACCAGCGGCTATTAGTTCATCTAATGCGGCTAATAAAGCTTGTGTATCGGCAGGGTGTAAACCTGCCGAAGGTTCATCTAACACATACACAACGCCAAATAATTTTGAGCGAATTTGCGTTGCAAGCCTTAAGCGTTGTAATTCACCCGGCGATAACGATGGAGTGGTGCGCTCAAGCGATAAATACCCTAAACCAAGTTTGGTGAGTGCTTCTACGCGTTTAAGAATGTCGCCTGCTATACGCTTTGCAACTATGGCTTTTTCGGGGTTTGCTGCGTTACTTTTAGCGGGGTTATTAACGGCAAATCTTAATTTATCTGCCAGCTCATTGAGTGTTAATTGCGAAATCTCACCTATATCAAGGCCCGAAACTTTAACCGATAACGACTCTTTTTTAAGCTTTTTACCTTCGCACTGCGGGCATTGTGATATTTGCATATACTGCGATACGCGCTTTTTAGTGCGTGGGCTTTGCGTACTGGCAAACGATTGTAAAACAAAGCGTTTAGCACTTGTAAATGTACCCATGTAGCTAGGGCTTTCTTCATTTTTAATCGCCGCTTGGGTTTGTTCAAGCGTGTACTCAGGAAACACGGGCACTGTGGGTGTGTCGTCGGTAAACAAAATCCAATCACGGGCTTTTTTAGGCAGGGTATTCCACGGTTTACTAATATCGTAGCCTAACGAGGTGAGAATACGGCTTAGGTTTTTACCTTGCCAAGCTGGCGGCCATGCGGCTATAGCGCGCTCTTTAATTGATTTAGTAGGGTCGGGCACTAACAGCTCTTCGGTTACGTTAAATACACGGCCAATACCGTGGCATTCTGGGCAGGCGCCTTGTGGCGTATTAGGCGAAAACGCATCGGCGTACAGTATGCTTTGCCCATTGGGGTATTCGCCTGCGCGTGAGTAAAGCATTCGCAGCGCGTTAGAAATAGTGGTCACACTACCCACCGATGAGCGTACCGAGGGTGCACCACGTTGTTGTTGCAGGGCTACCGCGGGTGGCAGCCCTTCAATTGAATCTACATCAGGCTCGTCTACTTGGTCTATTAATCTGCGTGCATAAGGGGATACCGAATCAAGATAGCGATGTTGCGATTCGGCAAACAATGTTCCAAAGGCGAGCGATGATTTACCCGAGCCTGATATACCGGTAAAAACAACAAGTGAATTACGGGGCAAGTTTACATCCACATCTTTTAAGTTATGAACACGCGCGCCTCGTACTTGAATGCTGTGCTCTGGGTTTAATAAAGCCGATTGCGCGTTACTAACCTCATGTGAATTTTTAGGTGTGGTTGCCATGTAATTTACTCCTGTTTAATAACCGTGTGTTTATTAACGTGCCGCAAAGTATTAATACTAATGGGGTGACACTGAATGAGGGCTTAGTTAATTTACTGAGCTTTTAATAGAGTGTTTACATAATAGGTAAAAACTGCGAGTATAAATTTTAATCAAGCATCTAAATTTAAAAGGACTTTAAGTGTGGCAAAAATTGTCTTTAGCTTATTATTTTTATTAATACTTTGCGCCAATGTGTTTGCAGCGCAAAATAATGTACTAAACGTAGACCGAGCCATACCAAATAGTATGCAGTTGTCGTTTCCAAACGATAACAATATAACGCCTAAAAAGTCTGACTTTTCAATTGTAAACTATGTACTTATGAGCAACGAAGAAGGGGAGCGTTGGGCGGTTATTACCCTTACTAATTTAGCCTCTGGCAAGCGTGAACTTAATCAGGATCATTTATTAGCGCTGTTTGCAGATGGCAGCAGGCTAACACCCAATGAATTTAAGTTAGGCTTTAATGGCAACCAAACACAGTCGGTAACGGTATCGTTTGCGGAATATAAGTTTCCTATTTTAAGTGTGTATTCGAGCAATGATCAGTAACGCATTTTTAGATACGTTAAATGTGTAGTAATTGCTTTAGTTTATCGGCACCGGCTCTGCTTGTGCTTAGCTCAGATTTAATATCATCATTTACAATCACCATTAGCTTACCGTTAAACCAACGTTGTATTTCTTTAATGTGGTCAACGTTAACCAAATAACTTCGATGAATTCGCACAAAGTTTTTTGCTACTAAGGCATGTTCAAGCTGGTCGAGCGTATCGCTTAAATGATGAAATGTGTCGCCATTCCATGCCAAACTATTACCTTGCTCCGATTTAATAAATTTAATGTCACCTGGGGAGAGTAAAAATATACGCTCACCACTTTTACTAATTAACTTATTTAATGTGTTTTCGGTTAATGCAAAGGTTTGCTCGTGTTCTTGGCTGTTAACTTGGCAGTGGGCACGCTGTTGCTCAAGTTGCTGCTGCGCTTTGGCGAGTGCTTTTTTTAACCGAGCAATAGGAAAAGGTTTTAGTAAGTAATCTGTTGAGGCGTTCTCGAATGCTTCAATCGCAAATTGGTCATACGCGGTTGTGTAAATAATAATGGGCTGGTAGTTAAGTAAATCAATAAGTTCTAAGCCGTTAATTTCAGGCATTTGTATATCAAGTAATACCACATCAGGCTTTAGCTCATTTATTAATGTTATGGCCTCTTTACCATTTGTAGCCATACCCACTACATCAACATGCTCCATTAAGCTTAATTGATGGCTTAATTTTTCGCGAGCGGGAAGCTCGTCTTCAGCAAATAATACGCGCATTTTAGCGGCTGTATTTGGCTGGCTTTTATTGCTCATAGTGTTAGCTCCAACGTAACCACTGCACCATTATTGTTGCTGAGGAATACCTTACTTTTGCCAAGTTGTTTAACGCGTTTTAGTATGTTTTTCATCCCTACACCACTGCCATGCCCGTGTTTTATTACCTCGCTCGAAAACCCTTTACCATTATCGCTAATTTGTATTTTAACGCCGTTAGGCAGCTCACTGAGCGTTATATTAAGTATTAACGACGTTTGTTTGGCATTATGTTTAATGGCGTTTTCAATTATGGGCTGAATAAGCAGCGGTGGTAGCGATATGTTTTTAAGCGTACTAGGAATGTGGTAATTAACCTGTAGCTTATCGCCAAAGCGTGCTTTTTCAATATTTAGGTACTTTTCTATTATTGTCAGCTCTTGTTGTAAAGGTATTTGCTGTTGCTCGGCAGTATCAAGCGAGTACCTTAAAATATCAGCCAGTTCATGCAGTACTTCATCGGCTAAATCGGGCTTTGTATGAATATAAGCCGAAATTGTATTTAAGCTATTAAACATAAAATGTGGGTTTAACTGGTAGCGCAATGTAGCAAGTTGGGCTTGTTTAAGTGCGTGTTTTTCGGCTGTTGCGCGCTTTTTGCTCTCAATAAAAATACTGGTAAAGTAAATACACGAGCCCCAAAGTAAGCCGTTAAATACAACAAATACCCCCATGGATTTATGCCCTTCAAAAAGCGCAGTGAGCACTGTATCAGTAAGTACATTACCGAGTGCCATAAACACAACCGCAATTACCCATTCAAACGCTATTTTATGAATATGCTTATTGCGCATGTAAAAAATAACCGCTGCCGCACTCCATACCGGCACCCAGTAAAAAGTAACAAACCACACGGTAGCAGCAAGTGCACTACCCGCAGTAAAAGGTGCAGAGTTAGCAATTATGAGCCCAATGGCATAAGCAATATCTATTATAAGTAGAATAAAAAAGCTGTATTTATAGAAAGGATGTTTGAGCATAATAGGTGCTTCTTTTTGTAAGTGATTAAACCATAACAAAAAACAGTCAAAACCCAAAGACTTTGTGTTTTGACTGCATCGTATTTAAAAGTAAGTTAGCTCGCTGATTTGTAAAGTATTTTTTAGTGGCTCATTGCTTGTGCCTGGCATTTTACGCCACATTAAGTTAACCCCAGTTAATTGAGTGGCCGACCACGTAACGGGACTACCAAAGCCGAATTGTTTAAAAGTAGAAAAGGGAATATCAAGCGTTGTCCACTCATCCCGCGGCTTTAAAAGTACACTAAAGTGATCCCAATCTTTTACATCACTATGATAAACAGACATAGCAAAAGGCGTGGTTGAACCTTTATAGGTTAATCGAATACCTTTAAATGCAGAGGCATCAACCGGCGATGTAAATTTTATTTCAGCGCCTGCCCACGCGCCAAAGCTGGTTGGTTTTGTAATGGTTGTATCTATGGTTAAGCTGTTTTTATGCGTAGTAAGTGTTGCCACAGACTGACCACCCATAACCGAGTCGCTCAAGGCTTGCCATGGTGTATCACCGGTAAAATCATCAATAACATGCTGCGCTTGGCTGCTTTTTATTACTTCATTACAAGCAGGGCCTTTTGGCTTTATGGCTTTGTTTTGAGCAATAAGCGCTGGGCGGTCTACTTGTATACCTGATTTGTAAACCTCTGAGATAGTGTGAATATGGTTTATATCATCAAGCGGGTTTTGCTTAAGCAGTACAAAGCTTGCCTCAAAGCCTTTAGCCAGCTTGCCAATGCTATTGGCTTTATTAATAGCCTTTGCGCCGTTAACCGTTGCCGCATTAATTATTTCACCATTTGTTAGGCCCGCTTTTTTAAGTGCATCTAACTCGTTGTGTAACCCAGTACCGTGCAGCGTGTAAGGGTTTCGGCATCAGAGCCTGTGCCAATAGTGATATTAGCTTTATGTAATTTTTGTATATTTGTATAAGCGGTGTTACGTTCATCCCACGCGTGCTCTTTCCATTTTGAAGGTGCAGGCACGTTTTCAAACAAACACCCTTGAAGCTTTTCGGGAATGGTTTTTAGTAACTCTTTTTGTGAGCTAATAGTATGATTATGCTTTTCATCGCTATGGTTATGATACACCGCAAGGGTAGGAATGTAGGTTACGTTATGCTTTTTCATAAGCGTAATAAACTCATCATCAATCGCTTCGCTATTAATACCGTGGGCTAAAGCCGTTGCACCCGCTTTAATAGCGCGTTTAGCATCATCTAGTGTAGAAACATGCACAAAATACGGTAAATTAGCGGCCTTAGAGCGCTTACCTAATTCGCTTAACTGGCTATCAGTTAACGATTTACCCACACCGCCAAAGGTTTCTATCACCGCTTTAGTTACATGGGGGTGAGTGCTTATATGTTTTTCCCATAGCGCTTCTATGTCTTCATCTTTTGCAATTTCATAAGCTTGCCCGCCAAACTGCGTGCCATGCCCGCCAGGGTTGGTAAACAAAGTACCTGCGTAAAAAAGGTTAGGGGTCACTTGGGCTTTTTTTAATTGTGCGGCTTCGTTTAGGGTTTGCTCAAACGAAAACAAATCAACAATATTAGTTACGCCTAAATACAAATTAGAATTAAAGTGCGATTTAACCGGCAAATACTGAAACTCAGAAAAGTTACTACCCGATGAACCCAAATGTACATGTAAATCAATTAAACCGGGTATTGCATACTGGTTGTTGGCATTAATAGTATTGTCGGCGTTTTGTAGTGGGTCGCTCGCTTTAGTAATACTTACAATTTTACCGTCATCAATATACAGCGAACTTGGCTTAGAAAAGCTTTGCGAGCTACTTTGGTATAAACGAATGTTGTCGACTCGCAGGTCGATGGCATACGCACTAAAGTGGCTTACTAAACTCAGTGCGATAACTGTTTTTGTAATAATGTTCATGACTATATTCCTTATCAAATAGGTATTTGGCGTTTTGTTGATGACAAATTTAGCGAGCTTTTTAACCTGCTTCATTAATGTTTATCTGAATCGACATTATTTGCAGTTGAACCGACATAAAAGTAAATGGGCGTTGTGGTGGGGTGCTCAGGCTAACTAAATTAAGTTTTTAAAGGGCCGCTATGAGTGAGAAGCGGGCGTTGAAATTAGCTAAATATAATTGCTTATCGAGCAGAATTTAGGTGTAATGGATACATAATAAAAGCCGATCAATACAGGGAAAGCTTAAAATTACAATAGGTAAGCTGACTTAGCTCAAGCCTCTAAAAAGCAACCCCCTTAACATAAGCAACACCAACTCTGACACACCGAACGGGTAGCAGTTCAGCCCAACATGCGATTATGTAACATAAACTACGTGTCGCATACATTTTGAAATGTTAACAGTAGAATAATATGAATATACCTGATTTAAAAACTGAATTTGATAAACTTCGTCCAAGTTACATGCGTCTTGCAGAAAACGTTAAGGCCGCCCTTATACAATTTTTAAATGAGCAGAATTTAGACTTTGTTGAAATTGAAACTAGAGTTAAAGAATTTGATTCATTCGTTAGCAAAATAGAAAGAAAAGGATATAAAGAACCCTTAGTTGAAATTACAGATATATGCGGTTTAAGAATAATTAATTACTACCCTTCTGACTTGAAAAGCATTGAAGAAATTCTTAAAAATGAGTTTGATTTGATTGAATCGTCCAACAAGGAAGAAGAAATGGAAGATGATCGTTTTGGATACAGGTCTTTTCATTTTATCGCAACTATAAAAGAAGAATGGCTTAATGCGCCAAATTATAGAGGTCTAAAAAACCTAAAGTTTGAGATACAAGCCAGAACAATACTAATGCATGGGTGGGCAGCCATAAGCCACAAATTATCATACAAGCACGAACGTGATGTGCCAAAAAAATTTAGACGTGACCTGTTTAGGTTAAGTGCACTTTTCGAGCTAGCGGACGAACAATTTGAACGATTAAGATTAGAAAGAAAAATGTATTCTGAGAGCTTTATCGAGCCTGATAGTAAAGGTGAGAACCAGTTTATACCCCGCGATAAGCTCAACACTGATAGCTTGCAAGCGCTTCTTAATTACTACTTCCCTGATAGAGCAAAAAGTAACGATATATCTGAGCTGGTGAGTGAGATCACTTCTCTTGAAATGGATTTAGCTGATTATAATTCCGCAGTACGATCTGTTATTACTTACCTAGATGAAATAGAAAAAGAGGAAAATGCTGTTTCTGATACATTAATAAAATGGGCTCAGTTAGGTGCAGCAAGAACGGTTCTTGATTTAACGAATGATAATTATTTTAAAAGGCATAAAGGTGGAACTATCCCAGATGAGCTCTTAGAAGTGGTTGAAAATTGGAGGGAAAAGATTGGTAAAAATAACTAACAAACTTATCAACTCGGACGGTTATGGAAGACGTTATAAATGTCTGATATTGGCACTCTTTAGCCACTCGACAACATAAAATGAGATAATAATTTGCAAGGTATTTTACTGCGTCGGATGGCGCTTCGCTTATCCGACCTACACTTACACAAGTCGCCTATTTAAATCCTCCCATCGGTAAAATAAAACGCTTATTCAACACTTATACCTTGGCTTAAAAGGTACTCAACTGCTGCATCAGTATGGGGCTTAAATGCCTTCCAACGGCCGATTGCTTTGTTGTTAAGTGGTTGGCGTACTTGTACTTTACTGGCTGTAGATACTGGCGCGGTGTTTAAATGAAAATCTATACATTGTGCTTGCCACTCTAAATTACAAAAGCTAACTAGCTCTTTAATTTGCTGCTCGGGCTTTGCGACTAATTCTTCGTATTTCACAATTTTTATATTGTTGTGCAGGGCGCTAAAGTGCTGCATGAGTTTGTAAAAACGGCTATAAAACTTGGCTGTGTCGAGCAAGTCTAAGGAGTAAGCATAATACGGGTTATTTATTGTAAATAACTGGCGGTAGTTACCAATGCAGGTGTCCATGGGATCGCGCAGCATACAAATAATTTTAGCGTTTGGTAGGGCTTTAGTTATTAAATCGATATAAAAAAAGTTAAACGGGAGTTTATCTATAAAGTGTTTATGGCTGCCAGTGGTTACGCGTGTTGCGTTTAAATAGGTTGTCCCAAGCTGATTAAAATCAAGCTCATACGCTTTAGTGAGTGTTTGAGTATCGAGTACATGGGGTGTTTGAGTTTGGCTTAACTTTTTAACGCTTAGGCCAAAGTCTTGTAATTCACCGGCTGATTGTACGTCGCTGTGGCTCGATAAAATACGCTCAACCAATGTAGTGCCAGAGCGGGGCATACCTAATACAAAAATAGGCTCTGGTGTTGGGTTACCCTGTGTGAGCGCGTGTTTATGCTGCTCGCTTAAATGTTTAATGTGTTCAAATAATGCGGCTGATCTTTTATGATCAAACGGCTGCGTAGCGCGTTTAGCCGTTTTACCTTGCTCTAGGCTTTTAAACGCATTATCAAACTTGCCTATGTCTTGGTACTCTTTTGCAAGTGCGTGGCCAATGTGTAGTTTTGCATCGGGATGAGTGATTTGCTCAGCTACGGTTTTTAAGCGCGCTATATGATTAGATTGCGCAGTGGCTTTGGTTAAGTCACTTAATGCAAAATGGCTTTGATGGTGCAGCGGATTGAGCGCAATGGCGCTTTCAAAGGCATTTTTTGCTTGTTCAAATTGGCCTACAAATTTAGCGCTTACACCCAAGTTATAATAAAACTGTGGTTGTGGTTTATTTGCATGGTTAGCCAGTTCAATTGCGCAGTTAAAGTAATTTAGTGCCTCTTTGTGAAGGCCTGCTTGTGTAAGTGCAACACCTAGAGTGTCGGCATCAAGAGGCTTTTGTATTTGCTCAACGGGTATGGCTAAAGCGGTGTTTTTGGCTTTAGTTAGCTCGCCTGTAATTGCGTAACACTTTGCAAGTTGGGCGCTGTATTCAATGCTTTTACCAAAGCTAAGGGCTTTTTCTATAAGCTTTATGGCTTTGTGTATTTGCCCTACGCGTAAATTAACCATGGCCAGTAAAAAGTAGCCATCGGCAAAGTCGCTTTTTTGCGTTACTAATTCAACTAACGCTTTATGAGCAAGCTCAATATTGCCTTGGTTTAAATGTTTAATTGCACTTTGATGAAGATGTTTTAAATTTGGCTGCATTGTTTAATTTTTATTATTTAGTTACGCGTTTATAAAGAAAAAAGGCTCAAATAAATTTGAGCCTTACAACATTGTTTAAAAGTGACTATAAATTATATTTCAAATTTGTAGTTAAATTTAACGCCTACCGTAAGCGGGCGGTTAACATAGTGGCCGTAGTTACGCTGTATGTCGGCACCGTTTGCAGTTGTTATGTCTGCATCTGAGCGACGAACCGATGTAAATGCATATTTATTAAATAGATTATCAACATAAAGAGTTGTTGACCACTCATCGGCTGTTAACTTAGCAGAAATATTACTTAAGCTATAACCTGGTAGTGTTTCACCGCTGTCATGCAAACCTACTTTTGAAAGTACATCGCTTTGCGCGGTTAAACCGTAGTTAATATCAAGGGTTTTGTCGCTAAATACATCTGTTTGGTAGTTTACACCCATTGAGAACTGATGCTCTGGCGAGCCCGGTAAACGGTCGCCGTCTTCTGCGCCATCTGTGCCATCGGCATTAAATAAAAATGGTGCATCTGAGGTTAGCTCTGCTTTTGTATAAGCATAGGTTGCGTACACGGTAAACGAGTCAGATAAAATAGCACGGGTAGATAGCTCAATCCCTTTTGCGTTTGCACTGCCTGCGTTTGAAAGATAAGTTAATTGGCCTACATCAGTAGCGCCCGTAATTTGTGCATCATCCCAATCTACGTTAAATAACGCGGCATTAAAGTGTAATTGGCTTCTAAACCAGGTGCTTTTAAAGCCTAACTCGTAGTTTGTTGTAGTGTCGGCTTCAAATAATAATTCGTCAGGTTTACCACAGCCTGTTTGTTGATCTTCAGGGATTGGATCTGGGCAAGACACTAAACCGTTTGAGCCGCCAATTCTAAAGCCTTCACTCACTGTTACATAAGCCATTACTGAATCAGTAAATTGATATTTAGCATTAAATTTAAATAAGTTACCGTTATCGTCGGCTTTGTCTTTTTCGTAAGCAACGGTGATTGCATCAGGGTCTGCATCGCCATAAAGAGTATTTGCAAGCGGGAAGTCAAAAGCCGCTTGCGACTCTACATCGTATTCGTAAAAACGTGCACCGATAGTAATATCTAACTTTTCGGTAACTTGATAGCCAACTTCACCAAATAGTGCGGACTCAGTAACTTCACTTTTTGTAAGCTCTAAGTATTCTAATGAGTCAGGTCTTAGCTGCGCGCCGCCAAAGTTATCGATAGCGAATTGGTCAAACCCAGGTGTAAACTCTCTGCTTGATGCTTCTGTTTCGGTTTTGTTGTAAAACGCGCCTACAATCCAATTTAGGTCGCTGTCGCTTTGCGATACTAAACGCAGCTCTTGCGTAAAGGTATCTTCTTCATCAACCTCTCGGGTAAATGCTGAGAATGAAGGGAACTCTTCATAACCGTAATCAAGGCGAATAAGTAAATCGGTTTGGTCGCGTTGGCCGTCGGCATCAAAGCTCGAAATACCGGTTGCTGATACAAGCTCTGCAAAACCTAAGTCGGCTTTTAGCTCGAGGCTTAGTAGTTGATCTTCTTTTTCGCGCGGCTCTTCATAACGATAAGCCGACTCGTACTTACCTACAATATCGCTTAAACCGTTATCATCGTTTAGGCTGTTGTAATGAACAATTGAACGGCCTTCGCTGTCTTGGTTTTGATAAAAGTAATTAAGCGTTCCTTCAAATGTTTCGCTTGGTTTGAAGCGTACCGAAATGCGCCCAGTCGTGGTGGTTTCGCCGTTAGCATCTTCAACATTTTTAATATTGTTGTTTACTTCGTCGGCGTTGCTCCAATCAGGGTCCGGTAGCGATACACCTGGTTCGCGCACTGTATAAGCATAATCAATAAAGCCTGGGTCTTCGTATACGTTTAAGCTTGCACGTACAGCTAATTTATCTTCAATAATTGGCAGGTTAACAATAAAGCCACCTTCGCCGCCTAATGAGTCACTTTCTTGGGTTTGAAATAGGTCACCAAATACTTCTACTGAGGTAAAATCAAGCTCTGGCTCTTTAAGCATGTAGCGAATTGCACCGCCGAGTGTTCCAGCGCCATATAATGTGCCTTGTGGCCCAATAAGTACTTCTACGCGTTCTATGTCGACTAAACGCATATCTACTGACACTGGAATTTCGTTAACGTATGTGGCTACGGTACCACCATCTGATGAGGGACCTGACGAGTTTGTATTTAAACCACGTACAATAATAGGCGAGCCTGAGCGACCACCTTGATCGGTAATTGTTAAACCAGGCACCCAACGCGCTACATCGGCTAGTTCGCCAATGTTTTGATCTTTCATTACATCGGCATCAAGTGCGGTAATGTTTAGCGGTGCATTTTGTACAGAGCCGCTGCGTCTGGTTGCTGTAACTTCGATTACTTCGAGCGATTTGTTTTGAGCGGTAACTTCTTCTTGCGCCACTGCAGAATTAGAAAATATAAATGCGCCAGATACAGCGCTCGAAATAGCCAAGGTTAGTAAGCTTGGTTTAAACATAAAAAGTGATCCCCAGATTTAAAATTTAACACCAGTTAATGTAGGTTAATTAGTTTATCAGGGAGTTAAAGTGGTGGGAATGCTAAAATGAATTTTAATTCACTTTTTTAGAATAAATATAGGTTAACTTTAGCGGGAGATAATATAAATATGTATAACATCCAAACAATTGGCTAATTAAGGTACAAGCGAGCATGTTTTATTCGTTGAGTAAATGTAAATAGCAGCTCGCATTGGTTTATTACCTAAATGTGTTAATACAGTTAAAAAACCTATAAGGCCCTGTTGAATATTTTACTAAACAGCATTTATTCACGTTTTAGTACTATAAAAGTGAAGTTTGATCCCCATTAACCCTTCATACCGTAAGCTATAGCATTTCGTACTAAAGTACGCGTATTAAGGAATATTTATGAGTCAATTATTCTCACCTTTAAAGCTCGGTGAACTCACTCTAGACAACCGTATTATTATTGCGCCTATGTGCCAGTACTCAGCACACAATGGAGCTGCTAGTGATTGGCACACCATCCATCTCGGGCAATTGAGCTTAAGTGGTGCAGGGGTATTAATATTAGAGGCCACCGCGGTAAACCCAGAGGGGCGCATTAGTTACGGCGATCTAGGGCTTTGGAACAGCGAAACTCAGCAAGCATTAGATAAAAGTTTAAAAGCGGTTAGACAATATAGCCCTATGCCTATTGGTATTCAGCTTGCGCATGCTGGGCGTAAAGCATCTACAGAAAAACCATGGGATGGTGGTGGCGCATTAAACCCAACGGATGAAAACGGCTGGCAAACGCTCGCGCCTTCAGCAGTTGCGTATGACGATAATAGCCCAGTGCCAAAAGCTATGAGCCAATCCGACATAGACTCATTAATTAACGACTTTGTTAGCGCGGCTAAACGTGCTGATGAGCTAGGCATTGATTTAATTGAGCTACATGCTGCACATGGTTATTTGTTACACCAGTTTTTATCACCTTTAAGTAACAAGCGCGATGATGAATATGGCGGTAGTTTGCAAAACCGTATGCGTATTGTGCTAGACGTATTTAATGCTGTGCGCGCAGAGTTTAACAGTAGCAAACCCGTGGGTATTCGTATTTCAGCGACTGATTGGGTTGAAGGTGGTTGGGATTTAGAGCAATCAATAGCGCTTGCCAAGGCACTTGATGAGCTTGGCTGCGATTTTATTCACGTAAGTACAGCAGGGCTAAGCCCAAAACAGCAAATACCAGTAAAACCTAACTTTCAGGTGCCATTTGCAACGGCTATTAAAAAGGCCGTAAGCATGCCTGTTATAGCCGTTGGTTTAATTACCGAGCCACAACAAGCCGAAAATATTGTTAGCGAGCAGCAAGCAGACGGTGTGGCCCTTGCCCGTGGTATTTTATATAACCCGCATTGGCCTTGGCATGCCGCAGCCGAGCTTGGCGCAACTGTTAAAGCACCAAAGCAGTATTTGCGCTCTAGTCCGCATGGGCAGCCTTCACCTATTAAGTAACTTATATTTTTACATTTACCATGGCTACCCGCTGCATTTATTTGCAGTGGGTTTTATTTTTATAAATTAGAGTGTTTCATGAACCAAACTGCTGCACACCCTGTGCAAATAAGTAATACCTTAGTGAGCATTATTGCGTTGTGCTGTGGCCTTATTGTGGCAAATATTTATTATGCCCAGCCAATCATTGAGTTATTAGCGCCCGATGTTGGCTTAAGTGCACATAGCGCAAGTTTTATTGTGTCGCTTACTCAAATTGGTTATGCGTTAGGACTGTTTTTTTTAGTGCCATTGGCTGATTTAGTCGAAAACAAACGCTTAATGCTAATTACTTTAGCGATAACATTTTTAAGTTTAATAGGCGCAGGTTTGGCGCAAAGCCCAGGTGTAATGTTAGTTTTATGCTTACTCGTTGGGGCAAGCTCTGTATCGGTGCAGGTATTAATACCGCTTGCTGCGCATTTATCGTCAGATGAAAAACGTGGGCAAGTACTGGGTAATATAATGGCGGGGCTGTTATTGGGTATTTTATTAGCGAGGCCAGTTTCAAGCTTAATAGCCGATCACTTTGGTTGGCGAGCTGTATTTTACTTTGCCGCAGGTTGTATGGCATTTATAGCCAGTGTTATCTATTTTGCGATACCGAGCAGGCAACCAACACAAAATACAACGTACTTTAAGTTATTAAAATCGCTTAAGCAGTTAATAATACAGCAGCCAGTGCTGCGTCAACGGGCGCTGTATCAAGCGCTTATGTTTGCCTCTTTTAGCTTATTTTGGACCAGTGTACCGGTTGTATTAGCCAGAGAGTATGGTTTATCGCAATCACAAATAGCCTTATTTGCTTTAGTAGGCGCAGCTGGTGCTATTGCAGCCCCTATTGTTGGGCGTTTAGCCGACAAAGGCTATACACATCAGTTATCGTTATCGGCAAAAGTGATTGCTGCAGCGTGCTTTTTACCCAGTATATTTGAGCTACCACACGGCGTAATTATTTTAGCGCTTACGGGTATGTTTATTGATTTTGCTGTGCAGGCAAATATGGTGCTGGGCCAGCGAGTGGTATATTCATTAGAGCCACAAAGCCGTGCTCGCTTAAACGCCATTTACATGACCAGTATTTTTGTAGGTGGGGCGCTTGGCTCGTTAATGGCAAGTCCTCTATACGAAGCTGGTGGCTGGCAAAGCGTGGCGTTAGTGGCAGCGGGTATGCCAGTTATATCACTAATCGGCTATTTAATAACAAGTAGAAAGTAGCGCGGTATAAATCATAAAAGGGTTTATTATTTAAAAGGCCAGCGCAGTTATGTGCCGGCCTTTTTACAGAAGCGATTATTGTTTTTTAACACTCGAAAATGAGCTACCCACCGAGGCTATAATCACCAATAAAATAGCCAACCATTGCCACAGGGTTAATAACTCGCCAAGTATAATAAACCCAGCAAGAGCAGCAAATGCAGGCTCTAAACTTAGCATAATACTAAACCCTTGAGCGGGCATATTGCGCAGGGCAACCATTTCAAGCGTATAGGGCAGCGCGCTTGATAAAATAGCAATGCCAATGCCCAGCGGTATTACACTCCATGTAAACGCACTGCTTTGTAATATGCCGCCATAAGGTACAAGTACAATGGCTGCAACAGTCATACCCAAAGCAACCGTTGCGCCGCCCGAGCTTTGCGTGCCTGTTTTTTTACCAAATAAAATATAGGCTGCCCAACAGGCACCAGCACCTAGCGCAAGTACTACGCCTATTGGGTCTAGGCTCTCTTGGCTGCTCATATCCGGTAGTAATAGTAAAATACCCGCAATGGCACACGCTACCCAAAACAAGTCGCGCTTTGCGCGTGAGCTAAATAACGCCACAGCGAGTGGGCCGGTAAATTCAAGCGCAACACCTATTCCTAAAGGGATACGCTCTATGGCGTAATAAAATAAAATGTTCATTCCGCCTAAGCTTAAACCGTATATTACAATTGAAAGTCGATTACCTTTAGCCGGCAGCTTTTTCCATGGTTTAAATATTAAACACAGAATAAGTGCAGAAAAGCCAAGCCTAAGCGCTGTGGTGCCTTCAGGGCCTATAATCGGAAATAGCTGCTTAGCAAATGAAGCGCCAGATTGAATTGTGATCATAGCTAAAATTACGCACACAAGCGCGAGCAAAAAGTTTTTAGTGGATGATTGCATTGTTTTCCTTGGTAACAATCGTCTAGTTTTGCGCAGTGTATCTGTTTTTTATTAGCTAAGTAATAGCTTATATGGCGTACAAATTAAATTTGGGAGGGAGTAACTAATATGTGCGATGAATTTGCGTAACTACTGATAAATAACCAAAAGCAAAGGCTGGGTGCCCTTAAAATAAAAAAGCCAGCGAATAGATCACTGGCTTAAAAACGTTTAGGCTGTTTTAGTGTGTTTTGCTAGCACTTTTAACTAGGCCATCTAAAGAATAAAGGCCACGTTTTTCATCGTTTTTACGTTTGATCTCTTCAAGCGCACGTGCTTCAACAGCATCAAATAATGCATTAATTAAACGGTTAAAGTGTTTATGCATTGCCGTTCGTGCGGCGCTTGCATCGTGGGTTTGCAGCGCATTATAAATAGCGGTGTGCTCATCCATTACGCAATCGTTATTGTTTTTACACACACTGCCGTAATCAGCCACAATTTGTGAATTGTTTAAACGTAAATCCCATAAATTTGCCACCGCATACTCAAGGGCTTTGTTACGTGTAGCTCGCGCTATTATTTCGTGAAACTCTCGGTCTGCTTGTTCTACATATAAGCCTTTTTCCATGGCTATTAGCGTTTGCTTTAATTGAGCTAGTTCTTCATCGGTGATTGATTGAGCGGCAAGTGCGGCTATTTCACCTTCAATGAGTGCGCGGGCTTGGGTTAGTTCAAACGCGCTGATCTCTTTAGTTTTTACAGATGTTTCTTGTTGTTCTATTACATAGACGCCAGAGCCGGTTTTAACCTCTACGCGGCCTCGTACTTCTAATGCAATAATAGCTTCACGAATTGTTGGGCGGCTTACGTCAAACATGTCGGCAAGTTCTCGCTCTGGTGGTAAACGACTCCCAGCAGAAAACTCTCCTTGGTTTATCAAAGCTTCAACTTTATCAACAATGCGCCAAAATAAGCGACGGTTTCCCATATTCTACCTTTATTACCTTAAGGAATAGCGGCTAATAGGCCTCAATAGCCCAAACCTACTGTTATTAGCAGAGGTTACCCCAAAATTCACTATTATGTCAAAATTCTAAAGTGTTGTAACGGTCATATAATATTATAAATGAGTGTTAACCTGTTTATGTTACCAATTTAGTATAAATTTTAATAATTGGCTAGCTTGATTGGTCATGTTTTTATGTGGTAAGTTAGCTTTACTCTTTTAGTAAAGAGAAGTTAGGGCGTATTAATTATCTGTACTCGATAAAAATAAGTAAGCCGATAATTTTATATTTGCCCTAACCTTGATTGCCCACGGATGGGGGTCAACTTTAGTAAGCTTAAGCGCTTGTGTCATTAGGGTAAACGACCCCAAGCTGTTTTCTTGCGGTATCAAGTACGTTCATTACGTCGCGGGCAAGCTTATGTGTATTAACATCTGACTCTAGCTTTTTAGCGTTGGCGGTTTGTATAAAGTGCGCAACTTCGTACTTCATAAAGTGCTCATCAAACTCATCAGAAATAACTTCAACTTCTCCGCTATTAGAAACAAACTCTATGTGTTTTAACTGCGACACGGCATGTATTCGCAAACGGCCGCGCTCGCCTTGTATTTCGGTAATGTTATCGCCTTGAGAAATTTTTGAATAGCTAATAACGGCTTGTTTATCATCGTAATTTAATAATACGTCGCCTGCACCATCTACGCCCGTATCTAATAGCACACCACTGGCACTCACGCGCTGTGGGGCGCCCCAAAGCGCGATGAGTAGGTAAAGTGGATACACGCCTAAATCGAGTAAAGCGCCGTTGGCAAATTCGGGTAAAAAGGTATTTGGACGCTCGCCGTTTTTGTATTTATCGTATCGTGATGAGTATTGACTGTATTGCCCAATAAACTTGCGCGGTGTACCAATTTTTTCAAGCGCACTTTTAAGTCGCGCAAAGTTTGGCAAATGCGTGGTCATCATTGCTTCCATATAAAGGCGCTTATTGGCTTTGGCTGCAGTTAAAATAGCGTTTAGCTCTTGGCTATTTGCAGCTGAAGGTTTTTCGCCTAGTACATGTTTGCCTGCCTCTAGGCACATTACTGCATATTGCTTGTGTAGGCTGTTTGGCGCTGCAATGTAAACCGCATCAACATTGGGATCTTGGCATACCTGCTCAACAGAGGTGAAAATTTTTACATCGGTATTAGGGTGATTAGATAAAAAGGCTTCGCCGCTTGATTGCTTGCGAGAGCACACACCGTATAAATTAAATACAGGTAACGTATTAGCTGCGTTTAATAAGGTATCACTAATAAAATTTGTACCGACAATGACAAAGTTCATGCCTGCTCCTTAGCTTAAATAATAAGAGCCGTTACTTTAACATTTTTTAGCCCTGTATGCTTTAGGGCGTGTTGACCTTTGGTGGTTGAATTTACAGCAGTATGTTTGGTTTTTAGGCAAGGCAGAGCCTATGTAGTGTGGTTATTCCCCATAAATAGGCGATAACGCAGCATAAAGACCAAACATGCGCTGCCCTATGGGTTCTTTCTAGGGACGATTGACTCTTTGTTGCTCGATTCTTACTTAGCCCACTAGGTTACAAACCTCGCGCCGCGATTAAATCGCCCCTAGATTGAATAAATTTCAATCCACAAAGTTCGACACGCCCTAGGAGAGTCGCCAAACCAGCGTTTAACACTTGCGCATAAGGTTGCTTGTTCTTGGTAGCCTAAAAGCATTGAAATAGTGCTGATAGAATAGTGTTTTTGTAATAAATAATGCGCCGCCAGCGCACGACGTGTGGTGTCTTTGAGCTTTACAAAACTGGTGTTATGTTTTGCCAATTCTCGGTGCAAAGTACGTGGGTGCATGTTAAGAGCCGCGGCGATAGTTTGATTTGAACACTGATAAATAGGCAGCATTGGTCTTATTAATGCGCTTACTTGGGCAGGCAACGAATGGCTATGCGCACCGCGTTTAGCTAAAAAGCTTAACGCGGCATCGGTTTTATTGAGGCTACTGTGGCTAAGTTTAATTGATAAGTCGGCTTTGTTTATTACAATGCCAGCGCTATTCCGGTGCTCTATTACTTTACAGCCAAAATAGGTTTTGTATGCGTGTGTATTAGCAGGTAGCTTTTGCGGTAAAAATACAGTGCGGGGCTTGCACTGATTATTACTTAATTTCTTAATTATGCTCATGGCTAAGCCTAACGTCAGCTCTATCGCTTGGTTTATTTGTGGTAGTGGCTTTAAGTTAAATTCAAATGATAAAAATAAGGTATCGTCATTATCTAATGCGTGGGTTGTTAAACATAATGCTGGACTGTGTAAGTGTAAATATTTTACAACCCAATCGAGCGCTTCTTTTAAGTCAGTGCCACTTTTAGCGGCTATGGCTATGTGGCCCAAAATATCAAAGTTTTGTTTATTTGCTAATTTAAGTCCAAAGCTTGGGCAGTTAAGTGTGTGGCTGCAGTATTCTAATAAGTTTGCGTAGCTGAGGTAGGGTAAATAGAGGTTTTCGAGGTTGTTAAAGTCGACATTGACCTTACATTTTTCCAGTATGCTTGCTGGCTCTGCTCCAAGCTCTTTAATTAACGAATCGATTGAATATAAAGAGGTGGCACGTATTGGGCTGCTCATACACTGGTGCTGTAAATTAAGGGGGTGTCTAAAAATATCAAGTTTTGTGGCATTAATCTATGCACTATAGTGTTTTGTGCAGTGTTAATTTAAAGGTGCCTATGGTTAAGCAGACATTCGATTACATTATTATTGGCGCAGGCAGTGCAGGATGCGTGCTGGCTGCACGCCTATCAGAGGATCAGCATATAAGTGTATGTTTAATCGAGTCGGGCGGGAGCGATAAGAGTGCTTTAGTACAAATGCCCGCGGGTATTGCGGCCAGTGTGCCATATGGCATAAATAGTTGGCATTATAATACGGTACCGCAAAAGGCGCTAAATAACCGATGTGGCTTTGTGCCACGGGGTAAAGTACTTGGTGGGTCTAGCTCTACTAATGCCATGGTGTATATACGCGGTAATAAATACGATTACGATAATTGGGCAAAAAATGGCAACCCAGGCTGGGACTATAACAGTTTATTACCGTACTTTATAAAAGCCGAAAATAATAAAACATTTAATAACGCGTTACATGGCACGCAAGGGCCATTGCATGTACAAGAGCTAACTAAGCCAAGTGCTGTAAATGACTGTTTTTTAAGCGCCTGTGTTGAGCAAGGTATACAGCTAAACGAGGATATTAATGGCGCTGAACAACATGGAGCGCGGCTTTCGCAAGTTACACAACATAATGGTGAGCGCTGTAGTGCTGCTAAGGCGTACTTAACACCAAACTTAAACAGGCCAAATCTTAGCGTGTATACCCACAGTCACGTTAACAAAATTATAATCAATAACAATATTGCTTGCGGGGTAGAGCTTGAACGTGGCGGTAAAACCACGACGTTGTTAGCAAAAAAAGAAGTGCTTTTAAGTGCTGGGGCGATTAACTCCCCTCAGTTGTTAATGCTATCAGGCGTTGGGCCTAAAGCGCACTTAGAGGCGCATAACATTGCGCTTAAGCATGCACTAGAGGGCGTTGGGGCTAACTTACAAGATCACCTAACTGTGGTGCCTTTGTGTAAAGCAAATACAGCAAAAGGCACCTTTGGGGTAAGCGTTAAAGGCGCTGCAAGTATTATTAAAGGATGTGCGCAGTGGTTTAATAAACGTAGGGGAGTGTTAACCAGTAATTTTGCTGAGTCACATGCGTTTATTAATGTGTGGGATAATTCGCCCGCGCCAGATATTCAACTTGAGTTTGTTATTGGGCTGGTGGACGATCATAGCCGCAAGCTTCACCGAGGTCATGGTTATAGTATTCACAGCAGTATTATGCGCCCCAAAAGCCGAGGGACAATAAGGCTTGCCAATAGCAATCCACGCAGTGCGCCACTTATCGACCCTAATTATTTAAGCCACCCAGATGATTTATCGCTTATGCTTGCGGGGCTTAAAAAAGCGTTACATATTTTGCAAAGCAGTGCCTTTGATAAAATTCGGGGCAATATGGTTTACCCGCTTGATGTAAACAACGATGCCCAACTTATAGAGTTTATACGCCAAACGGCCGATACCGAATACCACCCCGTTGGCACTTGTAAAATGGGCAACGACAAGATGGCGGTAGTCAATAGTAAGCTACAAGTTCACGGTATACGCAGCCTAAGGGTTATTGACGCTTCGATTATGCCAACCATAGTAACAGGTAATACGAATGCGCCGGTTATCGCCATTGCTGAAAAGGCCGCTGATTTAATTAAATTGAGCTATAAAACAGGGTTATAAGGTGCGGTTGTAAAAGTCAGTAAGCCACGCCTGCCAGTCATCTTCTAGTTTAAGCATTTGTTGATGCTTTTTAGCGTTAAGGTGTTTGTTTTCATCTTCGGTGGCAATAAAAGGGCCTACCCGACAAAGCGAGCAATAATTTTCACCTAAGTACGCAGGTTTTTTAAGGTGAGTGCTTAGCTCGTTTGTGTGTAGCGAGGTTGCTTTAGGCGTAAACACATACGTAATGCCGCTGGTGTCTTTTACGTGCTTATCACGGTCTACATTTCTTATTTTATAGCCATCGAACTGGTTAATATCAAAAGGCATTTGGCCCGCGTATTTAGCTTCAAGGCCAATACTTAAGCTGCCTTCAATATTCCACTCGCGGTAGGGCTTTACATCTTTTGAGGTTATGTAGCATAGCATAGGGCCGCTTTTGTCGAGCGCATAATGGTTAGCATATTTAATAAATTGATGAAGCAGGGCACGATTAAGCACGTTCATACTGGTTTTTTGCGTGTTGCTTTCAAATGCTTCGCGCCCTACAAAAGCAGGAATAAGCGGAAACTGAAAAATAACCAAATCAAAGCTGTGTTGGTGGGCCGCTAGTTTTTGCCAACATAAAGGGTCAGTTACATCAAAGCTATTAATAACTTTAACATTGCATTTTTTTAAACTACTGAGCGCATTATGTTGGTATTTTTGTTCTATTGTTTCGGCGCTATCATAAGTAGATGCGACTAACTTTGTCGGTTTTATATGGTTAACCACCGCATGTGAGAACGATAGATCGCCATCGCCTACGGTGAGAATTCGCCAATTAGGATTTAAATACATAACTTAATTAGGTGTGTGAGAGTTTTGATCTGAACTTTGCGCATGTTGCGCTGTATTAGCACCCTGCAAACGATAAAACGCAAGGCGTGTTTTGAGCCCTTCAATGGCTATTTGTTTTAAAATTAAATTAAAGGTAATTAAAATAGCAAACACAATATGAACAGGGCCATGTGTAAAACCCGCTTCTGGGTTATAAAGCGTAAGCCCAAACAACATAAATAATACCACTAACAGTATTTCTATTAATTGATTTGAGTAAAAGCTGAGCCGGCCTTCATTTTTGTGATCTTTTTTAATGCTAATAGCGCAAAAAAACGGAATAACTTTAATTTTAAAAGCGGCGTTTTTTTCTACGTAGTTTTCGCCAAGCTCGTTAAGCTGCTGGCGTAATGTATCAATCATGGTGCGTCCTTAAATAGCAGTGCGCGGATGTTACACTATTACGACTAGTAGGTTAAGCAGCGCAAGGTTATTTTGGGTAAAGGCTCATACCAATGGTGAGTATGTGGCACACAAATACCACAGAAGTAAGAATAAAGCGCATTTTTTGATAATCACGATGGTAGGTTTGCCATTGTGGTGTGGCTTTCTCAAAGATAAGCACTAACCAAAAACTTGCCCCTAACCAGGCAAGCGCCCACTCCAGCGGAATAAACGATAAAAATGGTATGGGTATAACGGGCAAAACCGCTTTAATTGCATCGCCGTAACTTTGCAATCCAGCGCGCCATAAATTGCCCGCCATAAATGCCAATATGGCAATGCTATAAAAAGTAAAAAACTCAAGATTAATACTGTTGCTACCAAACATAAGCGGCCACGCTATACAGCCTAAAAAGGGCAGTAACCCCAAATAGCCAAGTTGAATATGATTAACAAATTTTTCCATTACAGCATGCCTTATGTTTGTATGTTTTAAGCTCCGCTATTGTAGCAGTATTCTTATCACTTATAGCTAATTAATCACTTACGAATAGTACAGCCAGATAGTTCAATCCTAAAAATCGATTGTTTTAATCTAAACAATCAATTTTATTTAATTTATCAATGGGCTTATTGTATTAATCAAGCCAGCAGAGCTAGCCGATAAATTTAGCTTTGCTTGGTAACTTAAATTAATACATTAAATATAAATGAGGAATACTATGAGCACTTCATTGATCAACACAAAAATTCAACCTTTCAACGCAACTGCATACCACAATGGTGACTTTGTAGAAGTGTCTGAAAAAGACGTACTAGGTAAGTGGTCAATCTTCTTCTTTTACCCTGCAGATTTCACATTCGTATGTCCTACTGAACTTGGCGATGTTGCTGATTACTACGAGCAACTACAAGAAATGGGCGTAGAAGTTTACTCAGTATCAACTGATACTCACTTTACGCACAAAGCATGGCATGACACGTCAGACACCATTGGTAAAATTAAATTCCCAATGATTGGCGACCCAACTGGCCGTATTACTCGCAGCTTCGGCGTTATGATTGAAGAAGACGGCCTTGCACTTCGTGGTACGTTTGTAATGAACCCTGAGGGCGAAATCAAAGTAATCGAAACGCATGACCTAGGCATTGGCCGTAGCGCTAAAGAGTTAGTACGTAAAGTACAAGCTGCACAATACATTGCAACGCATGACGGTGAAGTTTGCCCTGCATCTTGGCAGCCAGGTGAAGACACACTTGCTCCTTCACTAGACCTAGTTGGTAAAATCTAAATACAGGTTTACCCACTTTTATAGGGGCAGGCAACTGCCCTTAAACCAACATCATTTCGTTTGTTGGTGCCTCCTATTTCAACTCGGACTCATTAGCACATGCATTAGTTGGCATGGGAGGCTTGCTGTTTAAATTTTCCTAAAAAGGGTTAAGCCATGTTAGATAACAACATTAAAAATCAATTAAAAAGCCATTTTGAATCGCTTACTCAACCTGTTGAGCTGCTTATTGCCTTGGATGACAGCAAAAAATCAGCAGAAGTAGAAAGCTTAGCAAACGATTTAGCTTCGTTAAGTGACAAGTTCACGGTAATTAACAACCCAGACTCGAGCGCACGTCGCCCATCTATGGTTGTGCATTCACCTGAAAAAAACACCCACATTACGTTTGCTGGCGTACCTATGGGCCACGAATTTACAAGTTTAGTGTTAGCGCTTTTACACACTGGCGGTCACGCAAGTAAAGCCAAAAGCGAAGACATTGAACAAATACAATCACTCGAACAAGAACTTAATTTTGAAGTATATATAAGCTTAAGTTGCCAAACGTGCCCGCAAGTAGTGCAAGCGCTAAATACAATGGCCGCAACAAACAGCAAAATTAAAGCGACAATGATTGACGGAGCACTATTTCAAGATGAAGTGGAAGAGCGCAATATATTAGCAGTACCCGCTGTGTACTTAAATGGCGAACCATTTAGCCAAGGTGCATTAAGCTTGACCGACATTTTAAATAAAGTAGACACGAAGGGCGCAGCTAAGCAAGCTGCAGCACTAAGTGAAAAAGATGAGTTTGATGTACTTGTCGTAGGTGGTGGCCCTGCGGGTGCCTCAGCCGCTATTTATTCTGCTCGTAAAGGTTTAAACACCGGTATTGTAGCCGATAGATTTGGTGGTCAAGTTGCCGATACGTTGGCTATCGAAAACTTTATTTCGGTTAAAGCCACTGAGGGTCCAAAGCTTGTTGCTCAGCTAGAAGAGCATGTTAAGGAATATGATGTAGATGTAATGCATAACCAACGCGCAGCAGGGCTTGGTCGCGGTACTAATGGTTATGAAATTACCCTTGAAAACGGTGCGACTTTAAAAGCTAAATCGTTAGTACTTGCCACCGGTGCACGCTGGCGTGAAATGAATGTACCTGGCGAGCAAGAATACCGCGGCCACGGTGTCGCTTACTGCCCGCATTGTGACGGCCCTTTATTTAAAGGTAAGCCAGTTGCCGTTATAGGTGGTGGTAACTCAGGTATTGAAGCGGCAATCGACTTAGCCAACATTGTAGAGCATGTAACTGTACTCGAGTTTGCAGATACGCTGCGCGCTGATGAAGTACTCGTTCGCAAAGCGAATAGCTTAAGTAACATTACTATTATTAAAAATGCACAAACCACTGAAGTGGTAGGCGATGGTAAAAAAGTAACCGGACTTAATTACACTGACCGTGTAACAGGCGAGGAAAAATCATTAGCACTTGCAGGTATTTTTGTACAAATAGGTTTGATCCCTAATACCGAATGGTTAAAAGAGAGCGACCTTACACTAAGCAAATTTGGTGAGATAGAAATTGATGCTAAAGGCGCAACCTCGTTACCGGGCGTTTATGGTGCGGGTGATGCGACAAATACGCCATTTAAACAAATCATTATTGCAATGGGTAGTGGTGCAACAGCAAGCTTAGGCGCGTTTGATTACTTAATTCGCCACAGCGAGCAAAGTAATCAAGACCAAAATGCAGCTTAATAGGCAAATCGTCTCTTGATGTAACAGCAAAAGGTACACCCAAATGCTGTTTGTTAACCCAAGCCGCCCTCTCCAAAGGCGGCTTTTTTAATGTTTATAACAATATCTCTATTAATCACAGCCACCAGAATCCCCACCGCAATCATTATTAGAGTGTGAGTTATTACTAGCATAAATTGAAGAGTCAGTGCTTGTATAAGTTGAACGGCCTTGTGATGCCTTACCACTGATAAACGTAACTAATAGCAATACGCTTGATACAATAACAACGGTTATTGATGAACCCCATTGCCCTGTAGAAATGCCTTTAAATATGGCTAACAGCAGTACAGTAAAAAGTAATGTTCTTATTATATTTCTCATAGTATGTCCTTACTAAATTAAAGCGAGTTAACGTTAGTTGTATGCTCGAGCGCATTGGCAAGCGCTTTTTCAATCTGCGGCAGCTTAAACGGTTTAGAGACAAACATATCCATGCCCGCTTGTTGGCAAGCTAACTTGTCTTGCGAGGAGGTGTTGGCTGTAAGGGCTACAATGTAGGTGCTTTCTTTAGGGCAAATACGCTGCGTTCTTAGTGTTCTGGTCGCTTCAAAGCCATCCAAAATCGGCATAATGCAATCCATAAAAATAAGGTCGTAATGCTTTTGCTTGCACTTAAAAATAGCGTCTTGACCATCAATGGCGCAGTCGGCTTTTACGTTTAACTTATCAAGAGAGGCATCAAGCACACGGCGGTTTATATCGTTGTCATCTACAATAAGCACACTGAGCGAGTGGTTGTTTAGCTCAATTTTTGATTGAATATCATCTATTATTTGTTCTTTACCAAGCTCTAGCGGAATATTAATACTGAACGTAGAGCCTTTTGTTAGCTCGCTCGTCACAGTGATTGTGCCGCCCATGTATTCTACAAGCTCTTTTATAATTGCTAGGCCAAGACCAGTGCCCCCTTTATTGTTTTTAGCATCAACCTCTTGTGTAAATGGCGAAAATAAAGACTCTAAAAAAGCGGGGGTCATTCCGCGGCCAGTATCAGAAACTGTGATACCAAGAGATAACGCATCGTTATTATTTATGAGCTGGGTGTTGAGTTTTACTTGGCCTTGCTCGGTAAACTTTAATGCGTTACTTAATAAGTTAGAGGTAATTTGGCTAAGGCGGGTACTGTCGCAAAAAGCCCAGCAGCTATCATCAATCGTATTTTCTATGATTAACTCAACACTGGTTTCTTTAAACAAGGGGGTATATAAAGAGGCTAAGTCACTAAATATGGTTTTTAGCAGTACATCGGTTGGCTCTAGCTTTAACTCACCATGATTAATTTTAGAAAAATCGAGTACTTCATTAATTATGTTAAGTAAAATGTCAGCGCTGCGTAGCGCTATTTTTATTTTTTCGTCTCGTTTTTCAGTGTTTTTTTCATCTATTAGGGTGGTGAGCATGCCTGTTATGCCATTTAGAGGGGTGCGTAACTCATGGCTAATTTTAGCAAATAGCATACTTCTATCTTCTAACATATGCTCTGCTTCGGCTTTTTTCTTTTTAAGTTCTTCTCTAAGTAATATAGATTCGGTTATGTCCTGAAATGTACCAAATAGCCTTATGCAATTGCCTTCATGAAATTCGGCTTCTCCAAAGGTCGAGATCCAAATTTCTTGGTTTTGTGCAGTAATAACCTCAAGCTCTAAATTCCACTTTTCTCCTTTGTTAATGGCATTTTCAACTGCTTGATTTATCGCATCTTTGCTTGAGCCGTCTTTGTAAAACTCAATTGCATTATCCATGATTGGCTGATAGTCATCGGCAACCTGATGTATACGTTTAGTTTGCTTACTCCAATACACTTTATTTTCGATTAAATCGACTTCCCAAGTGCCAATGTTAGCGATGTTTTCAAGCTTAGATAGGGTGTAGCTATTTTTTAAAAGCTGCTCTTTGGTGTCTATTTTTGCAAATTCAGAGCCTAGCCACTGTGCAAATAGCTCTATGTAATCGTACGCTTCGTCGCTAAATGCAGTTGACTCGTTAGGGGATGAAAAGTTAACGGTGCCAAATGTTTCATCAGCTATTTTTATGGGTGCACCAATGTAAGATTCAAGTTGAAAGTTTATGTAACAAGGGTGGTTTGCAATCGTACTTTGTGAGGCTTTATGAAACGAAAGCGCTGAGCCTGCAGATAAAGTATGAACACAATAGGTGCCGTCTAACTCAAATTGTGTACCAGTAACTAAACTGTTATCGGGTGTTATGGCGTGGAGTACTGTGTAGGTATTGGCTTCAATTTTACTAATTATTGCTATATCAAGGCTAAACACTTCTAGACCAAACGCAAGTAGACTTTTTATTTTGGAGTCAAAATCTAGTGTTTGGTTTGAGACTATATCGTGAAAACGCCTTAAAAAATTCACTGCAATTACCTTCGTTTTTTTTTATATCGCTATGCGTATCGGCAGATAGGCATAATTGTTTAGCCAGTTTGTTACAGTTTATACTAATAGAGACAAACCGTTGAAAAATTTATGAAGTAAAGACGGTTATGAAATTAATACACGCGCTTAATGGATGTATGTCATTAGTAAAATTTACCTTACTTAATATGTTGAATTAGGCGTGTATTCTGGGTTTATGTCGCCCCCGACTTCCTCCGGATCAACATCGTTAATAAGTAGTACTTCGCGCACAGCTTCAATATGGTCAAGCACCGTTTGATAGCGCTCTCCATATTCGTATTTTGTTACTTCAATCGCTTGTGGCATGTAAGTGAATGCAATTTTTAGCGCGTGTAACGCTTCTGGATTAATTTTATCGCTCATAATTTTTTCTCATATAATCAAATGTATAACGGTTAATTTTACAGCTTATTTAAGGCGTAGCCCAGTGGCTTTTATTGCCTAGGCGCTCACAACGTAACAATTATTAGTAATAGTGACACTAAAAATTAAAGCTTACCTTTTAACGTGGATTCTTAATGTGCTCGATAGCGCCATACTATTTAAGCCCATTAAAGGTACATACTTTGTACTATTTAAAAGTAGCTGCCCCATGCATTGTTGTCTAACAACTTACAAAGCAGTCAAGCCCTGACTGGTCATTATTGTTGTAGTTGGTGTTGGACTGTTACCTACTTTTAGTTTAAGTGCATTTAGTTTGCTATTGAGGGGTAATTGTATGCTTGTTTTTTATTAGAACGATAAGTTGTTGCATATATTCACAAATACGCAATATAATGCGAACAATTGTTATTTGCATGCGCAAAGATGTGCGCTTGCTACTTTTTTAAACGAGCTAAAAATGAATAATAAAAAAACATTTAGCGCTACAAAGCGTCGCCATTTTATGGCGTGCGTATTAGCACTGGTGACCGCTACGGTAATGATCACCGGTATGACTACCTATTTACCCTTTCAAATGAGTGAACAAATTTTACTGCCTATTTTACTGTTTCCCATTATTTGGGTAGGGCTGTTTATCTATGCCTACATTTGCGAAAAAGCATGGCAACCATTTTTACTCATGATCACTTTGTGTTTAGTGCATGGAGTTTTAAGTTATTTAGCATTAGTGCAGGGACAAGGATGAAATCAATTACATTAAAAAAGCTATTCCTATTACATAGCTGGGTGGGTGTAGTTACAGCTGTTCTATTATTTATTGTAGCTTTTACTGGTGCGCTTGCAGTACTTGCCAGACCAGAGCTTAAAATTTGGGCTAACCAATCGTTGCATCAAACTCAACATATTCCTAATAGTGAAGTTAATTCGTTAGTAAATACCTACCACGCACAAGTACCTGAAGAGTTTGGTGAAAATATTCATGTATTTATGCCGACAGGGCATAATTTTCACTTACTTGCTTTAGTATTCGAGTCTCACCATGGTGATGAAAATTACCAGCAAGAAGTACTTAGAGCATTTGAATTTGACCCAGCAAGCTTAGCATTGGTAAATACCTACTATGGTCCAAGTAAGCAATATTATGCCAACAGAAAAACAGATGCAGCTAGTTACATTGCTGAGTTTCATGCTGACTTACATTTAGGGCGCCCTATAGGTCTTATTTTAACTGGCTTTTTGGGCTTAACGTTATTAGTAAGTACGGTAACGGGGCTATTTATACATCGTAAATTAATTAAAGAACTGTTTACCTTTAGATGGCTCAAAGGTTTTGATGTCACTATTAGTGACGGCCACAAAGTAATGGGTATTTGGGGCAGTATTTTTAATATTGTAATTGGCTTTAGCGGCGCATTTTTAGGCTTGGCCACCGTAATTTTACTACCTGCCGCCGCTTTTGTTAGTTTTGGTGGCGACCAAGATAAGTTAATAGAAACCTTTACAGCTATTCCTGAACCTATAATTAGTCATGTAAATCAGCCGACTGACATAACCGCTATTTTAGGTGATGCGCAGCAACGCTACCCACATGCTGTAATTTTAGATGCCACGGTAATGGCGCATAACGATGCAAACTCACAAGTGTATTTACGTCTTTTAGGAGGCGAGGCTGTGGCTTCTCAGCTATTGCATTACAATGGACAAGGGGAGTACATCGCTTCAATGAGTAGCTTTGGCGATATAGCAGGGGTATCAATTAAAATTATTGAAATACTCTTCCCATTACACTTTGGTAATTTTGCTGGATTATTTGTGAAACTACTTTGGGTAATGCTTGGTTTAGCATGTGCCTTAATGCCACTTTCAGGCATGATGATGTGGTTAGCAAAGCGTAGCAGAGGTAGCACACCAACGCTTAGCGCTGGCGCATATGCAAAGTGGAACCGCTTTATTATAGGCAGTTGCGGCGGTTTAGTGCTTGCCTGTTGTGTATTATTCCCTATGCAAATACTTTTAAATTATGCCGTGGCAGGTGTTGAGCACAACGCTTACTTTGGGCCGCTATTTTTTTACTCGTGGTTAGTTTGGCTAGTAATTGCCATATTTTGGCAAAACTATAAAAGCTACTTTAAAGCCACTGTGCTATTTTGCGCTCTGTCACTAATGAGTGTTTTACCACTTAATAGCGTGTTAGGTGTAAATAATGTTATTAACGCAAACAGTACCTTGGTAGTAGTTACCGATATCAGCTTTTTAATTGTTGGACTGGCGTTTTTATGGGGGTACTTAAAAACACACTCTGCAGCAACGCCACTTACAGAGGTAAAAACAGCATGAATACTTTGGCGATAGTGATTGCGTTAATGTGTTTACTAGCTGCTTTATTATTAATGAGAAGTAAGCACTACAAAGTAACCCATAAATGGCTGTACTGTTTTGTTTTAACAGCTATTGCCTTGGCATGTTTTATACATGTTTACGCTATAATAGCGGGTGTTGTATGCACCATTGCAGCGTTTACCGTAATGGGCATACTGGTTACGGTGTATTTAGGTAAACAGCGCTTAAGTTAAAAAGGCTTTGGCTGTATCAATTCCCATTTTATACCCATCGTTGAGTCGTTTAACGTTTTTGGTTGTACGGCCCACTCTAAATTGAGGCGGTGGGGCAATGACATTGATTTTGCAATCTTTAGGCGGGTTATTAATAAAATCTATGCTCCTGTTGTAAACGTGCGCTCTGTTCGTCGCGCTTTTTATGAGAGCTGGGTAGTTTTTATATAGTTTTTTAGTTAACCACTGGGATCTACTTGGCTTTTTTCTATAACCTAATGGCTGAGAAAGTACGACGGTTATTTCTTTAGCACCCATTTCGTAAGCTTTTATAACAGGAATAGAGTCTGTTACGCCGCCATCGGTCATCGCAATATCATTAATAATAGGGTAGTTGCGATACGCAATAGGGATAGCACACGATGCCTTAAGTTGCTCTATCATTAAATCGCTCGTTGCTTTTAGGTATTGAGGTTGCCCTGTGGTGATGGCGGTGGAGACGATATAAAATTCATGAGCCGCTTTTGCAAAAGTGTTTGTGTTTAGCGGGATCTCATCAATGGTTGCTTGCCACAGCCAATCTAAATCAAACAAGTGTCCGCCTTTGATAAAGCGCGCTAAGTTAATAAATTCTGGCCGACACGAAAAATCGGTAATCACATGGTAATTTCGTTTAGGTTGTTGGCATAAATAAGCGGCTATATTGGTAGCGCCAGCAGAAACCCCAAAATAATTAGTAAAAGGCTGATAACGCTGCGCTAAAAACTCATCAAGCACCCCGGCGGCAAAAATACCGCGCATTGCCCCTCCCTCGACGACTAAAGAATGTTTATTGTTATTATTAATCATACTATTACCTCCCTTTAGATGATATTACCAACTAACTAAGTAAAGCGCGATCAAATGCTTAAAATAATTATACCCATCTGACATATTACTTAATTCATTTAAGGAATGAAACGTGATGATAACGGCGCTAAAAATTTTGATATAAACAGACGAATTACGAAACTTTAACCCCGTCATCTACATGTTTATTATTTGAGACTAAGCCACTTAATTAAGCTATTTAGTATTAGTGCACTGTTTAGCTTAGAAAACGTGCCTAGTTGTTAATGTGTTTTGATTAATCGTAAGTGTCGGGTATTTCTGATAAGGTATATATTAATACAAGGCTTTGTTAATAATAAAGAATCGTTATTTATGACTGACTCAAATGTGACCGTATTTAGTAATCTACAAAATAAGTTAGGTGAAAGCCCGCTTTGGCACCCTTTGCTTGAAACGCTATTTTGGGTAGACATAGAAAAAAATCTCTTGCTGAGTATGTGTCTGACAAAACCAGACTCGTTAGCTCAAGTTGAAATGCAAGATACGGTTTCGGCCTTAGCGTGGCTTGACAAGGCACACCTTATTATTGGCACCAGTACGGGTATTTATAAATACCATATAGCTTCTGGGGTGCGCCAAACGCTTACATTTTTAGAAAACACCCAGCCTACACGACGCGCTAACGATGGCCGAGCCGACCCTTGGGGAGGGTTTTGGATAAGTACTATGGATAAAAGCGCCCGCTCAGGCGGGGGAAAAATTTACCGATTTTATCAAAATTCGCTTAATTGTGTGGTGCAAGGGTTAAGCATTCCTAACGGATTATGTTTTGATAAAGCACGCTCACGCGCGTATTACTGCGACTCTAAAGCCAGTTGTATTTTTTCTTTGAATGTAAATCCACAAAGTGGTGAGCCTATTTTACCAGCAAGTGTTTTTTATCAATTTAAAAACACTGAAGTAGACCCAGACGGTTGTGTGATTGATGCACAAGGGAATTTATGGCTTGCAGTGTGGGATATGGGCTGCGTTATGTGTTTATCCCCAAATGGGGAAGTTTTACAAACACAACCATTGCCCGCTAAAAAGCCTACAAGCGTGGCGTTTGGTGGCAATAACGCACAGTGGCTATTTGTAACGTCTGCAGATGACAGTAATGTAAAAACTAACCAGTCATTACAAGGCAGTGTATTTAAAATATCAGGTATAAAAAACGGGCAGCTAGAGCCGCCCGTAATAATATAAAACGTTACGGGGCAGGGGCAACCCACATAACACCTACCTCTTTTTTAACCACTATTACTTTGGTGCCAGCACTAATAGGTTGTGTACTTTTGAGCTGCCAACTTATACCAGAATACTGATGTGTTGTTATTTCTTTATCTGAAACATCTTTTGCTAATACAAAAGTAAGATCGGCGAAATCGCTATTTATTTGCTTAGAATCTACATTTTCTTGCATACGTTTCATGGGTTTCCATAAAAGTAGTGCCAAAACAGCGGTAATGATGGTATTGCTCCAAAGTGCCGCTGTAATAGTTTCGGGTAGTACTCCTGCAACCATTAACAACCCAGAAGTAAGCAAAGACAACCCCAAGAAAAGCAGAATAATAGTAGATAGCCCTAAAACGGTGACTTCTATTATTAATGCAATAATACCTATAACCATTAAAGCTTGTGGTAAGTTTTGCGAAATTAGGTCCATATATTCTCCTAAATTAAGCTAATAGGCTTTATTGCAGGTTTTGCGTTTTATTTAATGTATTGATAATAGACATACCTTGCGCTACGAGCGAGCTTGCATCGGTGGCGTTATCGGGAAGTAAAACGACCGATGACTCTTTAGCTATGGCCTCTTTTGCAGCGATAGCCTTAGTTGCAAGGTCTAATTGGATAGCTTTTTGTCCTTGTTCTGTATCTGCTGCTGCACCTACTTCACGCAGAGCATCTGCTTGAGCTTCAGCTACCGCAATAATGGCTTTGGCTTCACCTTCTGCTCTGAGTATTTGTTCTGCTTTTTCTGCTTCTGCGGCAAGTACCTGCGCCTGCTTTTTACCCTCTGCAACATTTATATTTGCTTGTCTGTCACCTTCGGATTCTAATATTTGCGCGCGTTTTACCCGCTCAGCTTTCATTTGTGCTTCCATTGCTTCCATAACTGATTGAGGCGGCACAATATCTTTTATTTCATAGCGTAAAACCTGTATGCCCCATGGCTCTGCTGCTTGGTTAATCGCTGCCACAATGTTGGTATTTAATAAGTCACGTTCTTCAAATGTTTTATCTAGTTCCATTTTACCTAACTCTGAACGCATGGTTGTTTGCGATAATTGAGTAACTGCAAATACATAGTCATCCACGCCGTATGTTGCTTTGTAAGGGTCAAGTACACGAAAGTACAATACACCGTCAACAATTAGGGAGATATTATCTTTTGTGATGGCTGATTGTGAGGGAACATCTTGAGCTTGTTCTTTCAAACTACGGTCTGCAGCAATACGGTCTATAAATGGCACAATAAAATTGAGTCCGGCTTCTTTAGTTGATTGGTATTTTCCAAAGCGCTCTATTAACCATGCTCGGTTTTGAGGTACAAACTTAACACTACTTTTTAGAAGTACAATTACAAAAACAAGTAAAAATGCTTCAACAGTAAATACCATATTTAGTATTTGATTGATTGGATCCATTTAAAAATTCCTTATGAGAGTGGACTTGCTGAGTTGTTGTATTGTTTATAATGTCAGCATGTATAGGTTATCACTACTTAAATTTTTGTACCACAAAAACAAGCTTTTAGTGAGTGGGTTTAAATTGGCACACCTTATTTCGTCCTGTTTCTTTTGCTTTGTAGAGTGCTTGGTCGGCTTTATTTATAAAGCATTGCGGTGTGCTGTTTTTATCCGGCATGGCAGAATAAAAACCAATACTTAACGTTAGGTACTCACTTACACTAGATTTATTGTGTTTTATGCCTGCCGCTTTAATTGTTTGTTGAATTAAGCGGGTAAATTGCAGGCAGTCTTGCTCATTAGTTGCCGGTAAAATTACGGCAAATTCTTCACCTCCATAGCGTGCGGTTAAATCGCCCTCGCGTCGGCATTGCGCCTTAAGCGCAGCTGCTACTTTTACTAAGGCTTCGTCGCCTTGCTGATGGCCATAACTGTCGTTGTAGTTTTTAAAGAAATCTATATCGCACATAATTAAACTAACGGGTTGTTCAGCACGTGCGCAGCGCTTAATTTCACTCTCTAGTGCTTTGTCGAAACATCGCCGGTTTGCAATTGAGGTGAGGCTGTCGGTATTTACAAGTTGGTTGAGCTTTTGATTCGCAGTTATTAGCTGCTGTTGTATGCGTTGAAGTTCTTGCTTGTAATTTAAATTTTTAAATGCGTTAGCAATTATCTCGCCTACAAGCTTTATTCTAATTAAATCTAGGTCTGTCCATTCGCGTTTTTGTTTTACACAGTCACAACCTATAAAGCCTACCAGCTCTTTATCGTAGCGAAGGCCAATACATAATACTGATTGAATTCCTTCACGCTCTAGTTCTTGTTTTTCTTTAGTTGCTTTTATTGGGAGACTGGCAACATCATTTACTTTAAATAAGTGCGTGGTATCCATTAAATTAGCGAAGTAGGGGAGTGAGTTTGTTGGGACATGTTGTAGCTGCTCTTTAAACGCCTGAATGCCTTGATTAACCCATTCATGAGTATTACGCATTGACTTACCATCTTCAGAGAATTTAAATAAGTAGCTTCTATCGGCATGGCAAACAGTGCCAATGGCTTTAAGTGCAAACCCTATATGCGTATCAATATTGTCATTTTGGATATCTATTAAATCAGTAGAAATTTTTGAGATTATTTTATCAAAGTTATATTGCGCATCTTGGTTGTGCTCAATAACTTCAAACGTTGCTATATGTAAGTGTTTATTTAGCTGGGCGAGTTTGGCATTTAGCAACAGGCTTTTGGTTTGTTTTTGTAATAATACGTGGCAGTTAGTATTTATCACCAAGTATTTTTCAAACAATTGCTCAATCGTAAATTGTTTTCTACTCTCAGGGCTGCTGAGCTTAAGGTGCTTAAAATCAGCCTTGTTTAGGGTGTGTTTTTCAGGTAGGTCAAATATAAGCTGTGCTTGCGAGTTTGTTTTATAGGTGTGTTTTTTAACGTCATAAAGTACAACAGCAAATGGAATAAGCTTAACAGTACTCCAAATATCCTCTAATTGTTTTAAGCCCACTCATTGCTCCAGTTGCTTGTTTATAGAATGTGTTATTCCCTTTATGTATTGTTTAGTACAGTTTTAGCAATTTTGCTAAGTTTTTAGTGCGTTTAAAGGTGCTTCGTATTACAATTGCAACTGTATATCATTGCCCTTTTCTACTCTAAGCCATCTGCCGGCTTATTTGCAATTTAAGTATAGGTTTTTCAAGCTTTTCATGACAGAAATCACTACACACCAAGCGTCTCGTCGTCGGCTACTTATCGCTTTGGCGATCACATGTTCATTTATGGTAATTCAGGTTATTGGCGCTTATTACGCAAATTCGCTTGCTGTGCTTGCTGATGCGGGGCACTTATTTGTGCATAACAGCTCGCTATTTATTGCTCTTATTGCCTCTACCTTAGCCATTCACTTTGCTAAAACTTATAACGATGGCTACCAACGCGCTGAACTTATTGGTGGTCTTATAAATGGTCTGCTGTATTTGGCTATTAGTTCCGTTATTTTATATGAAGGTATTGAAAGAATCTCCCATCATAACGATGGCCATGATTTAGAAATAAACAGCTTTTTAATGTCGAGTATTGCCTCTGTAGGATTTCTATTTCATGGCGCCGCAGCGTGGGTACTTTACAAAGGGCGCAAAGCGAGCATTAATGTTTACGCTGTGTTTTTACATTCGTTTTTCGATATTATATCGACCATTTCTACGTTTATAGCCGGTGTACTCATTTACTATACAGGTTGGAGCATTATTGATATTTTATCGAGCATGTTGATAGCCTCGTTTGTGCTCTTTACAGGCGGTAAAGTAATTACTAGTTGTATTAAAGGACTGTTTTTTAATAGCGCTAAATTGCCTAAAGTAAAAGACATTGAGCAATCTATTACCGACTTAGAGCATGTACATAATGTACATAATGTGACGGTACTGCGTAAAGACAATGATATTATTGTCGGCGCTCATGTAGTGTTAAAACAGCATTGTACTATCGAAAAGCACGACGAAGCTTGTCGCTTAAAAATAGAAAAGCTCCTTGCGGCTCGTTTTAATGTTAAAAGCAGTGTATTGCAAATAGAAAGCCACGAATGCCAACATATTCATAGCTAATTGTTTATTAAACTCTGAATATGCTCAATGGTTTCTGGGCTTTGCAATTGCTGTGCGCGCATTGGTTTTGCAAAATAATAACCTTGCACAACATGACAGCCTAAGCCTTCTAAAAACGCTTTTTGTTGCTTAGTTTCAACGCCCTCGGCTATGCAATAAAGCCCAAGGTTTTGGGCCAAAGTATAAATGGTTTTGATTATAGACTCATCACTCTTATCACTCCCAATACTGTTAACAAAGCTTTGATCTATTTTAATAACATCGATAGGGAACTGACTTAGATAGGTGAGTGATGAGTAGCCAGTACCAAAATCATCCAGTAAAAGCTTAAAGCCAGCAGCCTTTAATTTTTGTAATTGTTTAGCGGCTTTTTGCTTATCTTCGAGCAATATGTTTTCAGTTATTTCTAAGCGCAGCTGCACTGGGCTCATTTTATGGTGTTTTAAAATATTAATCAGTTTGGTGGCTATATTGGTTCTCAAAATGTGTTTTGGTGACAAATTAAGCGAGATATAAAATAATGGGTTTTTAGCTAAAGTAGGTGCTAGTTCAGATAGCGCACGCTCTAAAGCTTGTTCAGTCAACGCTTCAATAAGGCCTGTTTCTTCTGCTAATGGGATAAATAAAGCCGGTGAGACAAATTGACCGTTATTTTCCCAGCGCATTAGTAATTCAACGCCATTAATTGTTTGCGCTTGCGTATCGATAATGGGCTGGTAATGATTAAATAACAGCTGATCTTTAGCGGCATCTTTTAAATCGTTTTCAAGGATGAGTTTTTGTTTTATTTTCTCGTTCATCGAGTCATTAAAAAACTTAAAGCCGTTTCTGCCAGCCTGCTTTGCGTGCATCATGGCTACGTCTGCATTTCTGATCAATAAATCTGTTGAACTGGCATCATACGGGTATAAAGCGACGCCTATACTTGCAGATATATTTATAGAAAAATCTTCAATAATCACTTTATTAGCAAGTTCTGAGCTTATGCCTTTAACTGTTTGATTAAGAATCGAAATGTCTTCAACTTTATCTATAAGGACTAAAAACTCGTCACCGCTTTGGCGACCAAGTGTGGCATTACTTGGCAGCATTGAACTTACCCTTTGGGTAATATTACATAGAAGCTGATCACCAACAGCGTGGCCAAACGTGTCATTTACCGGTTTAAATTTATCCAAGTCAATAAATAATAATGCGCTTTGCGTTAGTTGTTCACGCGCAATCTCAATAGATTGACTGATTTTTTGATGCATTAAACTGCGGTTAGGCAACTGTGTGAGCGGATCGAAGTTAGCTAAATAACGTAGCTCATCTTCGGCCTTTTTTTGCTCGGTTAGATCGGATATAACAATTACATAATAGCTAATGCTGTTTGCTTCTTTCGCGATTGCGGTAGCACTTATATGGATCGGGTGGTGCTGATTAGTCGCGGTTTTAATAATGGTATCAGTTCGCCAGTTTTGCTTAGCGGTTAAGGTTTTTAATGTGTTGGCATAGCGTTTACATTGCGCTTTACCTATCGCTTTAACAAACACTTTTAAGCTTAGTGGTTGCGTATGACTTTGTGAGAAGGTTTTTATAAAACTGTTGTTTGCAGAAACCGGCACTAAGTTATTATCTAAAATAAGCAACCAGTCATTTATCTGTCCAAACGCCTCACCTAAAATGTTGGCTTGCTGTTCATTGGCACGTTGCTCAGTAATGTTGGTGTATATACCAGATACAGAGACAGGCTTATGTGTTTGTTCATCATAAATAATTTGCCCTAAATCTTGATACCATAGCCAATGGCCCAACTTGTGCTTTAACCGGTATGTTGCTTGCCAATGCTCTTGCTTTTTTTGCTTTGTAAAATTTAACCAATGAGAAATCACGCGTGGTTTATCTTCAGGGTGAATCAAAGCTAAATAGTGCTTTAGTGGTATGCGTTTTGGTAAATTTGTATAACCAAGTTCACTACCACGGTTAGTATTTACCGACTCGT
This sequence comes from Pseudoalteromonas sp. P1-13-1a, assembly GCF_001401875.1. Lineage (NCBI taxonomy): Bacteria > Pseudomonadati > Pseudomonadota > Gammaproteobacteria > Alteromonadales > Pseudoalteromonadaceae > Pseudoalteromonas > Pseudoalteromonas sp. P1-13-1a. The sequence continues at coordinate 55,474 of NZ_LKDV01000005.1, read as the reverse complement.
CGTGGTAGTGGTAGTCCCAAATGCCACTTTTATTGTTTGTAAGGGCAAGCTCGGTTTGTTTTTGCGAATGTATAGTCGCTTTTTGCGCATTAGCGATAGCTAGCTGCCTGCTTCTGTATTGCCAAAAAAGTAAACACAATATAGTGCTTATAATTAAAATATAAGCCGCATACGCATAAGGAGACTTCCATGGCGCGTACGCCACTTTAAAATTTAACAGCGCCGGCTTCGACTCTGTCGCACTATTAAAATTATACGCGCTGGCCGTTAATTGGTAATTACCTGGCGGTAGCGTTGTAAAAAATATTTTATTTGTCTTTAAATTATCATACTCGAGTGAAGTAGGCCCTTGAAGCGTAATTTTGTAACGTGTTTCCGCGCTATTTTGAAAATCAAAATTTGAAAAGCTTACCTCTAAGCCCATATCTTCATGTGTTAATTCCAACGCAGAGACGGCAAACTGACTGGGTTTATAGTTTAAGTCGCGCGACATTAACCTAATATCGGTTATTGCCGTGGTTGTTTGTTTGCTTTGCTGTAAAAACTCAGCTGGGTCAAACGAAATCGCACCATAACTGCTGCCAAACATAATATTGTTATTTTTAAGCGTAATGGCCCCTAAGGTACTAAATGAATTAACCGACAAACCATCTTTTACCGTAAAAACTCGCAGCCTTAACGTGTCGGTATTTAAGCGGTACAAACCATTTTTGCTGCTAAACCATAAATACCCATAGTCATCGCTAATAAGTGAATAAATAGACTGCGTTTTTAGCGCATTAGTGACGTTAAAGTGGTGTTTTTTTTCATAGCTTTGTGCATCAATTCCCACTAAGCCTTCACTGGTTGTGGCAAGCCATAAAATGTTGTTTTTATCAATCAACCAGTTTTCTACTGTGTGGTAACTTTGGTTGCCTTTTTTACTGGTTTTATAAATAGCGGTTAAGGTGTTTGTTTGCTCGTTATATCGATAAAAATGGGTGGTTGTGCTTATTACAAACTCATTGGGGTAATCGTTAAAAGGACGATGAAAAGTGTACGCATTTAGAGGGTCTATATGCTGTTTTAAGCCTTTAATTTCGCGTGTTAATCCCGTTTTACCATTATAAACATAAAAGCCGTGATCATTATAAAACGCAAATGTATCTGGAGCTATCTCTGACACACCATAAATAGTTGCATCTTTGGACATAACGTTATTTAAATCTTTTTTTGCAACCGTGGTCCCCGTTTTTTTATCAAATAAAATTAAATTGTAGTATCCCGTTAGCCATAAGTACCGCGAATTGGGTTCTAAATGTGCTTTATTAATGGCAAAAATTGCGTATTCGCCATACACCGCTTTAGGGTCTCGCGAGGTTAAGTGATAAGTGGTGTGATTGTCAGCATTTACATGAGCGAGGCCATTATCGGTGCCATACCACATAGTTAAGTCAGCATCTTGGAAAATACTATTTATATGGTTGTTTTTGGGTAAGGTTACTTTTTTAAAACGTCGTGTGTTTATTGACCAAGTAAGCACACCTTGCGTGCGCGATGCAAGCCAAAACACGCCGCTTGAGTCAACCATTAAATCGTTAATGGTATTTTCGGTAATATTAAATTTGCTTTGATCAAAGCTAAGTACCAGCTCAGTCGTCCCTTTTGCTCGCTTAAATTCGAACAAGCCATGCTCTGTGGCAATAAATTCGCCATAAGGTGTATTGGTGTAATCCCAAATATTGTAATCAGCAATAACACGTTTAGTGCTTTGATATGCAGGCGTATGAGCTTTTTTATCTAAACTTAACGCGTACATGCCTTCAACTGTGCCGACTAATAACCCTAGCATGGGGTCGATAGCTAAAAACTTAACATTATTATTATCGGCTGTTTGTTTATTGGGGGCTTGTAAACTAAGAGAGCGTAAAGATTCTGTTTTTAGGTCGTAACTAAATAAACCTGCTTGTGTGCCTATAAAAAGCGTGCCTTGGTAATATTTTAGCGCGCGTACCATGGTCTCTTCACTTTGTGCTGTAAACTCTAAGGTGAGTGAGTTTGTACTAGAACTCAGTGAATACACGTTGTTTAAAATGGCAAAGTAAAAAGTATCCTGATACTGTTCAACAGCTTCAATTGAGGCGTAGTTTGCTGTATTGCCAGCAAGGCTACCTGAAAATATATTGCGAGTAGCTAACGTTTTAGGATCAACCAAAAAAGCGCCTGCAAGCTCAGTTGACACAATAATATTGCCTTCATGGGTTTTAAAAAGCGTAGTAATGAAATTTTCGTTAAGGTTAAATCCGCCATCAAAGGGAGTGACAGTGTAACCATCAAAGCGGTTTAGGCCTTGCGCTGTGGCTATCCAAATGTAACCTAAATCATCTTGTAGAATTTTAGTTACGTAGTTTTGGGATAAACCTTCATCGGTAGATATTCGTTGTAGTTGTTGAGCATAATTTGTGGTGGCCGATACGCTATTAATACAAAGAAAATAAACAGTGGTGAAGAGAAAAAACAGAATACTCAATCGCACTAATAAACTCGCTCTAGGGCAGGGGGAATGTACATTTAAAAATTAAATATAGCACACTTTTTTGAATTGTGGATTACAACTTATATCAACTAAACTTAGTCATTAATAATTACTTAAGCTAGGCTTGCTAATTATAATTACGTAAAAAACGGGGTGTTATGATGAGTCACAAAAATTTATCTGCTGATAAAAGCATTTTATTAGTAATAGACATTCAAGATAACCTCTCTCCCGCAATTAGCGAATTTTCTGATTTACTGCAGTGGTCAATAAAAATTGCCAAAGTTAGTGCCATTTTTAAAATTCCTAGCATTGTTACAGAGCAATACCCACAAGGACTAGGTAGCACAAATAGACGATTAAAAGACGCGCTTTTAAATGCGCAGAGTATTGAAAAAACACATTTTAGTGCATGTAACGAGCCGACATTTAATGCTACGTTTAAACAACTTACACGCACGCAAGTTATAGTAATAGGCACAGAGTCACATGTATGTGTTTTACAAACCTGTTTAGATTTAATAGCGCAAGGGATTGAAGTATATGTAGCTGCTGATGCGGTAGGCTCACGAGATCCGGAGCATAAATCATTAGCTTTAATGCAGCTACAACAAGCAGGTGCTATCATTACCAGCGTAGAAAGTATTATTTTTCAATGGACAAAAAACGCCGCATCGCCAGAATTTAAAGCGGTTTTATCAATTATTAAGTAAAGTTTGCAGGCTAAGCTATAGTAATAAAATGTGGTCGAAATTATCGGCTAATACGTACAAAACCCGATTATATTATAAAACTAATAACTAAAGGTATTTATGAATAGTGTAAGTCGTTTATTCACCATAATATTCATTTTTTTGTTTGTAGAGTCAATAGCTCTAGGGGTGTACTTTGGCACACTTGCACAAGCATTTATTGTTGGCTTACCTTTAAGCTTATTGCCCATTTGGTTACTTAAAACTCAGCAAAATAACCCCGTTACTGGGCACGTGGTTGCAGCAGCAATCATGATGTTTTCTTTTTTGCACATACAACAAGCCTTTGGATTAATAGAAATACACTTCGAAATATTCATCTTAATGGCCATGTTAATCATGTTTGTGAACTGGCGCGTGTTTATCACTGCCATTATTTTTGTGGCCATTCATCATTTAAGCTTTTATTTTTTACAAATACAAAACACTGGTTTTTATGTATTTGACCCAGATAGGCTCGCCTTTACTACGGTACTTATACATGCCGGTTATGCAATAGTAGAGGTGTTTGTAGCCGGTTATATTGCTAAAACATTGCAACAGGAGCGGCGTGCTGGGCTGTCTTTAACCAAAGCTACAGAAGCTATTATGCACGACCCAGAACATATACAACTTTCGCTCAGAGCGGATGACAAAAATAGCAATGCCGTGGCGGGTTTTAACACCTTATTAGGTTATTTATCGGATGTGATTAGTCAAGTACAAACCCAGTCTCTTTCACTGCAGAAAAACTCTCAGCAATTAATAAACGTACATGATGAGTTAGCAAGCGGGGCTGAGCAAAGAAAGCAACAAACTAATGATATAGCTGACTCAGGCGCGCAAGTTGCCCAAGGCTTTAGTTCAGTTGAGCATGAAAGTAATGTGTTAAAGCAACAGGTAGATAGCATTTCTCAAGCTGCCAACAATGCATCTAATGATGTTATGCAAACTGCGACTAAAAGCACAGAGTTACTTAATTTACTTAATCATACCGAAGAGCAAATAAATCATTTAGTGGCAGCAGGCGATGTAATATCAGGTTTACTCAATGAGATATCAGGTATTGCAGAGCAAACTAACCTACTTGCGCTAAATGCAGCCATTGAAGCTGCAAGGGCCGGTGAACATGGCCGAGGGTTTGCTGTTGTAGCCGATGAGGTAAGAACCCTTGCTACAAGCAGTAAAGCGACGACAGACAAAATTGCATTAACGCTAAAAGATTTAGTTACTAACAGTAAAACCTCAACCCAATCTATGAGTCAATGTGTTGATTTTGTGGTTGATTTAACGCATATAAGCACCACCTTGAAAGAAAACATAAGTGCGATGAGTGAGCAAATCAAAGCTGTAAACCACAGTGCTCACTCTGTCTCACAAGTTGTTGCTGATCAAGCGGTTAACACAAAACAAATAGCCTCAAGCACAGAACAAATGCAGCAAAGCCAATATCAAGACACCAAGGTGGTCGAAAAGTTAACCGCCAAAGTTCAAATGATAGATGTAAGTATTGCCGTGTTAGAGCAGAGCATTGCCAAGTTTAAGTAAATCAGCCATAAAAACGAGGATAGTAATAGTTTTGTGGCTAGTTGTGACTGTCTCAGGGCTGGTTTATTATCAATACAACCAGTTACGTGTATTTGATAGTGTGGGTGTACTTGAGCAAACTGGGTGGTTTGCCAATTTTAAGCAACACATAGGATTTATAACCACTAATAAAAATGCGTTGATTATAGTCACCGACCCTGACTGCGGCTGTACCAAGCAAGCTCAACCTCACTTAAAGCAATTAGCGGCGTTTTCTAAAGCGCACAACTTTGCGCTTATCAATATTGAGCAAACAGCCTCTTTACAAAAGTTGCTCCCATCTACCCCCGCGGCAGTAGTTATTAATGACAAGGGTGACTTTGTTTATGCAGGCCCTCTTTCTCAAGGGCTTGGCTGCGCGCAGGGCAGTGGTTTTGTCGAAACGGTTATAAATAATCTTGTAGCTGGATTTAACAGCCAGCTGTTACTTAATAAAACCAGTGGTTGTTACTGCACTGCTTAATATTTGTAAAAAATGAATCGTTTCTGAGATTTTCAATTTAAAAAACGTATCTCATTATTGACTCAAGGTAATGCTTAATGCCATATAAATTTAATAAAGTATACAGTATGAATGTCGAGCCTGGTGAGTTTCTCTTACTTGGACTTCCCAGCTTTCTCTAGACCGTTTCTAACTCAGAAAAATACGCTTCCTCAAACTTAGCAGGTGAAACACCGCCTGTGTGTGAATGGCGTTTTTTTGGATTGTAGAACATTTCTATAAAATTGAATATCTCAGCTTTCGCATCTTCCCTTGTCGAATATATCTTACGCTTAACTATTCGCTTTTTAATCGTTACAAAAAAGCTTTCAGCAACTGCATTATCGTGACAATTCCCAGCTCGACTCATTGAGGGTACAAGGTTATATTCTTTCATAAAGGCTAAGTAATCAGCGCTACCATACTGGCTTCCTTAATCACTATGTACCATTACGTCAGCTTTCGGCTGGCGCTGATAAACTGCCATGAGCAATGCTTTAATTACTAAGTGTTTGTCCATGTTTTTATCCATCGACCAGCCTACGATGCGCCTAGAGAATAAATTCATGACAGTGGCTACATACAAGAAGCCTTCATAGGTTCTCACATAAGTAATATCACTTACTCAAGTTTGATTCGGCGCAGGAGGATTAAACTGTCGAGCTAGCAAGTTATCTGCAATGCGCGATGTTTTACCGCCTTTAATAGGGCGACGTTTATAACCTATTTGCGCTTTGAGTTTATGTTGGCGCATGATTTTAGCTACGCGATTAACACAGCATACTCACCAGCTTCACGTCAATCTTCGTGTACCTAAGGACTACCGTAAGTGCCACCACAGGCAACGTAAAACTTTAATAAGCTTAAGCAAACGATTATCTTCGATTGCTCTGTCACTCAATGGCTTTTTTAACCACACATAAACGCCACTACGGTGTAGCTTAAATAGTTTACACATCGCAACAATAGAAAACTCATTGGGTTTTTAGCAAACTATGGGGAGTCCATAGAGTGCCTAAAAATTATATTACCGAGATACACGTGCAGTATGGTGAAAGCAAAAACTTTAAAAGCGTCGTTTGCGCTTTAATAAGCACGTACTTTTGAAAATTTGGCGTTTTGATAAAAGTTAATTTTTATGTGAAAAATAGTATTTAGTTGTAAAAAACAAATTACAAATGCAAACATATGATGTATGTTGTCATTAATAAACCTTAGAAACATAATAAATACGATCTATAAATAACTTTTCTAAACGAGAGATAGCATGAGACAACATCTATTAGGCTTCACACTAGCCCCATTATTTTTACTTACATCAGCGTGTTCACAGCAAGAAGGTGTTATAGACTCAAAAAACACTGAAACGCTAAGTGCAGCAAGTACTTCGTTGAATAGCTACGAAAAAGCAGCACAACTAAAAATTAATAAACTTAAAAAGCTAATGGCAAAAGCTAAGCGTAAGCAAATAGATGTTACACGTGAGCAGAGCGTTGTGTGGTTTGCAGAACAGTTTTTAAAGTTTGCTAATTGGGATGAGAACAATTACGACGCTGTTGTTAAGCTATTTAGTTATGAACGTTATTATAAAGACAAAAAAGAGCAGTTAGCAAAAGACCTTCCTGATTTTGAGCGAAAGAAAGTCATTCAAATTTTAGATAAAGGGATAGATGATTTGTCTAAAGAGCTGGCTGGTGAGATAAAGCGTCGTCCTGTAAATAAAGTTGATTGGCAAAATACTAAAGCACAAGACAACATGTTTGTAAGTAATGGTAAGCCAATATTTCTATATGACTATTTTTCAAAAACGGTGGGGCAACCGCTTACAAATAAAGATATTTACAACGACCATTTAGGTGCGCTTTATCATGGTGGTGAAGATTTATACCCTGTTGATCATGATCGCGCTATTAATTCTTTTTTAGTGCGTGAGGATGGTACCTTTGACGAGGAGCTAATGAAAGAGTTAACCCGTATTCCAGACACTAACATTGGTTTTTTAGTTTATTGGCTAATGGGTATCCCACAGTGGGTTGAAGAGCGAGAACCCGAGGTTAGAAAAGGGCGTTCTTTATTTACTGGGTTCGATATTGACAACCCATTAGCACGCGAAGTATGGGGCAAGATAATTCGTAAAACGGGTGAACTCACCAAAGGTAAAAAAGTCACTGAGGTGGGTTTTGTGCTTGCTAACGAACCACATTGGTATGCTGAAAAAGGACATTGGACACAAAATTTCCAAGAAATGACGAGTATTTCTTCGTACACGTTAAATAAATTTAGAAATTGGTTGCGCACTAAATATCAGGGAAATATAACTAAGCTTAATGAAAATTGGGATACTAATTTTAAAAACTTTAAAAGTGTTGCAATAGAAATCCCTATTGATCCGGCGTTAAAAGGCTTACCCATCTGGTACGACTGGACGCGGTATAATATGGATAGAAGTACGGATTGGTTTACGTATGTTCAAAACGAACTGCACTCTGTAAATGAAGACGCCGATACTCATATTAAAATTATGCCTCGTATGTTCATGGAAGACTCTCGCTCTGGAGGTATAGATACCGAAGCTCTAGCTGAATTGACAACTATGGTTGGGCACGATGCCAAATCATTTGGTAGCGAAAACATTCGCCCTGGTAAATCGTCTAAATGGATCGAAAAATACGCTTATAATTGGGGCATTGTGGCTATGTTCCATGATTTTATGGAATCAGTAGCACCAAATAAAATTAATGTTAATTCAGAGTCCCACTTTTTATCATCGGGTCAGTGGCGTGATTTGGATACACGTACTAGTTATGTACGAAGTGTTTACTGGCTTGCCACTTTACTTGGTATGGATGCCAATATGGGGTGGTTTTGGGCACGCGATCCTGATGGTTCGCCAGAGGATCGATTAGAAGGTGACTTAGACTTTTTTGACCCAGGTTTGGGAGGAGCATTTGCGGGTTCTAACAATATGCAGCCCCATGTAACTAACGAAGTTACTCAAGTAATGTTTGATCTTAATAGTTTTTCTGAGGAAATTGTAGAGCTCAGAGAACAGCGTCGTCCGCTTCGCTTATTTTATTCTGAAACCACGGCTATTAATATTGATGACTATATGAGTAAAGGTTACGCGCTCTATGAAGATTTGTTTTTTGAAGGTTTTCCGCTTGGCTTTGCTACAAAAAATATAATCGAAAAACAAGATAATAGTAATTGGGACGCGATACTTGTCTATCGTAATAAATTTGTTACTGATGATGAATTTAAGACACTACAAGGCTATTTAAATAATGGTGGTACAGTTATTTTAGACTCTGAACAGAGCCTGTCTTTAAATGAATATGGCCAATCACGTAAAGTTAAGTTAGCACCAGGAAAAGGTAAGCTTATTGTTATGCCTAAGGGTTCTGATACTAAAGCAATTAAAAAAATGGCACTTGAGCAAGTATCAGACAGTCTACCAGATGTATCAATAACGGCGGATAATGGGGAAGATTTTAAAACGGTAACATGGCGTACTGTTAAACAAAAAAATGGGAAATATCTTGTTAATATCTTAAATTTAGGTCATGGCAATGCAGATATAGAGTTATCTCTTAAAGGCAGTAAGAATGTAAATATTAAAAACTTGATGACCAGCAATAAGCTTAAAAGTACTTTTGATATTCCATCTGAGGGTGTTCTGCTACTCGAAGTTACACCTAATTAATCTGCTTAGAACCTGTGTATATTTCACACAGGTTCTAACTGTTAAAAAAGGGACAAACCCTTTTTTTTTATTGAAAACCTAAACATCATATGTTTATATTGTTTGTATTAATATTGCTAAGCTAACCATTGTGCTAAATGGATAACTATTTTAACAATGCTTAGTAAGTTAATTTGTAAAACCTTTCACCTGACAGGACACACATAATGAAAGTATTCAATTTTAAATCACTGATGATAATAGGGTACTGCGCACTGTTTGCATCTACTGTATATGCCAATGACGCGGGGAAAGAACATACGCAAAAGAAAAAGCCAAATGTACTTATTTTAATGTTTGATGATATGCGATTCGACACTTTCTCCTATAGAAATGGCCCCGTTTCGACGCCAAATATTGATGCGTTAGCACATGAGGGTACGCGCTTTGATCAAGCTATGACATCTACGGGGTTATGCTCGCCTTCTCGCGCGGCTATGTTTACTGGGCGTTGGGGGCATAAAACGGGGCTTGACGATAACGTAGGGCTTTATCATTCAAGACTCTCTGAACTATCACTAAGTGAGGGAAGCGTTATTAAACGTGCAACTAGCGTAGGTTACGATGTTAGTTATGTGGGTAAATGGCACTTAGGCGCTCAAGGTCCCACCCTTCGAGGTGCTAACTTTATGTGGGGTCACGATAAAGATGAAGAGCGTAATGGCCGGCCCTTTACACCTTATGGTACTAAAAAAAATGTAGAGCGAATGAACGCTGGGGAGCGAGATGAAAACGGTGAAAAACACGACTACTATAAAACTTTGCCTGGCACTTATGCTGATACGGTAACGGCTAAAGAAGTAAACGAAGGCAAACTAATGCTGAGAAACGCAGCTAAATCAAACAAACCATTTTTTGGGATTGTTAGTTTTGAGCAACCTCATCCGCCGTACCGCGTACCAGAGCCTTACGCCAGCATGTACGACTACAAAGATATAAAACTTCCTCCCAATTTTGGTATTGAACGTAAAAACAAACCAATGGCACAAGACGATATTTGGTGGCCTTGGCATGATGTAAGCCATATGACTGAAACTGATTGGCGCAAAGCACACAGTTTTTACTATGGGGCTATCGCCATGATAGATCATGCTGTTGGCGAGCTCATTAATACCGCCAAAGAAGAAGGTTTATACGACGACCTGCACATTATTTTAGTCGGCGATCAGGGCAGCATGCTAGGCGAGCATAACCTGTACGACAAAGGCCCCTACGCGTATGACGAATTAATGCGTATGCCGCTTATTATTCGTGCGCCAAATATTGAGCCTAAAATAATTAATCGTCAGGTATCTATGCTTGATATTGCACCTACACTTCGTCAATGGATGTCATTACCCCTTGATGGTGACGAGGATGGACGTTCACTCGTGCCGTTAATGGAGCAGGGTGATAGCGCGGATTCTGGCAAAGATGATGTAGCACTTTATGCATACGAGTGGTACAACGGCGGCTGGTTTGGTATTAGAGCGATACGTACCCCTGAAATGAAGTTTGTATGGAATCCCGGCGACAGCCGCGATGAATTATACGATTTAAAAAATGATCCTTACGAAATCACAAACCAAATAGATAATCCTAAATACAAAAAACAGCTTACTGATTTAGTTAATAAAATGGCTGGGGAGCTGAAGCGTATTGAGGACCCATCATTAACTAAATTTAATCATCATATGAAAGCTTTTTTATAGCCGAGAAATGCCCTTTGGTGGGCCTTAATTGGCCTACTATTTTTTATTATCAAAATTGAGACTGGCACTATGAAAATACACACAAAATTATTGAGCGCTTTATCATCGCTTGCGCTATTAGTTGGCTCTGCGGGTATACATGCAAGTGAACAAAAACCCAATATTATTCTTATTGTTGCAGATGACCTAGGTTATGCAGATGTAGGTTTTAATGGCTCTAAAGATATTATTACCCCAAATATTGATGATCTTGCTAAATCAGGAACTTCCTTTTCAGACGCTTACGTAGCGCACCCGTTCTGCGGCCCAAGCAGAGCTGCGTTAATGACAGGTCGTTATCCACATAAAATTGGCTCACAATTTAATTTACCGACACGCGGCTCAAACGTAGGCGTGCCTACTGATGCTAAGTTTATTAGTAAATTACTAAATGAAAATAACTACTTCACTGGTGCTCTTGGTAAATGGCACTTAGGTGATGCGCCGAAATATCATCCTAATCAACGCGGTTTCGATGAATACTATGGGTTTTTAGGGGGCGGGCATAATTATTTTCCAAGTCAATACCAGCCAATTTATGAAAAGCAAAAAGCACAAGGTTTAAAAAATATTTTTGAATACTTAACACCGCTTGAACATAACGGTAAAAAAGTTAGAGAAACAGAATATATTACCGATGCACTATCACGCGAAGCCGTAAATTTTGTAGATAAAGCAGCGGAAAAAACTAACCCGTTCTTTTTATATTTAGCGTACAACGCCCCGCATGTACCACTACAAGCTAAAGATGAAGATATGGCAATGTTCCCTAATATAAAAAATAAAGATCGTAAAACATACGCGGGTATGGTTTTCGCCCTCGACCGTGGTATTGGTAAATTAGTTAGCGCTCTTAAAAAAAATAATCAGTTAGATAACACGCTTATCGTATTTATGAGCGATAACGGTGGAAAATTAAGTAAAGGCGCTAATAACTTCCCACTCACAGCCGGTAAGGGAAGTACACAAGAAGGCGGCTTTAGAGTACCTATGTTGTTTCATTGGCCTAAACATGTACCTGCGGGCAAGCGTTTTTCGCACCCTGTATCGGCACTTGATTTATACCCAACATTTGCAGCTTTAGCGGGCGCTAAAATTGAAGAGAGCCAACAATTAGATGGCACTAATATGTGGCCTGCATTTATTAAAAATGAAAACCCACATAAAGATGAGCCAATTTATGCTCTTCGTCATCGTAAAGGTTACAGTGATGCAGCGATACGCTTAAATCAATGGAAAGCTTTGAAAGTTAACCAGCAACCGTGGCAGTTATTTAATATCGAAAACGATATTTCTGAAAAAAACGATGTAAGTAAATCTAATAAAGCACTGTTAACCGACATGGTCCGCGAAATGGAAAAATGGAGCTGGGATAACCAGCAGCCTAGCTGGTTCCATGAAACTACAGAGGGTGTGAACTGGCGGCTAGATGCTATGCCACGATTTGATAAAACGTTTAAAACAACTAAGTAAGTTTTATCAAATTCACGGAGGTTTTATGAAAGTAAAAGCAGTTGTATGGCATGTGTCTTTGTTATGCATGGGTGCAAGCTTACTAGGTTGTCAGCAAGCGAGTGCCCTAGCGGGCGCTCAGATAATACCTGGCAGTACATTATTTACTGAGCAGCACCAAGCAATTAAATTAGAAAACAAAAACCGGCGTAAATGGGATAACGCATTAATAAGCGATTTAGACCAAGACGGTTACCCAGATTTATTACTTACTGATCATGGTTATACCATCCGTTTGTATTGGAACAATAAAGGCGTTTACGATGAAGGCCGTGACCTAATTGTGGGTGATATGCACGGTATTGGCGTAGGCGATTACGATAAAGATGGCAAAATGGACATTTTGCTTTCGCGTGGTGGTGGCTCGGGTAGTAACGCACGCAATGCTAAATTGTTTCATTTTAACAAAAGAGAAATTATTGAAGGCGGCGAGTTTTCACCCAAACTGCCAACGTTACGTGGGCGTACTAGTAAGTTTTTTGATGCCAATAACAACGGTCATTTAGATTTATTACTAATGGGATTCCCGCAGGCGAATAGTGGTAAACAAACCAGTAATTTTATTTATAAAAACGATGGCACTGGCAATATAACCCACGCAACTGATTTACCAAAAACTAATCGAGATGGTCAAAAAGTTCTTATTACAGATTTTAATAACGATAAAATTGACGATTTAGTGATATATGGCGACGGCGCTTTACGTGTTTTAAAAGGCAATGGCGACTTTACCTTTAGTGACGTAACCGCCAACGTTTTACGTTATAAAATAATGAATGCGACGGGTGTAAGCGAAGTCGATTTTGATAACGATGGTGACTTTGATTTATATATAAGTCGAGCTAATCCATTACAAGCAGGCGATACGTTTTTTGATGCTAAAAGCCACACATTTGGTTTTTATACTAAACGTGGTCCATTTAAGTTCGACGACTTACTTATTGGCGATACGCTTAATTTAGTTAATTACCAATCACCTTATCCAAACCAAGATGTTTTTGTTGGAGAGGGGGCTTATAAATACAAGTTTGAAGGTGAAAGACATAGTGGTCAAAATATCAATATTGTAAGTAGTAACGGCTTAGGCTGGCCGGATACTCAACCTAATAAAGGACTATATGTTGGTTATATAGGTAATAATAAATGGCGTATGGCGGGTAATACCTTTTCACCTACAACGGGTGTAGTAACCGATGTTAAACATTATACCGTAAATAAAAAGCCTATAGCACCATCGGATTTGCTGCTTAAAAATAACGATGGAAAATTTGTGGATGTGAGCGCAAAAGCCGGCATTAAAACAAATTTAAATACGACCGGCGTAAGCGTGGGAGATTTTGATAACAACGGCTACCAAGATTTGTTTGTTGTTAAACAAGGCAACTTGGTAACGCCTACATCGCAAATACTGTATTTTAATAATGGCGATAACACATTTAGCCAAGCTACTCATTCGGGGTTAATAACAAATACCTTAGGCACCATAGGCTCAGGCGCAAATGTACTTGATTACAATTTAGACGGTCAGGTCGATATTATTATGAATAACGACAGAGGTCAGTGGCACTTATTTAGTAACCAAGCAAATAACAGTAATCACTATGCATTACTGCGTATAAGTAATTCACTCAAGCATAATGCCAGCGCAATTAGAGCTATAGCCACACTTAAAGCCTGTGGTAAAACCCTAACAAGACGGGTATCACCTGATGCAGCACCCTATACACAATCATTTAATAACGTCGTTCATTTTGGTTTAGGCCAGTGTAACGAAATCGATAGTGTGAGTTTGCGTTACAGCAATGGCGAAGTGATAAGTACAACTAAGGTTAGGGTAGATAGCGTAATTAATCTTTAAGGTAACAGAGTTAACTATGAGAGGTAAAAAGCAAGGTTTGGTAACAGGCCTTGCTTTTTTTTCTAAAAAAATTAATAACCTATAAGAGTGATAATCTAATCAATACATTCAACGTTACCTATCTAGCTAGGTTAAAACGTAAAGCTCTCGGTAAAAATTTGTTCTACAGGCACACCAATATCGACTAAATGCTCTGTCATATCTCTCATAAACTGTGCAGGTCCACATATATAAGCATGTTGATATGCAGCATTAGCCACTAAACCAGCTAAAGACTCTTTTGTTAGTCGCCCATCACGATGACTAATAAGCGTAGTGTAGTTAAAGTGAGGGTATTCCATTGAGCGACGCAGCAATTCAGATTGCGCAATTAAGTTTTGTTCGCTCCTCTCGATATGGATCATTGTAATCTTCGTTTTATGCTGCAATGAAAAGGCGCCAATGCCTCGTACCATCGCTAAATTTGGCGTAATACCAATCCCTGCACTCAATAATAATAGATGTTCAGGCACCGTAGGTATCTGCGTATTTTCATCTACTGTAAGAGCAGTCATCTCACCTTGAATACCCAGTAACTTCACTTCCATGCCTATTTTTGCATGGTCATGAAGCCAATTTGTTACTAATCCATTTGGGATACGTTTTACAGTGATATCTAATGTGTTATCACCATTAATACTATTGGGTGTTTCCGATAGCGTCCAAGTACGAACTTCGATAGGCTCACCGCCGCGAAGATTGGCAAACTCAAAGGTAGCATATTGCCCAGGTAAAAAAGTAATGCGCCGAGGAACAACAAAGCGAAAAGTCTTTATACTGGCGTTTTCGTCTACAATTTTGGCAAGTGTTGCAACTTGAGGAAAGTCACTTTCACTCTTTGTGATATCTACCCCCGACACCGCAGGGTTATAAGGTGAGTAATCTAACCGTTGCCAACGATGATTAGTCACCTCATTCGTTCGAACAAGGCTGGTAATGTGAAAAACTATTTTTCTTGAGGCTCCCTCATAGCGACCATCGTGCTCCCAATCAACCGTTGCTCTGCCAGTCATTTGAATCATGCTGCCAGTGTCAAAGTCAACAAGTGTTACCCCAGCTCTATCATAAGATTCCAAATTGCCCGAGGTAAAGAACATGCCATTACCTCTGTACTCTGGCCACTCAATTGATGAAGGTGACACGACTCGGATAAAGCCAGGTTTGCCTCCTCGGTGATTGCTGTCAGCACCTATGCCTGGTGCGTAGCTACCTATCCATAAGGTATCCATATTTCGGACAAATTTTTGATCATCCTCACTAAGCTTAGTACGAGTCTCAGCTCTAGCATTTTTGTTTAACGCAGGCATGCCGCCAGAAGCTGGAATTATATTTCGACGATTAATGTATTTAGGGCAATTAGGTGTATATTCATCAACTTGCAAAGCAACACTATGCTTAGCATTGTTCTGTGCCGTGGCAGCATACCCGTTAATTCGGTGCCTCATTCTTCGATTTAGATCTATACCTAGCAGTGACAATGGTATACCAGCCTCTATGAAATTAAGGATGTCTAAATTTGGAATGCAATCGCGAGAGATAGCGATTTGCTTTTGTGAGATAGCGGCTAAATCGCCAGGCTTGCCAAATAGCGGGGTCACCCATACAGACTCACTTTTCACATCAACACTGGTTAGCACTGCGAATGACTGAGCAGCTAAGAATACGTCATGGCCAGAAGCAAAACTGAGAGCACTACGCTTACCCGCCGCAAGTTCAGCAGCCACGCCTTTAGTTCCTGCCTTGTTTTGTGCGGTTAGTTCCCCTGAATGATAAGTTGAAACCGGCATAGTACTCTCCTCATTTTCACTATTGTTTAATTGGCGTGCATCATTGCTTTGAAGCCATCAATAGCCTCTACAGCGCGAAGCCATTTTTGAATTGAAGGATACGCATCAAGGCTAAAGTTCCCTTCATTTACTCGCGCGATATAACTGTAACAAGCAATATCAGCAATGGTCGCATGCTCACCTACTAGCCAGTTGTTGCTAGATAAGTGGGGCTCAAACAAATCATTAAATAACTTTTCGGTTTTTTCTCTTGCTGCAGCCTCGTCGGCTGGCATACCGAACAATTGAATTGCCCGTAAGACAAATGGCCCATTCATTATTTCGTGCACAGCAACAGACAGCCATTGTTGAATTTGTGCTTGGACCAATGCCTCTTGTGGATACCAGCTATTGGATGTATCAAACGTTCGTGCAAGATAAATAAGAATTGCTGTTGAATCGCGCAGCGTTACATCGTCATGCGTAAATGTGGGAACCTGACCTAAAGGGTTTTTCGCTAAGTACTCTGGGGCCTTATGCTCACCTTTGGAAAGATCAACAACCTTGTCTGAATACTCCACCCCCAGAATATTTAAAAAGTTAGCAACGCGATGGCTGTTACCTGAAATAGGGTGACCGTATAGTGTAATCATTGGTATTACTCCTCAGTTTATTTAGTATGCAACATTAAAAATTGTTCTAAAGTGCGCTGGGTTTTCTATTTCATCTAACATTGCGATAGCAAAATCTTCTGCGCTGATATTGCTTTTGCCGCCTTGAGGGTTAGTTAGCATGGTTCTTCCTGCAATGCGAAAGGTGCCTGTTCTTTCACCTGGTGCTATCATTCCACCGGGTGCTAATACAGTAAAATCAATGTCTGCAAGGGTCATCAGAGCAAAACTTTTGCGCATCCCGGTAGCCTCCGGCAAAATGCTTTCTGGTGTTAATTCCAGCGCACTTTGTCCATTTGGCATTTGTAATGAACTACCGCCTCCAACAGTCAGCAAGCGTTTGTTAGACTTCTGCTGAATTGCGATAAGTGCTTGCGTGAAGGCTTCGGCTTCAGCTACACCATCATCGGTATTGCGTGGACTTAGTGCTGAGACAATAACATCGGCTTGCGCTGCATGTTCGGATATACACTCAACATTGTAAACATCGCCTTTTACCACGTTTACATTTGCAAGAGCGGGTACATTTTCAATATTACGGCTTAGCGCTGTAATCGTATGTCCTCGTTCTACCGCTTCGTTCAAAATTCGGCTACCTATCATGCCAGTTGCACCAATTAAAAGAATGTTCATATATAACTCCTAGTTAATAAAATCTATAAATACCTTTAAGCACTTGTTTCTAAGAGGCTTAAAATTAGTTCTGGTCTACCATAAAATGCGCTGTGATCTACCTGCTCAATCTTTTTATCTTTAACTTGCAGTATCGTTGGTACGCCAGCAGAACCAACAAGACGCATTAGCTCGACAGCGCGCTGAGAAATGCTCTGCGCTTTTTTAGTATTTGAAGGGTGGTCAAGCTGTACAGCTTGGTCGTAATCAACACCTTCATCAACAAGCGCATTGGTCACTGCTTGCTTATCTTGTGCGGACGTCCCCGCGACAAAACGCAATTTTTCTAACCTACGACGAAGAGAAAATTCTTTTTCTGCACCTTGATCATGCACAAGCGCAGCGGCGAGTGCTGAATAGCTGGAGTCTAAAACTTCGACTTTCGATCTAATAACATTACGCGTATAAATTTCGCTGAATTGTTGCCCGGTGAGCTGTGCGATACGCGCGTCCATGTCAACGATATAATCGCCTTTCCCATCTCGCATTCTCGGCGCATTTGCTCCTTGAAAAAGATGACGATGTAACACTTCTACATTTGCGCCGCTTTCTAACAAAGCATCAAAAATTGGGGCAGCGCCGTAACACCATCCACAATAGGTGTCGTAGATGATGATGAATTTGTTTTTGCTCATATCGCATCTCTGTATAAAATCGCTCTGGTTGATGTAAAAAACTATACGCTTACGAGACTGTTTGTAATAGACTGACTTTAAATAAACACTGTCAGCTTTTTACTTACAATGAACAATCACCTTAAGTACAACCTAAATCGCGTGGCTTACTTTGTCGCAATAGTCGAAGAAAAAACCATAACCGCAGCAGCTCAGCGTTTAGGGCTGAGCAAAGCCGTAGTAAGTAAACAATTACAGCTACTTGAGGAGGAGGTCGGCGTTAACCTTATTGTGCGCAATACGAGGCATATGCACACAACAAAAGCGGGGGAAGTATTTTATTTACAGAGTAGGGACGTACTAAATTATGCACAGCTTGCCTACGAAGGCTTAGCTCAGATAAGCCAAGAGCCTACAGGCACAATTCGCATAACCTCTCCTATTGATTTTGGCGTAGCTAAATTATCTGCCTTTGTAGCTAATTTTTGCCAAAAGTACCCAAAAATTCAGATTGAATTGAGCTTGAACGATGATATTGTCGACATAGTTAGTCAGGGCTTCGACCTATCTTTTCGAATTGGCTGGCTAAGTGATTCCTCTAACCGCGCAAGAAAACTAGGAACGTTTAAAGAAGTATTGGTGTGTGCTCCTAACAAAGCAAATGAATGGTATCCTGAGACCCCTAGCGACCTTAAGCAACTTCCCTTTGCTGCGTATTATGGTATTGATCACTCTGCTCGTGTATTTACGAAAAAAAATAAAACCAATAACCAAATACAAAGAACGGAAGTACAGCTTCATTCAAACCTGACATTTAACGTTACATCAGCGCTTCGACAGGCATTACTAGAAGGGCACCACTTTGGGATCATGCCAGACTTTGCTATACAGCAAGATTTGGATAACGGGAGATTGATACAACTTTTACCAAGTTGGCAACTGCGTGAAGGAGGAATTTATATTGTGAGCCCGCCTAGTACATTAAGAAGCCAAGCAGTGAAACTATTTATAAGCGAATTAGAAAATAGGTTGATAGTTGACTAAGCGCTTCGTTTCAACTAAATGGCTTATTTTAAGTGCCTGTATAAATGAGCTTTATTCGTTGATAATACATATAGCTATCGACTTCTAAAAAGACTAATTGGCCATGTTAATAGTTTGAGCATGCTAAAACAAAAACTAATATTACAACTGCAGAAAGCCACTTCCTAAGCAAAAAAATTTTCTTTTTTAGCCTCATTATTTTTAATTAGTAGGGGCTTTAGATCTCATTCTTATTTTTTATAAACAATCTTTACTACGACCGCTGAATCAAATTCATGTGAATACAATTGCATAACTCTAATTTTCTAAATTAGAAACAAAAGTGTAAAATTTAAAGTAAACAACTTGTAAATACAAACATCATATGTTTAACTTGATCGCAAGTTAGGCACTATGCAGAAATAAAAATTAGCATTTCGAATCGTCCTTACCTTTCTTCTGAGTCGCTTAACTAACTATAAAAATAGACGACATCATCACACTGGCATTAAGACACACGATGCCGATAAACAGGAGCGCACACAATGCAGCATAACTTTAGGTTATCAGCAGTCTCTGCAGCTATCATTGCTTCACTTATTTCAACCTCTGCTTTTGCACAAGAGGACGAAAAAAAAGTGAAGACTAAACTAGAAAAAGATATTGAAATAATAGAGGTTCAGGGTATCAAAAGTAGCTTGCGAAAAGCGGTAAACGCAAAGCGCTTTTCCGAGAACGTGAGTGATTCAATTCACGCTGAAGATGTAGGTAAATCAACAGATCAAAACATTGCCGATGCACTTTCAAGGGTAACTGGCGTTTCCATTCAAGAAGAAGGTGGAGAGGGGACACGTATTTCAGTGCGTGGTGCAGGGCCTTCTTTAAACCAAATATCTATGAATGGTGTAGCACTAACAGGTGGGCTTAGCACCGATGGTTCTAGTGCAGGTGCCACTAACGATAACAGCGTAGATTTAAGTTCTTTTTCATCAGATATTTTATCATCAATAGACGTTATTAAAACATCCTCAGCTGATAACGATGAAGGTTCACTTGGTGCGACTGTTGTTTTACGTACTGTGAAGCCTTTAGATTTAGCTAAGCCACGACGTTCATTTACTGTTGAAGGACGTTATAACGAATTTTCCGATGAAAATGATTCACGTATCAACTTTAGCTTTTCTGATAAATACTTCGACGACACCTTTGGTTTTATTATAACTGCTTCTAAAGATACACAAAAAACACGACAAGATCGTATTAATACTGACTGGGCTAATGGTGCAATTCCCATTGTTGATTTAGATAGTGCAACTGGAAGAACAGCTCATGATATAGCAACAGGTAAACCGATTAGAGTATTGGGCTATCAACGTGATACTGATGGTAACAAGCTGTTTGGCAATGACGGCCAAGCGCTATTAAATCCAATTAGCTCGCTCAATAATTACGATCCTGAAACACAACTATTGCATGAAGGTGATTTATTTGTTTTAGCGCGTGAGGTTATTGATTTTACATTAAATAACGACCAACGAGATCGTCTATCAGTATCGACGGGGTTTCAATATAGGCCAACAGACACACTCGATATTCAGCTTGATATTACCCATACAGAGCAGGATGTACTCACTGATAGCCAAAGGCTGCGTTTAAACATGGGGCCTGTTACACCTTTGATTCATCCAAGAGATGATAACACATCACTCAATGGTGTTGATTTATCAACCAATACCTTACAGCAGTCAAGCAGTCGTTCTACGGGGGGAAATTTTGTTCGCTCTTACGGTCTACGTGAAATAGATACAAACGTAGCGTCACTTGATATTGATTATCAGGTAACTGACTCATTAAATATGAATGTGCGCGCTGGTTTTTCTAAAACGACAGATGAAACACCAGACGATGATGAGAAAGATCGTTTCATCTCTATTAGTACAGCTACATGGGGCACGGCAGGTCGGCAAATAGTTGAATCAATGCCTGATGGCAGCCACGAAATGGTTGGCTACGACTGCGGCGCTAATGGAGAATGTAGTTACTCAACGGGTGTTACACCAGGGGAGTTTGATGCTTTTGATGGTACGTCTAATGCGGTGTACAGCCGTTTTAATCCGTATGACATGCAGCACAATCACTTAGGAAGTTTAGTGCTTCGTAAAAATAAGTTAGCGGATACAAACAAGTCGTTATTTGTTGATTTTGACTATGCCCTTGAGGGAGATTTTTTACGTTCTCTTGAGTTTGGTGTTAAGTGGACAAATCGTAAAAAAGATGTCTCTATTCAAAATAGAGCAACCACAAATGGCAGTGACTTAATAGATTTAGAAGACCCCAGTCAAGCGTTTGAAGTACGTGGACTTGGTACAATTCGCTTAGCCGATATAGTTGCAAATAGTGCATACCCATATGATAACTTTGGTGAAGATATTCAATCGGACCGTTCAGCACAATTTTTTAATGGCTGGCCACTGCTAGACGCAGAAAAAGCACTTGAGATTGTATCGGGTAAAGATGCGGGTGAAGTCGGTATACGTGAAACAATTACCGGTAGCCGAAATATAGAAACGGATACTAAAGCTGCCTACTTTAAGGCAAACTTTGAACTCATGGATGGCCGCTTAACCGGTAACCTAGGCCTGCGTTATGTGAAAGACGACACAACGGCAACAGGTGTAGGCGGCATTAACTTTATCCGCTTTCCGCAAATGGTTGATGCGTATAATTTGTTAGTTGAACGTGGTTTAGCTAATACTAATTTAGAACCATGCCCTGCTGCTGTTATGGGGGTATCTGACACGGGTCAGCCTGATCATCGTTACACACCCGCAAACGATGCTGAGCTACAAAATTGTTGGGCATGGCAAATCACTCATGCGTATAACCGCTCAAACCCAGCTACTTTTCCTGTTGACCCTCAAACGGGTCAATTTGTAATTCCCGGGGCTGATGGCAACACAGGGCTGGGTGTAAATCAGCAAGTGTTTGTAGATGAAAATGGCAACATTATAGCTAACAATGCTTTGCCTTCTTTAATTTACGACAGCAACGGGAACTTGGTTCCTACCTCTGCTAATGCATGGGCTCATTTTGCAAGTAATGGGCAAATATGGCCATTTTTGGATAGGACTACCGCTTTCACTGGTCCTCAAGGCAGTGGTCGAGAAGTACAAGACCGCGTTGCATGGGTAACTAAAAAGGGCGGACATGACGCTTATTTACCTAGCTTAAACTTAAATTATGCAGTTAACGACGAAATGATTGCACGTTTTGCTGTTAGTAGAACAATGACGCGTCCTCGTTTTGATTCATTAAACCCACGTACACAAATTTTTGAGCAACAATGGGATTCTGCAAATGGCTCAGCAGGTAATGCAAATTTAAAACCGCTTAAATCAACCAATCTAGACTTGTCTTTCGAGTGGTACTTTAGTGATTCAGGCTTGCTGTCTACAGCGTTTTTTTTCAAAGATATGAAAGACTTTGAAGAAACAGTAGTTGTTCCTTATCACTACAAAGACGTTAGGACCGAATACAATTTACAAACGGCAGACTTACTGCTTGATTACGATGAAAACCGAGCGCCGGGTAACGAAGAAGACTGTATGCCACTTAGGCAAGTTGCGGGCTTTTTTGACCAATGGCGCATTGAATGTGACGTTGTAAACGTAACCACAGTAACCAATGGTAAGGGCGCAGATATTAAAGGTGTTGAACTAGGTTACAACCAAAACTATGACTTTTTACCAAGTTATTGGGGTGGCTTAGGTTTAAACATGAACTATACCTACCAAGATTCAGAATCTGACCGTCAGCAGGTAGGTAATACCGATATATTTTTAAAACCACTACCACAACCTTACACGCCAAAGCATTCCCTAAATACAACACTGTACTGGGAACAAAAAGGGATTCAATTACGTTTAGCGAGTCGCTACACCGGGGAGCAGTTAGTAAACCGAGGTTTAGTTGGCGGTGCTACATGGCAAGAGGCAACCCATCGTTTGGACTTTAGCTCAAGTTATAAAATTAATAAAAACTTTAGTCTAACTTTTCAGGCACTTAACTTAACTGATGAAACTAACCGAATTTATTACACCAGTTCTTTTACGCGCAACGCGTTTGAAGCTAACTCGCAAGAAGTTGTGCTTGATGAAGGTAATGCAATTGAAGATGGCAGTGTAACTACTTCGCGTACAGCATCAGTTTGGAAAACAGGTCGTCAATTCCGTGTTGGTCTTCGCGGTACCTTTTGATTGAGAAACTATTAGCAGCGGGCCACGTTAGGCGCGCTGTCATACAGATTTTGGAGAGTAAGATGAAACATAACTTACTAATAAAAACAGCGATTAGCAGTGTTATATTTTCAGTATTAACAGGGTGCGGCGGTACGGATGAAGGTTACGATCCTCAGTTTAAATCTGATTTAGCACTTGTAATCGATACTGCAGTGATCACAAGCGCATTAGATGAAGAGTCCGCAGTTCATGAAATTGATTTACTGCAAGGCGTAACAATCGACGGTAAACCAGCTTCTGAGTCAGGAGCAACCATAAACGTAAGTGAGTTAGAGTTTGTGGCTAATAATAATTTCATTACCCCACAAACAAGTGCTAATACCATTGCATCACACCGGATTTCACCTTTCACGCAATCAAGTGATAGCACTAAATTAGTGGTCGATACAGATGCGTTTTCACAAGCATTAAGGCAATGCGATCAAACAGATATAAGAGGTCAACTCGACAGTGATGGTAACCCCATTGCGGATGGGTATTTAGATTTTCCAAGCCAAGTTATTTATAACATTACCTATTCTATTGATAATGGCGCAAATCGCATACCAGGGGAGGCACTGCCTAGCCGTACATTGCAATTAACCATCAATGCAATTGATGACCCTGTATCTGAAGTCACTATTTCACCCATAGAAGTACCTGTAGGTGGGCAGGCAAGTGTGTTTGCATCAGCAATACCTAGTTACGCGTGCAACCCCGCACTTGTTTACTCAATTGCAGATGAAGATATTGCAACCATTGATGAAAATGGTCTTATTAGCGCTAAAAATACGGGTGAAACCACTATTACAGCCACAAGTGTTGATAACCCAGAAGTAACAGCAAACGCCACGCTTACAGTAACGGGTGCTTTTAGTATTGCAATAACAAACGATGATAAAAACGAGTTAGGCGCATCTTCCGGAAACAAGGACGTTCCAATCTGCGTAGCAAGCGGTATAGAAGTACAACCGGCTTTATTAAACGCAGAGTTAAGCGGCGAATATACTTTTGATTGGACACTTAACGATGAAGTTTCATTTACGCAAAGCTTAACCTCAAAAAGTGGCTTTGGAGAAGTACTTGCCGTTAAAGCACCTACAACAATAGACAGCTCAAATACGGTCACGGTTGAACTTATTGATGGCGATACAGCAAGTACACCTTTATCACTCATTTCACAAAAAAGTATTACGATAAATACCGTTAATAACCAAATGTGTGAGCCGGGCGTGTCTGAACACCCCGCAGGTTTTAATACTGACTTTAATTTAGATGCAGAGGGTGCGCCCTATAAAGGGAATGCCACTTATAGTGTATCGGCAACCTCTGTGTCGGGTAATGGCCGTTCGCTTGAAATTACAGCGGGCACTGCAACTCAAGGTGAAGCGAATACACCGTACTCTTTTGCAACTCAGCAAGTTTGGAATAAACAACGTAATTGGTATAGCGCCAATTATGGTCGTGGTGCTGAGTCTGTAGGTAAAACGTATCGCTTTTCAGCATGGGTTAAATTAAATCAACTACCTGAACAGCCTATAACGCTTCGCCATGTTGTAGTGCCTTGGGTTTATGAGGGAATTCCTGATGATGCACAAGGTTTTACAGGGCGTTATTCACAAGCGGGGTTATTCAGCGCTGAACTGGATGCAACTACTCAGTGGCAATATATTGAATTTACAGAAGATTCAACTAACACACGAGAGTGGGCAATTCCAGCAACGTGGAGCTCAGTTACTGATGTGTTTACCCTTTGGGAAGTGTATGGACTGCCAGCGGGTGATTCAATCTTGATTGACGATTATGCAGTTACGCGTACCGATATTTAAGCGAGTAATCAACGCATAACATAATATCAATTAGAGCGGCTTTAAACTTATCGGATTAAAGCCGTTCTGCTTATGAGCCACTAAATCTATTCATTTACGCATTAATTTTTAACTTTCACACAAATTTATATACAAAATAATGAGACACCATGAACAGCGCACAAAAAAAAATAGAAACACATAAATTGATGCTCACAGCAGCATTATTGTCGGTAATAACCATTGGTGGTTGTAGCAGCGATTCGACAGCTAATATGCAAAGGCCTCCCCAAGCTATGAGTAACCTCCTGCCATTATCGGATCCACAAAATACAGGTAAATGGATACTTAACACCCAAGTAAGCGATGAATTTGAAGGCAGTGCCATCGATGAAGAGCGTTGGTACATTGTAGGTAAACTAGAAAACGGCAAACCCGTTTATAAGCACCCAGATAAGCCAAATAAAAAAGTATGGAAAGGGCGAGCACCTTCGCAGTTTTCGGGTAATAACTATCGCTTAGAAGATGGAAAATTAAAACTTGAGACCCGTTGGGAGCCCGATTTTCCTTTTGAAGAAAAAATTCACAAACCTGTTTTTGGTGATGCACTTAAATACGAAAATATAACAACAGCGTGTTTTATTGGCCGCAGATCATTTCAATACGGATATATAGAAATTAAAAGTAAAGCCGCTGATGCGCAAATAAGCAGTGCATTTTGGTCAATGGGTGAAAAGCTAGAAGTTGATTTTTTTGAACTGTTTGGAGACTCCCTTGACCCGAAAAAAGACCATATAGACAGTGAACTATGGTGGTCAATTCGCGATTGGAATAAAGAGGTAATGGGGAAGCCCACTTATACAGAGCGCAAAGACTTAGGATTTAGAGTCGCTGATGACTTTCATGTATATGGAATTGATTGGAGTGCTGATGGGATTAAGTATTATGTTGATGGTAAGTTATTTAGTGAAGTTAGCGCTGAACAAGCAGATGCATGGGCTAAAGAGCATCGTGGGGTTGATAAAGGTTATGTAGCCACTAAGCCGTTATTTTTATGGCTCGATCAGGAAACATTTCCTTGGCATGGTGTACCGACCAGCAAAGAGGAGCTTGAGCGTAATAGCCCTGAAGGAAAAAAAGAGGATGGCGTGGTTGATTTTGAAATTGAGTATGTCCGTGTTTGGCAGAAAAAGCCGGCTCAATTAGCTAATTAAGGATTAAAGAAATGAAAAATAATTATAAGCCAGTAAATAAAACTTTTTACTTAACTTTTATTGCTACAAGTATTGTCCTTAGCGGTTGCAGCTATATGAAAGTTGACCCCTACAAAAATAGTTTCACAAAGGGGAATATGTTCTCGGAAACTAAAAATGTTATTCCTTTTGAACCTTTGTCGAGACGTAAATGGGATAGTGCACTCATTGCTGACTTTGATAAAGACGGCTATCAAGATGTATTAATTACTGAGCACACCCACGCAGTAAAAATTTTCTGGAATAACAAAGACAATACCTTTTCAGCACCTCAGATAATTATTAAAGGCGACACTCACGGCGTCGCTGTTGCTGACTATGACCTTGATGGAAGAATGGATTTAATAATTGCTCAAGGCGGTGGTGGCGGCTTAAAACCTCGTTTACCTGTATCGTTTCAAATAAATCACGACCGAACTGTTGAAGGTGGAGAAACATTTAATGATTTTGAACGTACACGCGGCCGTGCGGTTAAATTAATAGATGGCAATAACAGTGGCACCTTAGATTTAATGCTCTCAGCTTTTCCGCTTAAGAAGCAAAAAAAGGGAGCCAACCACATATATCAAAACGAAGGACATAATCAGTTTAAGTTTGTCGATTACTTACCTACTGCAAAATGGCTTGGATATAAGGCCTTAGTTAGTGATTTTGATAATGACGGGCACGATGATTTATTTTTTTACGGCGGAGATGACATTGTTGTAGCGCAGAGTAAATCTGATTTAGGTTATAAAAATAAAAGTAAGACTGTCCTAGGGGATAATCGCAATATTAGCCATGTAAGCAGCATGACCGAAATCGACTTTGATAATGACGGTGACTTCGATTTATTTTTAACCCGCGCTAAACATCAATTTGAACAACACACCTTTTATGATGCTCAATCTCAAAATTTTGCTTTCTTTACTCGTAACGAAGCATTTAAATTTGAAGACTTTAAAATCGAAGGTAATTTTGAAATAGAAAACCTGCAAATGGCATATCCTCATTTTAATGTGTTTATTGGTAAAAATAGTGAGCCGTTAAAACTTAAAGGTCATGGCGGTAGTGAACGTACGGTACAGGTAACAAAAGAACAAGCTGCTGGCTGGCCTAAAAAGCTAAATAACAAAGGTTTATATATAGGTTACTTAGGTAACGACACTTGGCGCGTAGCTGGCGATACTAAATCGCCGACCGCTGGTGTTATTAAAAGAGTGACCAATTCACCCAAAGTAAAAGGGCTTGAGCCATTACCAGCGGTGTTATTAGAAAACCGACAAGGTAAGTTTGTTGATGCAACAGCCAAGCTCAATGTTAATTTAAGCGAACCTACAACCAGTGCTGTAACCGGGGATTTTAATAATGATGGCTGGAGCGACTTATTTGTATTACGTTATGGTAACCCAGCAAAAGCGAACAAGCAGGTACTGTATTTAAATCAGCAAGGTAAAGGCTTTGAGGCTTTAAAAAATCATGGTGTTATTTCAACTGAACTTGGAGCAACAGGGGGCAGTGCACAGGCCTTTGATTACGATAATGACGGCGACCTTGACTTAATTTACTCAAATGAGCGCGGCCGTTGGCATTTATTCACCAACAGCACAGCTTTAGACGCGCAGCATAATTTTCTAGTCACAAATATTGGTTACTCGCCTAAAGCTGGTGTGTCGGCATTGGGAGCTACTGCGACTATAAAAGCATGTGGGCAAACTTATAAGCGTGTTGTAGGCGCAACAGGTGCTGGCTTTTCACAAAGCGAAAATAATAAGTTACACGTTGGTTTAGGTACGTGTACACAGATAAATAATGTATCGGTTCGTTGGAGTAATAATGAACATGTAGATATTAGCAATGCGGTTATTAATGATGCTGATGGGGAGTTAGTTGGAAGAAAAGAGCCGTTGTAAGTAATAAAGTTAGGAAAAAAATAGCGCTAAATTAGCGCTATTTTTTCTTAATCTACTAAAAACTATACTCAATGCTTGCACCTACATAACGCTGCCAATCGCGTGGATAGAACGCTTCACCAAAGCCTTCTGAGTTTATGCGTTGACGTGTAGTGTATGACTTATCAAATAAGTTTTTAACAAATACGCTCATTTTGATGTTTTCTTTACTCACGCTTAAATAGCCATCCCAAATGCTTGACGATGGATTTGCTGATTCACCAAAAGCAAGCTCATTGATTGATTGTGTGTGGCTACCGTTGTACCGCCAAACAGCACGAGTATTAGCTTGCCATCCAGTATCCGCTATTTCAGTACTATACGAAATAGTGCTTAAAAACTGCTGCTCAGCATTATTAGGGAAAGATAGGCCTGTTTGATCAAAACTCTGACGGCCTGTTTCATCGGTTGTACAACGCGCAGCGAGTAAGCCACCATCATTTGCAGGGCAATTAATAGGCGTATCTGCAAAATCTTCGTAGCGTGCATCAAAATAAGCGTAGTTAAACGACCATTTAAGGTTATCTGTGAGCTTTACTACTACATCAGCTTCAATACCGGTAGAACGTGCTTCATTTGCGTTAACATAACCTGCAAAAACAATGTTATTTTCTTCGTCAATTACACGGGTTGCTCGCACCTGATAATCATCAACTGACATATCAAAATAAGTAAAGTTAAATAGCAAATCGTTATCAAAATAAGCAGAGCGCAGGCCTACCTCAAAGTTCGACGAATTTTCAGGCGCAGTAGGAAAGTTATCAGCTTCAGCAGGGTCTGTGTTTGTTGTTACAAAGTAAGACGCCCCTTTATAGCCCGTGGAATAATTTATATAACCACGAATATCAGCTGTAAAGTCATACCCTAGTACTGCTTTATATATAAAGGCAGTATCTGAATCAGAAAACTTAGTAGGATCATCTTGACGTTTTATTAGCGATGGATCAGTTTTAGCCAGCTCAAAAACATCGGCGTAGGTGTCCATACCGACTCCATTAGATGGAGTCGCAAGATCGGTACGTGCAAATGTTGCTTCACCTTTTTCGTGAAGTAGCCTAAAGCCAAATGTGGCATCTAACTGCTCGGTAATTTGGTATTCAAGTTGACCAAAAATGGCAATGTTTTCAAAGCTGGTGGTAAAGTCACCACTGTTAAGTAAGCGAGATGGAACTAACAAAGAACGGTCGTCTTCGCCAGTTGTAGCGTAGTTATCTAAGTAGGCATTTGTTGAAGGTCCTGAGTAACAACCAACTAGCTCGCCTCCTTCAATAAAACCACGGTTACCCGCAATACAACCATCTCTTACTTCAGAGCGCTGGCCGTCGGTATCATGATAAAAGAGGCCTAATACCCAATCAAATTTTTCATTATTAAATGACGATACCCTAAATTCTTGTTGAATTACATCTACGGACTCGTTACCGCCAAATGCCGAACGTTGCACAGGAAAGTTTACTGTAAAAAATGCAGAGCTATTATATAAATCAAAGTCTCTATAGCTACCATTATAGCTAAGTGTAATTTCATCATTTAAATAGTAGTCAGCCGACATAGAAAAACCAAAATTTTCAGTTTTACCGTAATTGGCTTCAGCGTTTCGTGCTGTTACTGGGCCGCCTGCTTCTTCAAAGGTCGACTCTGGGTTTATGCGATTATATGTAGTGCCTTCAATAGTGCCGTCGTCTTTTACATTAACGATTGGTCGTGGGCCAAAATCTGGATTAATGCCACCTAAACGGATAAGTGAACAACAGTTAGTGTCTGTTTCTGAGTACTCTAGACGAAATAACACATTGAGTTCTTCACCATTGTCGTATAAGAGCTGTCCGCGGCCTGCTTTAGTTTCTTTGGCGCCAATGTCATAGTTTTCTTCACCTGGCATGGTGTTTTTTATCCAACCATCTATATCGCTGTATTGAGCATTAAATCGAGCTGCCCAATTTTCGTTAAGTGGTACATTTACAGTGCCGCTAAAATCAGTGCCATCAAACTCAGTAACCTGTGCTCTAACAGTGCCTGAAATTCGGTCATCTAGCTGCGGCTTTTTAGTGACATAATGTAGTAAACCGGTAGATGTATTTTGGCCAAATAGTGTACCTTG
This sequence comes from Pseudoalteromonas sp. P1-13-1a, assembly GCF_001401875.1. Lineage (NCBI taxonomy): Bacteria > Pseudomonadati > Pseudomonadota > Gammaproteobacteria > Alteromonadales > Pseudoalteromonadaceae > Pseudoalteromonas > Pseudoalteromonas sp. P1-13-1a. The sequence goes on along the minus strand of NZ_LKDV01000005.1, from coordinate 25,163 downwards.
TGGCCCGCGCATAGCTTCTACACGTTGAACGTCAGATACCGGGAGATTGAGCATTGATTGGCGGGGGAGTACTTCACCATCAATTACCACTAAGTTTGATGATTGTAAGCCAATAGAATTTGTAAAAGTGCCTATACCACGCGTTTTTAATGTCGTTGTTCTTATTTCGCTGCTGTCATCAATGCCAAAGCCTGGGAGGTAAGTTACTAAATCAAAACCATTATCAATCTGGGTCTCTTGAATTAAATCACCATTCAATACTTCAATTGAAGAGGGCACTTCTTTTAGTGCTTGATCACGTTTTTGCGCGCTCACTAAGATTATTTCAAAGTTATCGTCGTCCTTCTTAACTTCCTCTTGGGCCGAGACTGTGTGTGTGAAAGTTGATAAAGAACAGCATGCAAGCAATATAGCTGTGTGCAATTTACTGTGTTTAAGCATTTTAACCACTCCATTTCTTTATAGTTGTCAGTGTGCAGGTAGTACTTTGCAGTACTTATCATGAAGAATCGAGTTGACTAAAAGACATTGTTGGTGGTTTAAAGACCATTAACAGTCAATAAAAATAAGCAACGCAATTCATTCTAACAATTTAAACATATGATGTTTGCAGTTGCAATATGTTAATCACTTGTTTATTAAATATTGTTTTAGTTAGAGGCAAGTGTTCTGATAGATAAGCGTTAATTAATGACTTTAGTTAAAAGAGATTAAGATTATGGATAAGCAATGTGTAGTTTTAAAAACGAGTAATAATACGTGATGACTTTAAAAGGCAAATACTCGCGCTGATTTTTTAAAAAACTATATTTATCAAATTAGTAATGGTTTGTAACGGTTATTCAACTCACTTTTATAAGTTCAAAACCGCCCAATTATTTAAGTGAATTGGTATAAACATCGACAAGTTTAATTTGGCTCATCAAAGCTGGCTTAATTAGTCGTGTTGTTATTAGGGAGGTGAACTGTATGCACTGAAATTTGTTCAACCTAGGGGCTATTCAATCACGGCTCGAGAAATTAACCAAGTGGACTTTAGAGCTGCTATTGCGTTATTCGCCCCTAGAAAGAAAAGAGTAGCGTATATACGATAAACATGTAACGTTTGCGCTTACGTATGAAAATAAGTGCAAATAGGGACTGCTTTTCTTAAATACCCAACGCATAATTACAGAGTTAATCACGAAAAGTCAGCTTGCCCTATATATTCAAACTTATTTTAACGATGCAAAAAAGTGATAATCTTCAGCATTTTTTAGCTTCTGAGCAAAACTCATCCCTAAACTTTTTAATTGTGTTGCATTGTTATAGGTACTGATTTTTGATTTCAACTCTATTATGGCTTTGGCTGTTGAGCCAATGCTATCGAGTGCTAAAAAGTACAGATAAGCGTATTGCACGTTATTACTCTCAAGTGTCATTGCGTGTTTAAACGAGTCAACAGCAGCGGGTTTGTTACCGCTTCTAATAAGCGCCATACCATTTGCATAATGCAGCGGCGCAGAGCTCGGCACTGCTGTTAAACCATTATTAAGCACGCTTTGCATTTTTTCTGTTTGGCCTAGTCGGTAATAAATGTCGGCTAAATTTACATAACTTGCATCAAAGTAAGGGTCAACGCTAATGCCTTTTTGTAATGACTTAATAGCGCCGTTTACGTCTTGCTTGTTAAGTGCGAGCATACTTTGATTTATATTTCCTTCACCGCGCCATGTATTTACCTTATTGGCATATGCAAGTTCTCTAATTGATTGATTAAGCCCATCTAGCTGCGCTTTTGTTTGGCTTAGATTTTGTGCTGCAGCAACTCGCACCGACTTTAACTTGTCGGTTAATAGTTGCTTATAACTTTTTAAACGCTCTGCTTCGGGCAGCAAAAAGCCTACCTTAGCAATCGCTAGGCGGATAAGCGGAAGCGGTGAGTTTACCCAACTTTTTACGTCACTATCGCTAAGCTCTGTAGTTGAGCCGCCTAAATAACTTATTGCACTGGCACGGTCTATTTCGTTTAACGAAAAATCATTAATCAAGCTCATATGTGCATTTTTCGATATCGCTTTTAATGAGCGTAGTTCAAGCATACTGTGCTCGCTTGCACTTAATTCAGGCGGTTTACCGTGCCACTTTTCAAGCGTGCTTGCTGCCCATTCGTTTGTTTGGCCGTCATGGCATTGCACACACGCATTGGGTGTATCGTATTTTATTGATATGTCAGGGCGCGGAATTTTAAAGCTGTGGTCGCGCCTGTCATCAACGCCCATGTATCTGTTTGTTGGCATGTGGCAACTAACACATTGTGCACCGGCTGACTGTTCTTTATGGCGATGATGCTCGGGTTTATTGTATTCGCTGGCACTATGGCACTGTAAGCACAGCCCATTCGTTTTTGTTTTAACTTTCATGGTGTGTTTATCGTGACAGTCAAGGCAGTTAACACCGGCTTTGTACATTTTACTTTGCGCAAAAGAGCCAAATACATACACCTCTTCTTTAATTTGGCCATCAGCATGATACAAATTCGGTTCTAAAAAGGAAGGGCTAAACTGGTCTAAAAACGCTTGGCTATTGTCAAAACCATCCGTTAGTGGGCTACGTAATGAGTGGCACGCATAACAACCTTGCATAAAGCTGTTATCGCGGGGCTCACCTTGCCACGTGGCGATTGTGTCATCGCCGGTTATTTTCCACTGCGACATATTGGTGGGGCTTGTTTGGGCCGATTTAGTCACTTTTTTAGTTTTATGTTCATCCGTAATCTCACTGTGGCATGATTTACAACCCACATTTATGTTTGAAAAGTGTGTATCAAAGCGCTCCTTTTCACTATTGAAATTACGCTTTAAATTATCTGAATGGCAATCGGCACACATGCCGTTCCAGTTTTGTAGAGGTTGCAGCCAATGGAGACGATCGTCAGGTTTTACATCTTCGTTAGCGTAATTGGCATACCAGCGCTGGCCGCCTAGTGATTTAGCGCGGCTATCCCATGCAAAAGGAAATACTTGGTATTTGCCTTTTTCAACTTCAATTAAATATTGTTGCAGTGGGTCAAAGCCAAAAACATAATTTACGGTGTACGTTTTTTTAGTACCTTGCTCGGTCAAATCAATTAAAAAGGTATCTTTTTCTTTATAAAAAACGGCTTTTTGAGAAAAGTGGGTCGCCGTAGCATTGCTAAAATCACCAAGCACCGTATCGTTGTTAGCTATAGCCATTGAACGAGCATGGTCTGACTGTTCCCAATCATGTGTCTGTTGTTGATGGCAAGATTGGCATTCCTCGTTCGCAATAGCTGAAAAACAACAGCATAAAAAAAGCATACTAACTAAGCGTTTTATTATATTTATCATATTTTAATCTGCCTTCAAACACACTCATTGCATGATATAAATTAGGTAATAGACCCAGCTAATCACTGAGTATTCAAATCGAGCTGCAATTAAACTGATGTGCTGTGATAATTATTTTAAAATATCATACATCATATGTTTGCAATATTGCTATGTTTTGTTTAGTGTAGCGATATTGTGATTTATAAACGTATTTTTTACAACTTAACTATAAAATTAACTGTGCGTAATAATTTAAAGCAATCAATATATTAGCGATGGTGTAATTAATGCTTTTTAACTATGTACAAAAACAGGGTATTAAATAGGAAACTATGATGAATAAGCTACTTGTTCTTCTTTGTGTATGTTTAGGCTTTTGCGTTAGTCCTAATGCAATGGCAAAAGTACAAACAGAAAAACCTAATATTGTTTTAATTTTTGCAGATGACGCAGGTTTTGGTGATTTTGGCTTTCAAGGTAGTACCGAACTTAAAACGCCTAATTTAGATAAATTAGCTGCAAGTGGTGTGCGCTTTACTCAAGGCTATGTGAGTGATTCTACCTGCGGCCCTTCACGCGCTGGGTTGATGACAGGAAAATATCAACAACGCTTTGGCTATGAAGAAATTAATGTACCGGGTTTTATGAGTGATAACTCTGCACTAAAAGGTGCCGATATGGGCTTGCCGCTAGATCAAAAAACAATGGCAGATTACCTCAAAGAGCAAGGTTATAAAACAGCGGTATTTGGTAAGTGGCATTTAGGTGATGCCGACAGGTTTCATCCTCTAAACCGTGGATTCGATACCTTTTTAGGGTTTAGAGGTGGTGACAGAAGCTACTTTAGCTATTCAGAACAAGAAATGGAAAATGGAAACAAACATTTTTTTGATAAAAAATTAGAACGCGACTTTGGTAATTACGAAGAGCCAAAAGAGTATTTAACCGATGAGTTAGGTAAAGAAGCTGTAAAGTATATTGAAGCAAATAAAGATGAACCATTTTTTATCTACTTAGCATTCAATGCAGTACACACCCCGCTTGAATCAGACCCTAAAGACTTAGCAAAATTCCCTCATTTAACGGGTAAACGCAAAGAGCTTGCAGCCATGACATTAGGTTTAGACAGAGCCAGTGGTTACGTACTTGATAAACTTAAAGAGCTTGGTTTAGATGAGAATACGATTGTCGTTTTTTCAAACGATAATGGCGGCCCATCTGATAAAAACGCATCAAATAATGCACCTCTTGCGGGTACTAAGTCTAACCAGCTAGAGGGCGGTATTCGGGTACCGTTTGTAATGAGTTGGCCTAAGCATATTAAACCAGGTTCTGTTTACGACTACCCGGTTAGTACACTCGATTTACTGCCCACCTTTTACAGTGCGGCACAAGGTAAAGCGTTAGGTAGTGATATTGATGGCGTTGACTTATTACCTTATATACAAGGTAAAAATACAGAGCGCCCGCACAAAGTGATGTATTGGAAAAAAGAAAACAGAGCGGTTATTCGTGAGAACGATTGGAAGCTTATTCGATACCCAGACCGCCCTGCAGAATTATACGACTTGAGTACAGATGTTGGTGAGCAAACAAATTTAGCAGCAAAAAATCCGCAACGCGTTAAATCTATGTTTAAATCATTATTTGAGTGGGAACTTACACTTGAGCGTCCGCGTTGGTTATTAAAAAGAAAATACGAAAAATACGATATTGACCGCATGGACAAATACCGTTTACCAGCCACTCAGCCTTAACAATTTATAGGTAATAATAAATGAAAATAGAATCTGTTGAAGCATTGCTTGGCTGCGTTGGCAAACGTAACCAGCTTTTAGTTAAAGTTGTAACCGAGTGTGGGATTGTTGGTTGGGGCGAGTCTGGTCTTTCAAATCGTGAGCATGCAGTCATTGGTGCCATACAGCATTTTGCAGGCTTTTTAAAAGGTCAAGACCCACGTAAAATTGGTCGTATTTGGCAAGAGCTTTATCGAAGCCATTACTTTGAAGGTGGCCGTGTGATTACGGCTGCAATTTCAGCAATTGATATTGCGCTTTACGATATATTGGCTAAATCTTTACAAGTGCCGGTGTATCAACTTTTAGGCGGTAAACAACGTGAGCATATAGAATGTTTTGCGTGTTGTTATACTGAGGCCGACCCAGATAAATTTGATGATTTAGTAAAAGAAGCTAAAGCACTTGTTGCACTTGGTTGGACGACAATAAGAGTGATACCGAGTCGTTTTGATGACCCAGCATTTTTTGAGCCTCAAGAATCTATTACCAGAACAGCCCGTTGCTTAAATGAACTGCGTAAAGTGCTGGGACCTGATATTACACTTGGTATTGATTACCATCACAGATTAAGCGTGGCTGAAGCTGCTTCGTTTTGCCAACGTTTAAAGCCCGATACACTCGATTTTATTGAAGAGCCTATTCGCCATGAATCCCCTGATGCGTATAAAACGCTGCGTACTTTAACGCATATTCCTTTTGCGATTGGTGAAGAGTTTAGCTCTAAATGGGCGGCTAAGCCTTATATAGAGCAGGGGCTAACTCAGTACTTACGTGTTGATGTGTGTAACATTGGTGGCTTAACGGAGGCGATGAAAGTGGCTGGTTGGGCTGAGGCACATTATATAGATGTTATGCCACATAACCCGCTTGGCCCTGTATGCACAGCGGCCACAAATCATTTTGCTGCAGCGCTACCAAATTTAGGCTTAATGGAAACACATCAAGGTCCGTTTAGTGAGTTTGGCGCCCATGATCCACTTCTTTTTCCTAAGCAGCATGTATTAACAGGTAATAAGTTTACTATTCCTGAAGTACCTGGTTTAGGTGTTGAAGTGAACGAAGCCGCGTTCAGATTAGCAACCCCTGTAGAAACCGAAGCGCCGCATTTATCAAAGCGTGATGGCTCACATACTAACTGGTAACTTGCGCAGAGAATTATATGAATACACTTACAGCAACTGTTTTTGATAACACACTAAATTTTGTAGGCGAGGGCCCTTTGTGGCACCCGATCACACAAACGCTTTATTGGGTCGATTTTCCAAACCATATTTTGCACAGTAAAAAAGGCGACCATAAAGCTGTGCAACGCTTAGATGATATGGTTACCGCCCTGGCATGGGTAAACAACGAAACCCTTTTACTAGCAAGTGATAAAGGCCTAAATACTTATAACACCAGTACGCATAAGCACACTTTTTTGTGCAGCGTTGAAGCAGATAAACCCGATAACAGAAGTAACGATGGGCGTGCTGACCCTTGGGGTGGATTTTGGATAAGCACAATGCATACCGATGCAAAAGAAAATAAAGGGGCTATATATCGTTTTTATAACGGCGTAGTTACTCAAGTTGTTAGTGATTTAACTATACCGAATGGCATTTGCTTTGATAAAAAACGCGCTAAAGCCTATTACGCAGACTCCGCAGTTCAAAAAATTTACTGTTTGGATGTAAACTCGGATACAGGAGCCCCGATAGGTGATGCTGTGATATTTTTTGATTATTCAAATACACAGGTTTCGCCTGATGGTGCGGTAATTGATAGCGAAGGCAATATGTGGACAGCACTTTGGGATGGCGCACGTGTAGATTGTATTTCGCCAGATGCGAAAGTAATTCGAAGCTTAGAGACGCAAACACCTCGCCCTACCTGCCCAGCGTTTGGTGATGATGGAACAACGCTTTACGTAACGTCAGCGCAATGTGGGCTAGAAGATACGCCATTTGATGCTATCCCTCACGGCGCTACGCTTGTATTTAAAAATGCCGTAAAAGGGGCGCTGGAACCTTGCGTTAAAATAGATGGCTTTTAATTTTAAGTATTAAGTTTAAATATTAATTTTGCTTTTCCTCTTACATTTTTTAGACATGAGATGAAAAGTACATCGTATAGCTAAACATCATATGTTTGCATTATTTTACTTTTTCTATTGGTATTATTCTTTTATATGTGCGATGCATTGATTAGCAGCACAGTAAAAGCATAAAAATAAAACTAAGGGTAATACATTGAAAGACACACACACACAATCCACAAAAGCAATTAAATACTCTCTCATTGCCGCATTTGGCGGGTTTGTATTTGGCCTAGATGCGGCCAATATATCCGGCGCGTTACGCTATGTTAGCTCGCAGTTTGAGCTGACTAGTTTACAAACCGGTAATGTAGTGGGTTGCGCCATTGTTGGCGTAATCATCGCACTGTTTTTTACTGGTACTTTATGCCAAAAATTTGGTCGTAAAAAGGTACTTGTTGGCATTGCTTTAACATATTCACTCTCTACTGTTATTTCTGCTTTTGCGGTAAGTTACCCCATGCTGGTTGTTGGCCGCTTTATAGGAGGGGTCGCATTTGCCTCCATAACCGTCTCAGCCATGTATATTGGTGAAATTGCACCCGCTAATAAACGAGGGAAATTTGTATCAGTTAATCAGTTGCTTATAACCTTAGGTAGTTTATTTGCGTTTATTGTTAATTACTTTTTTGTTAAATATATGGGCTCAATTGAATGGTTAAATGAGGTTAATATTTGGCGTTATATGCTTGGCTTTGAGATTGTGCCTAATATTATTTGGTTTTCGTTACTACTGACAATTCCAGAATCGCCACGCTGGTTAATGAGCAAAAAGCGTGATGAAGAGGCGCGCACTGTATTTAAAGGTATGGGAATAAATAACGACGATACCGAGCTTGTACTTAATGATATTAAAGCAACTATTCAAGAAGATTCGAAAAACAGTGCGCTTGAGCAACTTAGGGTGTTATTTAGTAAGCCAATGCGTTTTGTTGTCTTACTTGCTGTATGTTACGCAGTAGTGCAAGGTGCAACCGGTATGAATGCTGTATTGTTTTATGCACCTACCGTGTTTGAACAAATAGGAATGAGTGTCGAAAACTCATTTTTACAAACAATAGTACTTGGTGCGGTATCTGTACTGTTTACATTGGTCGCCATATTTTTTGTTGAAAAACTTGGCAGAAGAACTTTAACAATTACCGGTTTGCTGCTGATTGCTGTTGCACATATGTCAATTTGGTATGGCTTTGAGAATGCCACCTACTCACTAAACAGTGAAGCAATAAGCAAAGTTGCAGATCAAAAAGTAGATATCACAAAGCTGCACGTTTTCGAAAATAAAATATACAGCACTGATGTTGCGCTAAAAGCTGATTTAGCCACTATTTACAGTAAAAAAGAGCTACCAGTTGTTACCGGTGCAATTATTAATGCTTCTATAAATATTAGCCCTGCGTATGTTCTATTTGGATTATTTGCATTTTTAGCCGCTTTTAATATGTCGATAGGACCAATTATGTGGGTGATATTTTCGGAGATATTTTCAAGTCGAGTACGCAGCGTTGCATTGCCCTTTGCCGCGTTAGTACAGAGTATTTCTAGCTGGAGTATTCAGCAGTTTTTTCCTTGGCAGTTAGAGAACATGGGCGCAGCAAATACGTTTTTATATTATGGAGGCGTCGCTATTGTGGGCTGTATTGTTATGGCATTTATACTTCCCGAAACGAAGGGCAAGTCTATTGAGGCCATTGAACGCGATTTGGTCCCAGGGCTTAATAAATAAGGAACATATCTATGTCATCACGATTATTAAACGAAGTTGCTATTGTCACTGGCGCAGCCGATGGAATTGGAAAAACAGTAGCACGCGTATTTTGTGAGCAAGGCGCTAAAGTGTGTGTTGCTGATATAAATAAAGAAATGGGCGAAAGCGTTGTAGCAGAGCTAAAAAGCAAAGGGTTTGATGCTATTTTTGCGCATACTGATATTAGCGACGAAACGGCTATAAAAAACATGGTTGTAAAAGTAGTCAATGAGCTTGGCAAGCCCAGTATTTTAGTTAATAACGCCGCTTTAATTAGCCCTGGGCGAAACGTAGATGATGTTACTCCACAAATGTGGCGTGATAGCTTTTCGGTCAATGTTGAAGGTATGTGGCAGTGTGCAGCGGCCGTGCTTGAGCATATGAAAGAGTTAGGCCGGGGCAGTATTATAAATGTAGGTTCTGTGCATTCATATAAAATTGTACCGGGATATTTTCCGTATGCGGTAACAAAGCACGCCGTTATAGGGCTTACTAAAAACTTAGCCGTTGAATACGCAAAGCACAACATACGAGTGAATGCGCTGTGCCCAGGGATGATAGAAACACCTATGGCATTTAAAGCATGGGAGCAAACAGACGATCCTCAAGCATCACGCAAAGCAATGGGGGACGTACATCCTTTAAAACGAAATGGGACAACTGAAGAAATTGCCTATCCAGCCGTGTTTTTAGCCAGTTCAGATTCGAGTTTTATGACAGGGCAAAGCCTCATTATTGATGGCGGCCGTTCTGTAATCTATCACGATTGAGGTGCTTAACTTAACACACTGTAAAGCTCATGGGTTTGAGGCTATTTTGCTAAAAAATAGTGAGCTTGCTATTACAGTTATTCCTCAGCTGGGTGCGAAAGTCACCTCTATTGTAAGCTTAAAGCACAATAGAGAGTGGCTTGCTGACGATAAAAAAATCACTTTAAAAATTACAAAAAACAATGATTTTTCTGAGCATGATAACGGTGGCTGGGATGAATGTTTCCCGGGTATTTCTCCTCAGGTGTATGAACACATCCCCGATAAAACGTATTTTTCACATGATCATGGTGAGCTGTGGTGCCAAGCATGGCAAATAACGAATACTCATATTAGCGATGAAGAAATAGTACTTAACTTACAAGCTGAGGTTTTTGACTCTACGTTTACATTTATAAGAACGTTTACCTTAAAAAAACACAGTAAACGACTACTTGTTGACTACCAAATAAAAAATAACACAACTGATAATCTTCCATTTGTTTGGTCAGCGCATCCTATTTTTGCCGTAGAACCCCAAATGCGTATTTTGATAAATAGCAAACATATAGACTTTAAAGTTGATGAAGGGCTTAGTCGCTTTTATAACGTTAATAGTGCTTTTATTAAATGGAGTGAGTACTCAACTAAAGTCCCGCCGCTAAATGAAGTTATGCCCTATAGTAGTGGTTTTGCAAGTAAGATTTTTAGCAAACACTTAAATACGGGTAGTCATAAAGATCAAAATATAATTGTAAAACTAGTAGATGATAAAGCCCAACAAAGCTGTGGGTTTGAATTTTCATCAGCAATCATAAGTCACTTAGGGCTTTGGTTTAATTACAATGGTTGGTCTGCCACTGGAGCTTCAGCTCCTTTTGTACTGGGGATAGAGCCGTGTATAGGTAATAGCGATTCTTTACAACATTCAATTCAAAATAGTGAACATGGCATAGTGGAAAAAGGCCAAACTAAGTTTTGGCGACTAGTATTTTTTGTTAACTAAATGTATTTTCTGTTTGCTCATTCAAACATCATATGTTTAAATAGTTGTTATGTATTAAGGCCGGCGTGCCTTTCTTTGATCATTTAGCCCTTGTGGGTGTTGTAGATAATAATGGAGCGACAGAATGCTTTCTAAACAACTGTATATTGGCGGTAAATTGATAACCAGTGATGTTTCAACTGATGTTATTAACCCTGCAACACTTGAAGCTGTTGGGCAAATATCAGCAGCAGGTATAAATGAAGCGTCGTTAGCACTTGATGCTGCGCAAAGCGCGTTTGCAACTTGGTCAGCGACGCCTGCAAAAGAGCGTGCACAATGGATGCTTAAACTGCGTGATGCTGTAATTGAAAATGAAGAGCACCTACGTGAATGCGTTCATTTAGAAATGGCAAAACCGTGGGACTCAACCGCTGATGACTATCAAATGTTGGTTGATAGCCTGACCTTCTATGCCAACGCTATTGTTAATATGGTTGACGAAGAATTAAATGACACTGAAGGCACACATAGTCATACATTAAGCCGCGAGCCGGCGGGTGTAGCCGCTGCCTTTTTAGCGTGGAATTTTCCATTATTAAATTTAGCTTATAAATTAGGCCCAGCAATGGCAGCAGGCTGTCCACTTGTAGTAAAGCCGTCAAGCAAAACCCCTTTGTCTGCATATGCAGTAGGTGAATTATGTCAGCAAATAGGCTTGCCAGCAGGTGTGGTTAACATACTTTCGGGCGCTGATAGCGCTGTAGGCGATGCCATTTCAGCATCAACTATTCCCTCAATACTTACTTTAATTGGCTCTACTAATGTAGGTAAGCATGTCATTGCAACAGGCGCTACCTCAATTAAGCGTTATTCAATGGAACTTGGTGGTAATGCACCGGCTATTGTATGTAGCGATGCAAATTTAGATAACGCGGCAGATGTAATTTGTGGCGTTAAATTTGCCAACGCAGGGCAAATTTGTGTGACCCCAAACCGCGTATTTGTACACGAAAGCGTTGCAGATGAATTTATTGAAAAAGTACTTACACGTGCAAAAGCAGTAAAGGTTGGTTTTGATAAAAACGAGGCTATTGATATGGGCCCTGTTATGGATGCCAACTCATGGCAACGTATCGATGAGCTAGTGAAGGATGCACAGCAAAATGGGGCAAAATTACAATTAGGGGGTAAAAAGCCTGCTGGCGTTACTGGATATTTTTACGAACCAACCGTGCTCACAAATGTTGATTCGAGCATGAAAATCTACAAAGACGAAATATTTGGCCCTGTTATTAGCATTATTATATTTAGTGATAACGAGCAAGTGCTTAGCGATGCTAATGACACAGATGCTGGTTTAAGCTCATTTATTTTTAGCAACAACGAAGACACTATTTCTTATTTTGCTAAGCATTTACGCTTTGGCGAAGTACAAGTAAACGGGATTAAGTACAGTATTAATTTACCGCACTTTGGCATTAAACAATCGGGTGTTGGGGCTGATTGCTCGTTATTAGCTTTAGATGATTACCTCGTCTACAAACGTGTTTCACGTGCGTTAAAGGTTTAAGGAACAGACAATGAAAATAACTCAAATTATTAGCCACGTTTTACAATACGACCTAGATGAAGAGCTAGGTTATTCTCAGCAGTACTATGCAAAACGCACTGCACATTTGGTTGAAGTACGTACTGATATAGGTATTACTGGTTGGGGCGAGTGCTTCGGTGGTGGCGGTGTTGCATTTGCCAATAAAACAATCGTTGAACATGTCATTCAACCGATGATTTTGGGTATGGATCCGCTTGATAGGGACGTTATTTGGCACAAAGTTTACAACTTATTACGCGATCATGGCCAAAAAGGCATGCCAATTCAGTCGTTATCTGGCGTTGATATTGCGCTGTGGGATATCGCAGGTAAGTTTTTAAATCAGCCCGTTTATAAACTGTTAGGGGGGGCTTATAGAGAGCGTATACCTGCTTATGGTTACGGTATGATGTTACAAAAGTTTCCTAATTTAGAGGAGCGATTCACCGAAGAAAGCCAACGCATTAAAGAAATGGGCTTTACGGCAATGAAAATGAAAATTGGTCTCTCTCCAGAGCGTGATGTAAAGCTTGTTGAGGCCGTACGTAAAGGTATTGGGAGTGATATGCGCTTAATGGTTGATGCAAACCATGCCTATACTGCGCGTGAAGCTATTCCATTAGGTCGTGAACTACAAAACTTAGGTGTTTACTGGTTTGAAGAACCGGTTGCGCCAGAAGATCACCAAGGCTACCGTGACTTGTGTGAAGCCCTAGATATGAGTATTGCCGGTGGCGAAGCTGAATTTACTCGCTGGGGCTTCAGAGATTTAATTAAAAATAGATGTGTTGATTTATTACAACCCGAAGTATGTGCGCTTGGCGGTATTACCGAATATCAAAAAGTATTGGCTATAGCGCATGCGCATTTTGTTCCTGTAGTAAATCATGTGTGGGGCTCAGCAATTGCGGTAGGCACAAACCTTCATTTATTGGCAGCACTTCCAGACTTACCTGGGGCTGCACACCCTGTACAGCCTATGCTGGAATACGATACAACACCTAACTTGTTCAGAGAGCAGTTACTGCAAGAGTCGTTAAACATAAACGAGCAGGTTAAAAATAACAATGGCACTGTTGCACTTCCAAAAGGCCCAGGTCTTGGAATAGAGCCAGATCTTGACTTTATTAAACATTACGAAGTATCAATTTAATAGTTAAGGACAGCTTGATGAACAACAGCAATAGTAACTTACCGGTGCTGATTGTTGTTGATTGGGGAAGCTCTAATTTTAGAGCTTTTTTAATCAATAACGAAGGCGCTATTTTAGATACCGTAAACGGCGATCTTGGTGTATTAAATATAAAAAACGGCTGTATAGAAACCGTGTTGCTCGGTTATATCTCACCGTGGATAGCAAACAAAAAGCTACCCATAATGATGGCTGGCATGGTGGGTGGCGCAATCGGCTGGCAAGATACAGGTTATGTAAATGCGCCTTGTACCTCAGCTGACATGGCAAATAATTTACAACTTGCAAAAAATAAATCTAACTTAGATATTCGTATTGTTCCTGGCGTAAAGTATGTGATGGAAAATAACGTTTGCGATGTAATGCGTGGTGAAGAGGTGCAGGTTTTTGGGGCTGTTTTAGCTGTGGAAAAGCAATCTGGGGAGCTTAGCAATAAAACATTAAGTGAAACTATGTTTTGCTTACCTGGGACGCATTCAAAATGGGTTGAAGTTGCAAAGGATACTCAGCAAAAAACGGTTATAACGAGTTTAAGTACATATATGACTGGCGAAATGTTTAATTTGTTGTCTAAGCATAGCATTTTAAGCGATGGCCTAGATTCATTAGATATTACACAGACAGACATACCTAGCTTTATAAAAGGAGTAGGTGTTAGTCAAACTCAAACTAGCTTATTGAGCGCTTTATTTAGTGCACGTACATTAAAATTAGATAAGCAGTTATTAGCAGAACATGTGCCAAGTTACCTTTCGGGTTTATTGATTGGCGCCGAGCTTGCGGGTATCAAAACCCAGCTTAACGATATTAAACATGTCTATCTGATTGGTAATTCAAGTTTAAACACACTTTATTGCGAAGCCCTAAAAGAGCTCGGATTTACGTCTTCTATTTTAAGCAGTGCAACCGCTTCTACAATAGGCATGTTTACGCTTGCTGTAAAAGCAGGGTTTATCACTGATAAGGAAAGTCAAAAATGTCATTAATTTCACTCACACAAGCAATGAAGCAATTACCATTAGTTGCTATTTTGCGCGGTATTACACCCAACGAAGTACTCGATTATGCAAAGGTGCTTATTGATATCGGTTACCGCGTTATTGAAGTGCCATTAAACTCTCCAGATGCTTTTAAAAGCATTGAACTGTTAAGCAAGAAATACGCTGATATAGCGATTATTGGTGCAGGCACCGTTGTTACCAAAAACGAAGTTGAAAAAGTGATTGAAGCGGGCGGGCGTATTATTATTTCGCCACACAGCGATGTAGAGCTGATCCGTTTTAGTAAATCAAAAGGACTGTACTGCGTACCAGGGTTTTACACGCCGACTGAAGGGTTTGCTGCATTACATGCCGGTGCAGACGCGCTTAAGTTTTTTCCAGCAGATACAGCCGGCCCAAAAGGTTTAAAAGCAATTACTGCCGTGCTTTCGGGTATTAATATTTACCCTGTTGGCGGTGTGTCACCGAAAAATCAAGATGAATTTGTTAATGCGGGGGCATCTGGTTTTGGCTTAGGTAGTGGCTTGTACAAAGCAGGCATGGGCTTAGAAGAATTTACAGCCAATGCCAAGAAGTATGCAGCATACTACCTGTAAGTAATTAAGTTTTAAAAGCGTTGTGTGTTTGCGGCATTAGCTAATCATTCCTCTCACTTTAAATGATTTGTTAGTGCCGCTATTTAATTCAGATATTCATTAATTTGGCTAAATTAGCTTTAGCATCTGCTAATAGTTTTTCGGTTAAAGCATGCGCTTTATTGCTGTCACCTGTTGCAATTGCATCAAACACTTCTTTATGAAATGGAATAGAAGCATGGTTACTTTCTGCACTTTGGTTAGTTACTTTAATACTCACAAGTAAAGCTGAAAAAATCACACACTCCATAGATATAAATAATTCATTGTGTGAAGCGCGAAGGATAGCACCATGAAAATGTGCATCAGCAATAACAAATTTATCTAAATCGCTTACTGAGCTTTGCATTTCATTTAACGCATCTTCTATGGCTTTAACATCTTCAGGGGTTGCACGCTGAGCAGCAACACTTGCCGCTTTTGGTTCAAATGCTAAACGAAACTCCATTAATTGAGTTAAAAACTCAGGGTTAAGCGGGGCACTTAAATGCCAAGCCAATACATCGTCATCAAGTAAAGCCCAGTTGTCACGGGTTTTTACGCGGGTTCCTATGCCTCTGCGTACGTCTAAAAGGCCTTTACCAACAAGAATTTTTACAGCATCTCGAACAACGACTCTACTTACTTGAAAGCGTTCAGCTAAACGGTTTTCATCATCAATAAGTGAACCAGGAGTGTAGGTGCCAGCGACTATTCTACGGCCTAATTCTTTTGCCACCTGAACAGGTAGACTCGGTGACATCGCGTTGCTGCGTCTTAGATCGTAGTACGTTAGTTCGCTCATAGTATCTTAGTGTCCGTATAATTTATTTATACGTACTATTTATACGAATTCGCGACAATAAACAATGGCTATTTATTATTTACTGTCGCAGAAAGACGAAAGCTGGCGTCTTTGAGGAGTTTTTCGGTAAGTAACTCAGCTTTTTCACCATCTTTGGCTGCAATGGCTTCGTACACTTCACGATGAAATGGAATAGATGCACCGTTATCACGTGGATCTTTATTTGTTACTTTAATACTCACTAATAGAGCGGAATAAATAACGCCTTCCATTGAAGCTAAAAAGCTATTTTGAGCGGCTTTTATAATGGCTTTATGAAAAAGGGAGTCTGCAATAATAAAATCTTCAGCGCTGTTGTCGGGTTTAGCCATGCGCTCGCAAGCAGCGGCTATTTCGATCAAATCTTCAGGGCGTGCGCGCTCTGCAGCCCAGCGAGCAGCTTTTGGCTCAAAAGCCAAACGCACATCCATTAATTGCTCTAAAAACTTGCGATTAGGTGGCGCTGATAAATGCCATGCTAAAACATCATCGTCGAGCATATTCCATCTATCTCGAGGTAGCACGCGCGTACCAATGCCTCTGCGTACATCTAAGAGCCCCTTGCTAACTAAAATTTTAACAGCATCGCGCACAACTACACGACTCACTTGGTAGCGTTTAGCTAATGCATCTTCATCATCAATTAAATTACCAGCTTCAAATGAGCCAGAGACGATGCGTCTGCCTATTTCTTTAGCAACTTGCACAGAAAGGCTTGCTGCCATTCCAGATGTTTGTTTAAGGTCGTAATATATAAGTTCACTCATACTTACTATATAAACATAATATGTTTATATAGTCAACGTAACATAACCTATTATATAGAATATTAATTCTATGGATTTAAATACAGGGGCGGGGATAAAAGCCTATATTGATGGCTAATATACATAATTTAAGCCTATTGCTTTTGCGAAAAAAGATCGCGTAAAAGCGATCTTTATTGCAATTTGGAATATTTATTTTAGTACTTAGAACTTGGCGCGTAAGCCTATTCGATATCGTGGGCCTGTGTACTGCACATTTATCACTCTTTCTTTTATATCCGCGTACTGATAAACGCGTTCATCAGTAATGTTTATTGCTTCACCTGTGATCGTAAAGTTATCATTTAGTGCATAAGACATACTAAAGTCAAGCTGACCATAGGCTGCAGTATGCTCGGGTAATCCGCCACTTTTTACACCAGCTCGGCTACTTAAAAAGTCATCCCGCCAGTTGTAGGCTAAGCGTGCCTGAAATGCGTTTTTGTCGTAGTAGGCGACAATGTTATATGAGTTTTCGGCAAACCCCTCTAATTTATCACCTGGGTCAGTTACACCTGGGAGATCTATTTTTTGAGTGTTATTGTTTTTAGTCTCGGCCCACGTATAGTTTGCTTGTATCCCTAAGCCATTTAAAAAGCGCGGTAAATAGTCCATATTATGTTGTAAAGCTAACTCTACCCCGCTAATTGTTCCGCCAGGTTGGTTTTGTTTAGTATTAATCGTTTCGTTAACATTTCCGTACCCATCGATACTAACTGAAGAATCAACATATTGCTCTCCATCCCAAATATCAGGGGTACTATCTAGGTAGGTAACTTGCCCAATTGAACTCGATATATCTTTTCTAAAAAAGTTAATTGCGTATGCATCCCCACTGTCACTGTAATATTCAAAAGATAAGTCATATTGGTTGGCTTTATAAGGCGCTAAATAAGGGTTTCCACCTGTTTGCGAAAAACTGCCCGCTTGCATATCAGTATAGGTTGTTTGCACACCAATATCGTCGATGGCAGGGCGAGACATCACTTTTGCAGCTGCTGCTCTGACTAATAAATTATCTGATAAGTTAATACTAAAATTAGCGCTGGGTAGCCAATTGGTATAACTATTTTCTGCTTCAAGAATTCCTGAATCTGTATACTCTACAACTAATAATGGTTGGCCATTATCAAGCTCACCTGTATACCCTAAGCGGCGTTTTCCATATCCCGAAGATTTTGTTTCAGTTTTTACATAACGAACACCGAAATTACCACGCCAATCATAATCATTAACCAAGCCGCTAAAATTAAATTGACTATAAGCACTTATTTTTTCTTCAGTTACTTTTGATGATGCGATCTCATTATATTGCTCATTTGGCCAATTGGGGTTTTTTGTCATTTGGGCAATTGCACTATGATATTTATTGATATCTGCAAATAAAAAATCACGAGGGAAATTACCTTGCTCGCCACTTAAAAAGTCTGAATAGGGGCTTGCTGAAAATATATCATCTGGCATGTCTCTAAGCTCACCGCAAATATCGGCACCAGGAACAATTAAACCACAGTTATCTTCATGGAAAGTTTCATAGCGATCTCTTATTTTTTCACGGTCCGAATACGCAATACCAAAATCGATTGAGTCCAAGGTAAGGCTTTCAGTAAACTCTAAATCGAATAGGTATTTACCTTTTGTTTGTAGCTCCGTAATTGTGTCTTCTAATTCATAATGTGAAACTAAGTTCCAGTGTGCTCTTACGCTTGAAGGCGAAGCATAATCGATCGTGGTATCTAAATTGACGGTATCTGTGTTTCTAAAATCAAAATTTAAACTATCGTTTCGCTCTGGTGAAATATAATTAGGGACCAATAGATCGCTACGCGGCGTTGATTTAGATGTTGAATGGGCTATGTCGAATTCAAGCGTTAATACATCAAATTCCTTTACAGAATTAAACCCAAATGCCTGCGTTTTTGATTTTGATTCAAGCTCTTGGAATAAACCATCAATTCTAAAATCAACATTCTCACCGGTTCCTCCCTGTGTTCTACCTGAAAACTTAGTACCCGATAAAATGGTGCCATTGTCTGACACAACTACATTTCGCCAATTAGGATACTGTAGACCCGCTTGTAAACCTTGCGTTTGCGTTTCTACTGAGAGGTCGGTATACATGTAATCAAATGTATTGGTAAAACTTGAATCTGGCGCCCATTGTAAACTGGTGTTAACACCTATGCGCTCACGGCTTTCTTGACCCAAGGCGTATTCAATTCGCCCAGCATGGCGGAGTATACTGGGTGTAACCACATTCCCATTTAAATTATAAATATCACCTTCAATAACCCCTGGCTCATTGTTAAGTAATAACCAACGAGTTGTACCCATTGAGTCATATCGGTTATCACTTTTTTGTTGCGACAGCGCAATGTTAAAGCCGAGAGTATCATCTGCAAAGGTATTACTAAACAAAGCCGAATATTCAGGGCTACTCTCACCAGAGAGATCACTGTATTTAGCATTAATTGAACCCAGTACATGCAATCCGGGGTTATCTAATGGATGTGCTGTTTTAACGTTAACATACGCGCCAATACTCCCTTCAGGCGTTTTAGCTGTAGGAGATTTTACGACGTCTGCACCCGATATAAGCTCTGCAGCTAATACTTGAAAATCAAAAGAGCGGCCAATTTCAGACGTTGCCAGTGTGCGTCCGTTTAAAGTAACAACGTTAAATTCGGGGCCAAAACCACGCACTGTTATTTTTGAGCCTTCGCCATTAACGCGATTAATTGAAACACCAGGTATACGCTGTAAGGATTCGGCAACATTTTGGTCTGGAAATTTACCAATATCTTCAGCAACAATACTATCTTGAACACTATCACTGTAGCGTTTTAGTGATGATGCGGCTTCGAGACTTGATCGTACACCAGTTACGACAATTATTTCTGTATCATCATTGTCCTTAGCGGTAGCAGAAACATCGGACGCATGCGCGTACGAATAGCTTGATAGTGACGTTAATATAGCAAGTACTAGTTTCTTTTTAGTGTGCATTGTAACTCTCCTTATTGTTATAGATAGAAGTCAGTGTATAAATAAAAAACAGGTAACATTTTACGAATCTAAACATCATATGTTTATGCGTCAAGTAAAGAATTTATTTCGCTTCAATATTTTGTTGTTCCAGTCAGCTGCTTTTTAAAAATTATCAGAGTTGAATAACTATAAATTAACTACTTAGTTACAATTTATATCTGGCCTATTTGTTATATTTATATAAACATACTATGTATTCTTTTTGGGTATAAGGCGAAAGGGCGTGTTAGACAATTTATTGACGTGGGGCGTATTTTTGCGCTGCATTGTGCCGATGTTAGTTGCGACTATTTTTTTTACTGCAATTGTGTACTTTTCTATAGAGCGACGGCGTTTTGGTTCGTCGTATAACTATTTTGCTGTGTTTTTCGCAACCTTTATTTTTTATTTATGTGGTCCCGCTTTCAATATTCTTCCTATTGAACACGCCAAACCATACATCCAATTAGGGCGAACAATTTTATTTTTTGGGTTAGGTTTACCTTCACTGTTAATTGCACTTTTTAAATTTTCCGATGTTAGATTACCCAAATCTGTTACCTGTTTTAGCTATAGCTTTGGCATCGCTTTTTCATTGTGCTTTTTAGTTTTAACAGAGTTACAGCATCCTAAAATTAACGTGCTTGAAGATTTTGGGGTAATAATACCGCCTATTGATTGGCTTAAACTCACTCATATTTACTACTTGCAGAGCATTACCTTTATGGTTTTGTTAATTACACCATGTTGCTATTTATTGTTGCACACACCAAAAGCACAAAACAAAGGTTATATATACAGCGCAATTAGTTTAGGTTGTATCGCCATTTTAGGCAGTACATCAGCGCATTGGGTTATGTACTATTCAGGTACTAGTCTATGTGGATTGATTTGGTTAGGTACCATGTTAAAAGATATAAAAATAGCAAATTATGCTGTTAAAAATAAAAGTCATTTTAGTAACCCTTTAGAAATAACCACTTATCAGAATAGCCAAATACTTAGTTCCTCTTCTAACGCTAATAAAGTTAATTTCAGCGGGAATGTAAACACAGCGCTTTATAACAGTAGCCAGCAACAAGACGATAAAAATGAGTGCATTAATAGTAAAGCAAAGCAGGTTCATATTAATAATAGTGTTGTAAACAATGCACTTTTATATATAGAAAACAATTACTTCAAAGATATAAATATAGACACGATTGCTCTTTCCGTTGGCGTAAGTCGCTCCTACCTTGTAAAGCAATTTAAGTTAGCTACGGATGAGACAATCAATAATAAAATTATTGAAATAAGAATAGAAAAGGCTAAAAAAGTATTACTAAAAAAATCTGTTACAGAAACCGCTTACGAGGTCGGTTTTAATAATTCAAACTACTTTGCTACGGTTTTTAAAAAACGAACAAACTACACGCCGAAGCAATTTAAACGTACTTTTTCCAGCTAAAACTACAACTAAATAACGATTAAAAGCCATTTTTAGAGAACAGTAAAACCATTTTTTGAGGTTTGGTGTTGTATATAAATATTAAATATCTCCACTCGCTCAGCTTAATTTTGCGCGAGTAACGAGAGTTAGACTGACAGGTAAGAAGCACATATCTGTAAATTCAAATTCATCGATTATAACACTGCAACTATTACTGGGCTGCGGCTCAGTTCACACCAACAAAGGATGGATAAATAAATGAAACCTATAAGTATCGTGGCATTCCCTATATCAGCTATGAGTATGCTTTTTTTAAGTGCAGCATCGCAAGCAGCATCTATGCAACCTCCCATCGCCAAACCTGGTGAAACATGGATTTTACAAGCCAAACGCTCTGACGAATTTAACGTAAAAGATGCGACAAAGTGGAACTTTCAAACAGAAAACTATGGGGTTTGGTCATGGAAAAATGAAAATGCGACAGTATCTAATGGCAAACTAAAATTAACCACTAAGCGAGAATCTCATCAGCGTACATTCTGGGATGGCTGTAATCAGCAGCAAGTTGCAAATTACCCACTTTATTATACATCGGGAGTCGCTAAATCAAGAGCTACAGGTAATTATGGCTATTACGAAGCTCGAATCAAAGGAGCGAGTACATTTCCTGGCGTATCGCCTGCTTTTTGGATGTATAGCACCATTGACCGTTCATTAACGAAAGAAGGGGATGTTCAATATAGCGAAATAGACGTAGTAGAACTTACTCAAAAAAGTGCCGTGAGAGAATCTGATCATGACTTACACAATATTGTAGTAAAAAATGGTAAACCAACATGGATGCGTCCAGGGTCTTTTCCGCAAACGAATCATAACGGATACCATTTACCTTTCGATCCTCGAAATGACTTTCACACTTATGGTGTCAATGTGACTAAAGACAAGATCACTTGGTATGTTGATGGTAAAGTAGTAGGTGAAAAGGAAAATTTATACTGGCATCGTCAAATGAACCTCACATTATCACAAGGCTTACGCGCGCCGCATACACAATGGAAATGTAATCAATTTTACCCATCAGCGAATAAATCAGCAGAAGGCTTCCCAACCTCAATGGAAGTTGATTATGTAAGAACCTGGGTAAAGGTGGGCAATAACAACTCTGATCCTGGCGAGGGACAGTCATGTCCGAACACCTTTGTCGCTGTCAATAGTGTGCAACTAAGTTCAGCAAAACAGACACTTAGAAAGGGTCAATCTATAACACTTGAAAGTACAGTACTGCCTAACTGTGCAACCAATAAAAAAGTCATTTATTCATCAAGCAATAAAAATGTGGCAACTGTGAACAGTGCTGGTGTTGTAAAAGCGAGGAGTAAAGGTACTGCGACGATTACGGTTAAAACTAAAAATAAAGGTAAATTAGATAAATTAACCATCACGGTGAATTAAGCTAACTTAAATTAGCCTCGAAGGATTGAGGCACTTTATTTATAGTCTCAGGCTTCTACTTTTTGGAGGGGGTATGAAAAAGGTAAATTTATACGGCAAGTGGATAATTAGCATTAGTTTACTAATCATTTGCGGTTATGTTTATTTAATACAAGTAAACGACAATAAGCAAGTCATCGAAGAAACTTCTGCGCAAATGCATTTTGAAATAAATAATACAAAACACGCAATAGAAACGCTCAAGCCTAAAGCTTCACCTGCCGAAGATGTTGAAACAGAAAAGCCAATCTATACGGCCATACTTGATAAGGCTTTGTTAATTAGAGATAAAGAGTTACGTATAAAAACCATAAGTAACCATTTACTTAATTGGGCCAAAGAAGCGCCATTAGAATGTGTCCATTGGCTGAGTGAGCAATATAAAGCGCCAGAGCACATGTTATATATAAGCCAAGTAATACATTTCTTAATTACAGATAATTTACCTGTCGCTGGGGATATTATTTTAAATTTTGAAATACTTCATTCAGATCAAAGTATTGTTGATGACTATTTGAGCAGTCAAGTGGCTGTATCACCCTATGATGGGATCGAATGGTTGAATAACTTAAGCAATGAAAAAATTAAACAAGAGGCAGAGCTTAGGCTTTTACAAACCTGGGCTAAATTAGGCCCTATGCAGCTATTAAATTACCTTGAAGTCCACACTGAGATAGCCGGTAACAATCGACATATTATTCAACACCAACTAGCGCAAACTCTTACTAAAAATAACTCGAAGCAGGTACAAGATGAGTTTTATAGTTATCCTTCATCATTTCAACCTAATCTAGCTTATTCTGTTATCAGTCAATGGCCAGAACATGAATTAAGTGATGCACGAGAATGGATATTTACCCTAGAAGGCGAACAATCGAAGTATTTCGCTATCAAAAGCTATATCGACTATACAGGCACATCTAGCGCAAATATGAATGAATTAATTGAGCAAATCCATAGCTCTAAATTGCGGGCACATTTGCTTGAAAGATTACAATAAATACTAATATATTATAAATGCAAAGGTAGTATGTTTTTTGGTGTGTTCAATGTATTATTAATTTTTCATCATGACACAAGTAGTGTATTACCCGAAGGCAACAAAATGAACAACTCAGAAAAACTTCAACATATAGCAGAGCATTTATTGAGCAAAAGAAAGTGCGGTAGTGGCGCTTCAGATCTTCCTAAAGGTTTTACGCTTGACTCGATTGAAGACGTTTTAGTAATTCAAAAATTGATGATAAAGCTCAATGATGAGAGCGTTTACGGTTGGAAATGTATGCTTCCATCAAGCAATGGCGTAATTACTCTAGCCCCATTGCTTCATAAACCTATTAAAGGCACTGACACGTGCTTGATAAATAGTGAAAATTGCAAAGCGCTGATAGAACCAGAGATTGCTTTTGTTTTAAATAAAGACTTAAGTGCATTAAAGCCATACACAAATGAACAAATAGATAATGCTATAGGTCGTGCACATCTAGCATTAGAGCTTATTGAAAACAGGTTTAGCAAGCAATACGAAGCTACACAGTTTGAAAAACTTGCCGACGGTTTATCTAATCAAGGTGTGTATATCGGCCCAGAAATAAGCCAGAAAAAAGCTTATGAGAGTAATAATATAACGCTTATAGTGGAGCAGGAAGGCGACAATAGCGTTAATGTTGCAGGGCAGCATCCAGGCAAGTTACCGCAACTTCCACTTTATTGGGCCATTAATTTTTTATCTGCAAATGGCTTTAAGTTAGAAAAAAACCAAGTGTTTATAACCGGCTCATATAATGGCCTTATGGAGGTGGAGATGAACAAACCGATACAAATTACGTATGAAGGACTTGGTAAAATACACGTTAAATTTGAAACAACACTCACTTAAACCCTTTACCTAGATTGTATGATTTAGCTAGCGTACTTTAATAAATCATAAATTCAGGAACTCAGTTTATGGTATTTTACGAGCACCTATTGGCACTGTAGATGTTGCAGGTTTAATTCGTAAATTACCTCTACTAAGTCCAGCTTTAATCACCACTTTAACCCTTTGTACATTGCGTGGTTTAATTGCTTAAACTTTCCAATATTTATAACGCCTTCACGGAGGATGGTTGGCAAATTGTAGCCAGCACTATTTGATTTTATGGCTGGTAGTATAGGTTAAATAACAAATTGTATTTCCCAGTGCTCAATAGATACAGGATTATAATCTAAAAGTACAAAACGTGAGTAAACTCACGGTTTGTAAGCTTATATAGCGATATTACGGAAGCAAACTTCCGTTTCTAGATCTTATTTGAGCGATAGCCAACGGTCACCTTTTTATATCAAATGCATTTAAAATTTTCCTGGCTTGAAGTAATTTTGCTCCTGTATCAGGAGCGATATGTGTATCGTGAGATAAGGTTTACTTAGCTACTTTATGTTAATGTAAATAAGGTAATAATTAATTTTTAAGGTTGAAGTAATGGAATATAAC